>CAZGIC010000026.1:0-17152 GCA_964526435.1 uncultured Lachnospiraceae bacterium | reverse complement strand
GTTGTCACCTCGGTTGTTGCCTCTGTTGTCGGCTTTGCCTGGGTTGTTGCTTCAGTTGTACAGTCAGGTCTGATTACAACCTGAGTAGTTATTTCAGAGCAGTTATTTGTTATTATTTCAATAGAATTAATTATGTCACACAAGTTATTATATGTATCTTGTCCGTTAATTATGTATTTCTTCACAATAATATTACTATCCGACAGTATATCCGTTGAAGCAAAAGCCGTAGCCGTCATTGATACAGCCATTAAAGCCGTTGCAATAATTAACTTTTTCATATTTTTCTCCTTTTTGTTTTCCTTTTTGTTTTTTTATTTGGCGCCTATGCATATTATAAGTGACTGACAATAATATTTAAATACAAAATATATGGTACGTAAGTAAAAAAATGCTTGCAAATACAGCCTTTATACTATAAAATAGAAAAGATGGAAAGAAATAATCAGAAGTATTAGAAAGGGATTTACACTATGGCTAAACCTGATATTAATTTAATAAATAAAAGAAGGATTTTTGGTATAATATCTCACCCTGATGCAGGTAAAACAACATTGACTGAAAAACTTCTCCTCCACGGCGGTGCCATACATGAAGCCGGTGCCGTAAAAGCCAGAAGAGGACGTTCAGCAAAGTCAGACTGGATGGAAATAGAGAAACAGAGAGGAATTTCAGTTACATCATCTGTAATGCAGTTTGAGTATGAAGGCAAAAGAGTATCTATAATGGATACTCCAGGACATAACGACTTTGGCGAAGATACTTATAGAATACTTACATCTGTAGACTCTGCCGTAATGGTAATTGATGCAGCCAAAGGTGTTGAGGCTCAGACAAGAAAGCTTTTTAAAGTTTGCAGTATGAGAGGTATACCAATATTTACATTTATGAATAAGCTTGACAGAGATGCAATGGAACCTCTCGCCCTTCTTGAGGAACTTGAAAACGCTCTTGGTCTGCCCTCTGTTGCAGTAACATGGCCTATAGGTAACGGAGCTTATTTTGAAGGAATATATGACAGACTGGAAAATAAAATATATCTCTATAAGAAAAATGAAGTTATAGAGTTATCAGATGATGGTGTATACGACAAACAGCTTGATGATATTCTCTTTCACGAAAATTTACAGAATTTAAGAGATGAAGTTGAACTTTTAGATGGTGCAGGCAATGAGTTTGATATGGAACTTATATCAAAGGGAAAACTTTCACCTGTTTTCTTTGGTACTGCTTTGGCTGATTTTGGTGTTACAAACTTTTTGGAACACTTCCTTGATATGTCCCCTGCTCCTGGTCCCAGAAAGACCCTTGATGGAGTAGTTCAGCCTACAGATGAATTTTTCTCAGGCTTTATATTTAAAATACAGGCAAATATGAATCCTGCCCATAGAGACAGACTTGCATTTTTCAGAATATGCTCAGGTACTTTTGAAAGAGGTATGGATGTAACGCTGTCAAGAACAGGAAAGAAAATGAAGCTTAACCAGTCTACACAGCTTATGGCAAACGAAAGAGAAACTGTAGACACAGCTATAGCCGGAGATATTATAGGTATTTATGATACAGGTAATTATCAGATCGGCGATACACTTACAAACTGTAAAGACAGGCTTTTCTTTGAACCACTGCCTACATTCCCGCCGGAACTATTTATGAGAGTAAGACCCATTGACACAATGAAGGCAAAGCAGTTCCAGAAAGGTGTAGACCAGCTTGCACAGGAAGGTGCCATTCAGATTTACAAAACAGAATACAATGACGTTGTTTTAGGTGCTGTAGGTGCTCTTCAGTTTGAAGTTTTTGAATACAGATTAAAAAATGAATATAATTCAGAAATAAGAATGGAACCTATGGACTACAGTGTTGCCCGCTGGGTAAAGGGAAAGACTCCCGATGAAATAAAGGAAATTTTAAATTCAAGATGTACTCTTGTTTTTGACCATTTTGAAAGACCAATTCTTCTCTTTACAAATGAATATGCTCTTAATACATTTGCAGAAAGAAATGAAGACGTTGAACTTATTGAAGCTCTTGCTGTAGACGATGATTTTTGATAAAACATTTATAAGGCTGTCCCAATTAAACGGACAGCCTTATTTCTTAGATAAATATACTTATACTCCCATTATAATTTTTCAAATTTTTGACTATATGCTCAAATACATTTATATTATCTCTTAGAAGAACTTCTTCATTTTGGATAACTTCTCTGTCATGGTTATAAAATATACCATTTTCGGCATTTATGGCAAAACATTCTCTGAAACCGTATATATTTGTCATTATATTAAAATTAGAATATTCTGGAATCCTTTCACAGTAATAGGGATTAAAATCCATTTTTTCAAAAGCTATTTCAAGGGCTTCTTCTTCACTTATGTTTATTTCAAAATCCTTTTTAAAAGCCTCATCATCTGTATACTGAACCCATATGTCGTAAATTTTTCCAAACTCATTTATTTCAATATATATTTTCTCATTAAATGATATAAGACCATTTCTCTTAATGTTGCAATAATATACATTGCTGTAAGAACTAAAACTAAAGCTCCGTATATCTGTAAGGTCATAGTTTTTGACATTTATTTTGTTTATAATTTTTTCAGCAATTTCCTTTTCTGATAACTCTTGTTCAAAAAACGGAAATTTATCTAAAAATAATTCATCTGGTCGATAATTGTTAAAAGTATAATCATACCCTACTATTCGTCCCTTTGAATCAATTATAAGCTCGTTTGCATACACAAGATAATCATTACGCCTATACGTTTCTCCATATCTCACTTCTATATCATCTGAGGAAAAATCTGTTCCGTAAAAATTATTGTATATTCTTATAGCCTTTCTTTTTGAAATTGCATTTGCAGGAGGATCAATTTCAATAATATAATTCGGGACATTTTTATTTGGATCCTGACTTAAACAGTTATCTCCATATGTAAACATATCATAGTCAGTACGTACAGGTTCAAAGCTGTAAGCATCAAACTGATAATCTTTAAAGGCATATACAACCCTTACATCATATTTGCCTCTGCTCTTGTTATATATAGTCATATATCCCAGCTCAATTCCATCCTTTACTTTATCCTTTGCCTTTTCAAAATTACTTGTATCAAAATCATTATAGGCATATTTATCACTTTCATATGTATAATATTGCGAAACAGTATTTGTATTTCTGCGTACATATACTATATCATTTCTGATATATTTTCAATACCGTTTCTTACTGGGTAGTAATAAAATTCATAAACTGCCCCTGAAATACCATTTATTTCATTTATAATTATATCTTTATTGACACCTCTGAATTTGACTGAACTTAATCCGCCGATAATAGATGATTCAATGAATTTATCGGCAGTTTCTTTGCATTCTCTTACAGAATATTCTTTGTCATTACTGGTAACAGATGAATCGATATTCTTGTTTTTATATTGTATCAAATCTCCGTCTGCCAACATAATAACTTCCTTATACTTACTGTCATCACTAAATGTCCACCTCATACCATAGCTGCCTAAATTTGTATTATTATCTGATTCCCATAAATATTCAAATTTACTATATTCCTCTATGTCAAACAAAGCTTCCGCCCTGCTCTTAGCCTCCTCCCTTGTATAAGTCTGTGCCAGAGCAGGGACAACTAACATAAATGTAAATACAAATGTTAATATAAGCTTTTTCATATGAATCACCCCTGATTTTAATACATTAAAACATTATTTTGAGTTTTGCTAAAATATATATGATATAAATATTTCATCCCACCGAGATATAAAATCATTTCCCTTTATTTTAGACTCAGTCAAAAGAAGCTCTACACTTTCAAAAGCCTGTTCTTTCCCGTCATACCAAAGCGAAACATATTTTAATGATTTTGAGCATGATATAAATCCCAAAGTATTATCAGGCAGCCTGAATTCAACCTCCCTACCGTGATTTACCAAATAAATTAAGGCTGCAATTGATTTATTTTCTTTAAATTCATTTTCTATACAAACATGTAAATCAGCTGCATTCATAGTTTCCTCCATAACGCCCCTTATTATCGGTAAATATTATCATTATTCATTCTCACTTGCTTTTTTATAATAATTCTTAAGCTTATTCTCAACAAGATAATGCACACTGTCCTTAGTATATCCGCCTCTTGCAAGAGCCTTTCCTGCCTTTCTGCCCATTAAAAGCTCAATACCGTCATCAATAGTTTCAATGGCATATATATGGAATTTGCCCTCTTTTACAGCTTCAACAACTTCATCTTTAAGTACAAGATCCTTAACATTTGAGGCAGGAATTATACAGCCCTGACTTCCTGTAAGTCCCCTCTCCTTACATACATCAAAAAATCCCTCAATTTTATATGTTACACCGCCTATAGGCTGTATTTCACCTTTCTGATTCATACTGCCTGTTACAGCTAACTGCTGATTTATGGGACATCCGCTCAGACTTGAAATAATTGCATAGGTTTCTGTTGAGGACGCACTGTCCCCGTCAATACCGTTGTAACTCTGTTCAAAGCACACACGGCAGCTTAATGTGAGAGGATATTTCTGGGCATATTTACCTCCCAGATAACCTATAAGCACCTGCATACCCTTGTCGTGTATAGAACCGCTCATTTCTGCTTCTTTTTCAATATTTACTATGCCCGCTTTTCCCGTATATGTGCTGGCAGTTATTCTTGTAGGCATACCAAAGGTATAGTCGCCCATTTCCATAACACAAAGTCCATTTATCTGCCCTACTGCTGTTCCCTCTGTGTCAATCATAATTTCATTATCCGAAATCATTTTACTGTATTTTTTTGCGTATATATTTATACGCTCAACACGCTTACTTGCAGCTTTTGTTATATATTCTGCTGTAATTTCCTTAGCATTGTCAAGTCTTGCCCATGTATCTGCTTCATCAATAATGTCACATATAAGTCCAAATCTTGTTGTAAGCTTATCCTGCCTTTCAGCAATCCTTACCGAATATTCCAAAAGTTCACAAAGGGCACCGTCATCAATGGGAAGCAAATTGTTTTTTTCACAATAACCCTTAACAAATCCAAGCATTGCATTAATGTTTTCCTCATTAAAGTCCATTTCATAGTCAAAAATAGCACATATCTTAAAAAGCTTTGAAAAGGAGTCGTCATATTCCTTTAAAAGCTCGTAGTAATACATTGAGCCTACAATTATGACCTTTATACTTATATCAGCAGGCTCCGGCTGAAGTCCTGCAACAGTCAGACCACTTATCTGATATTCCTTTAATGGCTCAATTGTCACCTTATTTGTAATTAAAGCTCTTTTTAATGTATCCCACGCAAAAGAATTTGATAAAAGATCGTAAGCATGGAATATAAGATATCCTCCGTTAGCTTTGTGAAGAAGTCCTGCTTTTATTTTCATAAAATCCGTAGTAAGATTTCCGTTTTCATTTTCATATTCAATCTCACCTACAAGGTTTGTATATGTGGGATTATAATCAACTATAACAGGTGCCCCAACTGTTTCACTGTTATCTACAATAAGATTGACATTATACTTTTCATATATTTCATCAGTACTCCTTTTCAGGCTCCATGGCATCATTACTGACAGAGGATCATTTTCCCCATCATCATCTTCTTCTGTAAACATATCTATATTATTAAGAATATCTTCCTTTACTTTAAGAAGATGTTCTGATACAGCCTTATTGTCAACATACTTGTCCTGAACCGGTCCAAAGTAATGTCCCACAGTAAGAAGTCCCAGATTATAGTCCATATTTTCAATTTCTGTCTTGGCCGCCTTATCAAGGTCACGTATATTCTTCATTGCTGAATTTGCAAGTTCATGAACTTCATCTGAACCTTCATTTATTTTTTCCTTTTCTTCCTCGGGAAGTTCATCATATTCTTCCTCCGTAATTGTTTTACCCTCTAATATAGGCATAAAATATATACCACCGTTGCCGCTTGTCTTTATTCCAAAGTTATATTTTTTTGCAGCTTCGCCAAGTTCCCTTAATACTTCATCTTTCTTTTTCTGATAACTTTTTAATATTCTGTCCCTGTCATCACTGTGTTCAATAGAGGAAAAAACTTTGGGTATTTCTATACTAAGCTGATTAATAAGCTCCTCCATATCAGCCTTAAATTCCTTTCCCATACCTGCTCTAAGTTTAAGCAGCTTAGGTACACCAGGCTTGTCGAAATCAAGAACATAACACATATCATCAGGTGTTTCTTCCTTTACGGCAATATCTCTTGCAAATTTTTCGGCATATGTTGTTTTACCGCTTGCTGAAAGTCCTGCAAGATAAATGTTGTATCCCTTTCCCTTAACATTAAGTCCAAATTCAAGAGCTTCAGCACCGCTTGGCTGTCCTATAAGATGGTCAGTATATTTGCTGCTGTCAATTGAAATATCCTTGTTTCTGCAAAATCTTTTAAGCTGGCTGTACTTTAACTCCTTTATCATATAAACTCCCTCCTTCTCAGCCTATATTTTCTTCCGGTATAAGATATTTCCACATAATATAGGCATCTTCTTTATTGTCTTCATAATATTCGGGACGTATTCCCTCAAGTTTAAACCCATTTTTTTTATAAAGTTCTAATGCAGGAACATTACTCTTTCTTACTTCAAGAGTAATGCCTATCATTTCCTTCTCTTCTGCAATTTCCACAAGCTTTTCTATTATAGCCTGCCCTATACCTCTTCGTCTGTAATCCTTATGTACGGCAATATTTGTAATATGACCTTCATTTACAATATGCCACATTCCGCCATAACCAAGGACCTTATTGCCCTCAGTTGCCACTGCATATATTGCAATATCCCTTTTTAATTCACTTTCAACAGAATTTCTGCTCCATGGTATAGCAAAACTTTCATTTTCTATTTCCATTATTCCGTCAATGTGATTTTTATTCATCATTTCTATCTGCATTTTTCTCTTCCAGTTCCCTTTCCGCCTGTGATTTTCTTAAATATATTATTTCAAAGTCATTAGGAGCAACCGCTTCTTCTATTCTTCTAAAAGCAAGAGCACCTATACAAGCTGCTCTCTGCATATTTGCACACTGTGGTGCAAATTTAAATCCCTGATTAAACTCCCTTATTATTTCTCTGAATACAGGAACACCATCCCCAAGAAAAACAGCATTTTCATCTGTTTTAATTACCATATCAAGAAGTTCCTTTATGTCACAAGCCATATACTCACTTATTCTTTTAAGACCATTTATATTTGAATATATAGCTGAATATACCTGATTTCTTCTTGCGTCCATTATAGGAACAATAAGCCTGTCACTTTCACATAAATTATAGGCAAGTCCGTCAAGAGTAGGTACCTGTATGATTTTTTTATCAAGTCCGTGAGCCAGTCCCTTAGCTGTGGCAGCACCTATTCTAAGTCCCGTAAAACTTCCGGGACCGCTTGCACAGGCAATATAGTCAACACTATTCAAATCAAGCTCTACCATATTTTTAAGTTGTTCTATCATTGGCATAATTGTCTGTGAATGAGTTTTTTTATAATTTGTCGTAAATTCGGCAATTGTTTTTTCTTCATCAACAAGAGCCACACTTGCCACAAGTCCTGTGGTATCCAAAGCTAAAATTTTCATTATAACACCTCAATTTTTCTGTAATTTTCATTATCTGATGTTAAATCTTTGTTTATTTTTATCCATTTCACATCTTCGGGCAGTATATCCCTGATAAGTTCAGCCCATTCAATAAAGCAGACTCCATCTCCATAGAAATACTCTTCATAGCCTATTTCAAACATTTCTTCAACATCTCCGATTCTGTAAACATCAAAATGATAAAACGGCAGTCTTCCCGAATGATATTCATTAACTATTGTAAATGTTGGGCTTGTAATATGTTCAGTTATACCAAGTCCTTTTGCAAATCCTTTTGTAAATACGGTTTTTCCCACACCTAAATCACCCTGCAGGCAGTATATTTCACCCTTAACTGATTTTTTGCCCAGCTCAAAGCCTATTTTCCTTGTTTCTTCTTCTGAATATACTTCATAAATCATAATAAAAATCTCCTATGTTTAATGTAATAATTATAACATACTTTAAGAGTGAATACAATAACATAGGACAATACTAAATTTAAATATAGACAGCAAAACAGCCTATACCATTAACTTAAAACATTTTCTAATAAACAATGTATGCCTACCCTCACCGCTCCCTTTTATGGGAGCTGTCACCGCAAGGTGACTGAGGGTTTTCTCTTTATCTGATATTAATGACATTGGCAAAACAGCTTCCCTGTATATAAATCAGCTTGTAAAATCAATTATTCCCCTTGAAATACCTATTGCACATTTCTGTCTGAAGCTGTCTGTCGCAAGCAGTGCAGCTTCCTCCGGGTTACTTAAGAAAGCAAGTTCTACAAGTATGGCAGGCATTCTTGTAAGCCTTAATACTGCAAAATTAGCCAAAAATATGCCTAAATCTCTTGTGTCAATTTCATTTACAAGTGCTGTATTTACTACAAGGGCAAAGTTCTCGGCAACGGTTCCTTCTCTGTAGAAAAAGGTTTCCGTTCCTTTGTATATAGGATTTACATTTGCATTACAGTGAATGCTTACAAAATAATCTGCTCCCCATTCATTGGCAAGCTTTGCCCTTTCAGACAGACTTACATTAACTTCCGATGTCCTTGAAAAATTTACCGTGTACCCTTCAGCCTGCAAAAGTCTTCCTGTTCTTATAGCAACATCAAGGGTAACTTCAGATTCTTTTAAACCATTTACTCCTATTGCTCCGGGATTTGTTCCCCCATGCCCTGGGTCTAAAAAAATTCTCATATTCAACCACCTAAATTATATATTATACTATATGCAAAACAATAAAAATGTGTTATAATAAATTGAAAAAGCTTACAACAGTATTTAAAATTGTAAATTTATTAAGTATAAATTATCATATTATTAATCTACTATTAAATTGAAATTAAAAATGAAATTTATAATAAATATTCATAATTTATTCATACTTTTTTTAAAAAATCCTGTTAAAATAATTTTGAAAACAACAAAGGAGGTTTTTCATATGAATAATGAATTTGAAAATTTCAAAGAAAATCAAAACAATGCATCAGAAGATGTTAATTCAACAGCAGATAACTCAACTGCATTTAATGAAACAGCTGATGTCACTCCTATTGAAGAAAATTTAAATGCAACAACCAATGTTGAGGAAAATACAGATAACATAGCTGATGCTGATGAAACTGCAGCTCAAAGCACAACAATGAACATAGAAGAAAATGTCGATAATGACACTTCTTCAGAAAAAGAGAAAATAATTAAATATTCCTATAAGAAGAGTATTGCCGCGGGTCTTGCAGGTGTAGTACTCTGTGGCGGTTCTCTTGGTTTTTGTCTTGGGCTGGGACTTAACACATCAAAAGCTTTTACAAATGCATTATTAAGTGAAGACTTTAGTTTCAGCAATACATCTTCAGGTTCATCTGACACTGAAGCAACTGCAGTAAATCTTGTTGCATCAGAAGACAATATAGCTCAGATTATAAGCAGTGTTGAAAATTCTGTTGTAAACATTTCAGTAATTGAACAGTCATCATCAAGCTGGCTTGGACAGACATATGAAAGTGAAGGTGCCGGTTCAGGTGTTATTTACAAAATTGATGGCGACACAGTTTATATTATGACCAATAACCATGTAGTTGAAGATGCCACTTCAGCAACTATATCAATTACAGGTGATGAACAGATAAGTGCAAAGCTTGTAGGAAAGGATGCTTCATCAGATCTTGCAGTGATTTCTGTTTCAAAAACAGATTTGGAAAATGCAGGCATTACAGATGTTCAGGCTGCCACATTTGGCAACTCAGATGATATACAGGTTGGAGAAACTGTTATCCCTATAGGAAATGCTTTAGGACAGGGAAAAACTGCAACTCTTGGTATTATAAGTGCACAGAATAAAGAAATCAATATAGACGGAAAAACTCTTACTGTAATACAGACAGATGCAGCAATTAACCCTGGTAACAGCGGCGGTGCTCTTGTAAACACAGCAGGTGAAGTTATAGGCATCAACACAGCAAAGTTATCAAGTGATGCTGTAGAAGGCATAGGCTATGCTATTCCTATTTCAACAGCCCAGCCTATTATTGAAAGCCTTATAGAAAATGGTACAGTAGATAAACCATCTTTAGGTATTCAGTGTTACACAATTGATGAGAATTTTGCAAAAATATATGGTATAAATATTCCTGGTGTATTTATAATAAAAGTTGAGGAAGGTTCTGCTGCTGAAAGTGCTGGTTTACAGGCAACAGATATTATAACTGCAATCGACGGTACAGCAGTTACTGATACAGATACATTGTCAAATGAAATATCAAAGCACAAATCAGGCGATACAATAACACTTACAATAGTAAGAAACGGCAGACAACAGATGACAATTACTGCCACTCTTCAAAATCAGAATGAACAGTTCTAATTAAAAGGATGGTGACATAAATGAAACATAACTATATAAGAAACGGCATATTCGCAATTGTTGCAAGCGGAGTTATAGGTTTATGCATTGGTGCAGCAATACCTGTAACATCAGAAATTGTTGATCATATTCAGACATCTTCAATATCAACTGATGCAGATACAATATCCTTGACTGATACAGGAACAATCAGAGCCACTATGGATGAAGCTTCTCAGAACACTGTTGAGATAATTAACAAAGTTCAGCCTTCTGTTGCATGTATTACATCAATTACTCAGGGCGTGGACTTCTTTAACCAGGCATATGAAAGCGAAAGTGCAGGCTCAGGTATTGTATTCTACAAAGACAGTGATAATGCTTATATCGTAACAAATTATCATGTAATTGAAGGTGCTTCAACTGTAGGTATATCCTTAAGTGAATGTGACCTTGTTGAAGCAAAGCTTGTAGGAAAGGATTCAAATGCTGATCTTGCTGTAATATCAGTGTCACTTTCTGATTTGGCGGCTGTAGGTATTACTGACGTACAAGTTGCAGAATTCGGTGATTCAGAATCAATGCAGGTTGGCGAAACTGTTATTGCTATAGGAAATGCTCTTGGTGAGGGCAACACAGCTACAAAAGGTATCTTAAGTTCACAGGCAAAAGATGTAAATATATCAGGAACAAAGCTTACAGTTCTTCAAACTGATGCGGCTATCAATCCGGGTAACAGCGGCGGTGCTCTTGTAAACAGCAAAGGACAGGTTATCGGTATAAATACTGCTAAAATTGCATTGACTTCAGTTGAAGGTATTGGTTACAGCATTGCATCAGATGTTGCAAAGCCCATTATCGAAGAGTTAATGAACAGCACAACTACTCCTACCCTCGGTGTTTACATTACAAGTGTTTCAGAAGAAGTTGCTGCTAAAAATAACTTACCACAGGCAGGTGTTCTTGTACAGCAGGTTATTGAAGGCGGAAGTGCAAGCTATGCAGATATTCAGGTAGGTGATCTTATTACTTCATTTAATGGAACCCCTGTATTTACCACTGACCAGCTTTTAGAAGCTGTAAAAGAATGTAAAATAGGACAGACAGTCAGCGTTACAATTGTTAGAAACGGAACTACAAAAACAGTGTCTGTTAAGATGCTTGAAAGTGCTTCAGATACATTCTAAATATATTAAAAATCCAAAGCTGTTGTATTTAATGCAACAGCTTTTTTATTTGATTAATTTATCTAATTAATAATTATTATCAAAAATCTATTGTAATTTTCTGTCAACAGTTGTATAATTAATAAAAAACAACAAGGAGGTTAAGTATGGATACAAGAGTTGCCCTGATAGGCATCGTTGTAAAAAACTTTGATTCTGCCAATGAAGTAAATACCCTTCTCCATGATTACGGCAATTACATAATCGGCAGGATGGGAATTCCCTACAGAGAAAAATCCATAAATATAATTAGTGTTGCAATTGATGCACCTAATGATATTATAAATACTTTATCAGGAAAGCTTGGACAGCTTGACGGAGTAAGTACAAAAACAATATATAATTAATCTGACGGAAAAGGTTATTTAAACCTGCCCCGAAAGAAAGGAGAACTTTAAAATGTATGATCCAAAATCATTAAAAGCTGAGGAATTTATATCACACGAGGAAATCCTTGATACCTTAGCCTATGCAGATGAAAACAAAAACAATGTTGAGCTTATTGATTCAATAATCGAAAAAGCAAAACTCAGAAAAGGACTTTCACACAGAGAGGCTTCTGTTCTCTTAGTCTGTCAGAATGAAGAAAAAAATAATGAAATTTACGCTCTGGCAGAACAGATAAAAAAAGATTTTTATGGCAACAGAATTGTTATGTTTGCCCCACTCTATCTTTCAAATTATTGTGTAAACGGCTGTGTTTACTGTCCCTATCATTCAAAAAATAAACACATAGCCAGAAAAAAACTTACACAGGAAGAAATAAGGAAGGAAGTTATTGCCCTTCAGGATATGGGACATAAACGTCTTGCCATTGAATCAGGCGAAGACCCTGTAAATAATCCTATTGAATATATACTTGAATGTATAAACACAATATACAGCATTAAGCATAAAAACGGTGCTATAAGACGTG
This sequence comes from uncultured Lachnospiraceae bacterium, assembly GCA_964526435.1. Lineage (GTDB taxonomy): Bacteria > Bacillota > Clostridia > Lachnospirales > CAG-274 > Gallispira. Next base: position 4,539 of record CAZGIC010000026.1, on the reverse strand, counting down.
TAAATGTAAATATAGCAGCAACTACCGTTGAAAACTACAGAAAACTTAAAGAGGCTGGCATAGGTACATATATACTCTTCCAGGAAACATACCATAAGGAAAGCTATGAACAGCTTCATCCAACAGGACCTAAACACAATTATGCTTACCACACAGAGGCTATGGACAGAGCCATGGAAGGCGGTATAGATGATGTAGGTTTAGGTGTTCTGTTCGGACTTGAAAAATACAGATACGAATTTGCAGGACTTTTAATGCATGCAGAGCATCTTGAGGCAGTTCACGGTGTAGGACCACATACAATAAGTGTACCAAGAATACGTCCTGCCGATGATATTGATCCGACAGATTTTACAGATGCTATTGACGATGATATTTTTGCAAAACTTGTAGCTTGTATAAGAATTGCCGTACCATACACAGGTATGATAGTTTCTACAAGAGAAAGCAAAAAAACAAGAGAAAGAGTTCTTCATTTAGGTATATCACAGATAAGCGGCGGTTCCAAAACAAGTGTTGGCGGCTATTACGAGCCTGAAGAGGACGAAGATAACTCAGCACAATTTGATGTAGAAGATAACAGAACTCTTGATGAAGTAGTAAACTGGCTTATGAAAATGGGATATATTCCAAGCTTCTGCACTGCCTGCTACAGAGAAGGCAGAACAGGTGACCGTTTTATGAGTTTGTGTAAATCAGGTCAGATACAAAACTGCTGTCACCCAAATGCCCTTATGACATTAAAGGAATATCTAGAAGACTACGCCTCAGAAGACACAAAGAAAATAGGCGATGAACTTATTACAAAGGAAATTGAAAATATTCCAAATGCAAAAGTTAAATCAATAGTTGTTGACTACTTAAACAATATCCACAACGGAAAAAGAGATTTCAGATTCTAGGAGGCGGTAATATGAGCTTAAACGATACACCAAAGTCAGACAGAATACACATAGGTATTTTTGGAAGGAGAAATGCAGGCAAGTCCAGCATAATAAATGCAATTACAGGACAAAGCCTTGCAATTGTATCAGAAATTAAAGGCACAACCACCGACCCTGTTCAAAAAGCAATGGAGCTTCTGCCCCTGGGACCTGTAATGATTATTGATACCCCAGGTATTGATGATATAGGCGAGCTTGGAGAAAAACGTATAGAAAAGAGCTATCAGGTTCTTAACAAAACTGATATTGCCCTTCTTGTTGTTGACGGAACTCTTGGCTTGCAGGATGAAGATAAGGCAATTATAGAAGCAATAAAGGAACGAAAGCTTCCATACATCATTATATTGAATAAATCAGATGAGGTCACTGATCATTATGAAGTTGAAAACTCAATATGGGTTAGTGCAAAAACAAATGAAAATATATGGGAGCTTAAGGAAACGATTTCAAAACTTGTCCCTGCCGATAATATGACACTTAAAATAATTGGTGATAAACTTGAACCCAATGATATTGCAGTTCTTGTAGTCCCCATTGATAAGGCGGCACCTAAAGGACGACTTATTCTGCCTCAGCAGCAGACAATAAGAGATGTTCTTGAAGCAGGAGCAATATCTGTAGTTACAAGAGATACAGAGCTTGCAGAAACTCTGAAAAGCTTAGGTAAAAAACCTAAAATGGTAATTACAGATTCACAGGCATTTGGCTATGTAAAAGATGTTGTCCCTGATGACATTCTTCTTACCTCCTTTTCCATATTATTTGCAAGATACAAAGGGGATCTTGATGAAGCAATAAAGGCAGTAAAAGCTATTGAAAATATAGAAGATGGTGACACTGTATTAATCGCTGAAGGCTGTTCACATCACAGACAATGCGATGATATAGGCACTATTAAAATTCCAAAATGGCTCAATGCTCATACATCTAAAAAAATCAATTATGAATTTACAAGCGGCACCGAGTTCCCAAAAGATTTAAGCAAATATAAAGTTGTTATTCACTGCGGAGGATGCACATTAAACGAAAAAGAAATGAAACACAGAGTTAATGTCTGTAAATCACAGAATATTCCAATAACAAACTATGGTATATTTATAGCCTATATTCAGGGAATTCTCGAAAGAAGTATACAGGTATTCCCCGAATATGCTGCAAAACTAAAAAATTAATATAAATAAAAAAATATCTGACGTGGTCACAATTGCGTCAGATATTTTTGGGTTCTACAATATTTGGTGTGGTCGTTATCATAAATCCCAATATTGCCTCCATATAGGCTCCCTTTTAAGGTTTGCATCGCAAGAATATGCGAACAACCCGAAGGGTTGGCTTTCAACCGAAGGTTGAAAGTGCTGAAGAGCTGTCAGCCGCAGGCTGACTGAGGGTTTTATATATCACGATAGTTGACAAAGAACCTTTTAAAGGAGTTGACAGCTCGGCAGAGCTGTCGGAAGATTTTTATAAACCACACCATTTGGTAAAGAACCTATTTTTTTATAAGTTAAGTATTTTAAATTTTTACTGTAAATGGCTCTTCACTTTTTACAGTAAAGAGCCATCTATAATCAAAAAATATTTTTAAACTATTTATATATTATTAATTTATAGTCTGATCAACATTATTCATAATTACCGCCATCTGAGCTCTTGTAATATTTGCAGAAGGCTCAAGAGTAGTATCAGAAGTACCGCTTATTGCTCCCAAATTTATAAGAGCAGCAACAGCTTCTCTGTTTTCATCAGCTATTTCTGATGCATCTGTATAATTATCAAGAACAGATGTATCTGTATCCATACTTACTCCTGCCTGAACAAGTCCTTTATAAACCATGACCATTACCTCTTCTCTTGTAATATAATCGTCTGGTCTGAACTCATTGTTTGTAACTCCTGCTTCAATACCGTTTGCAAGAGCTGCCATAACATAATCATAATAATAATCTTTTGAAGAAATGTCGTCATATTCGGCATTCACATCACTGTCATCAAGATTGAGCATTTTCATAAGAACGATTGTAAAATCACACCTCTTGCAGTTTGCATCAGGTGAAAACAAATCATCGCCTACACCTACAATATATCCTTTTGAAGCCATGGCAAGTATTGCATCTTCAGCCCATTCTCTCTGAGAAATATCACTGAAAGATACCGCAACAGTTGTTGCCTGTGTAACAGGAGCAGAAGTTGTGGTTTCTGTAGTTGCTTCTGTTGTAGTAGTGGTTGTTGTAGTTGTTGTTGAACTTATACCCTTTACAGTTACAAATATCTGTATAACTGAATCATCTTCTTCATGTTCACAAATTATTGTACCAATACCATTTGCCACACCTGAAATCACACCGCCTGCTGAAACCTTTACAACATCTTTTCTGTCACTTCCAAAGCTGTAATACTCTAAATCATCATCAAGATAATCTTCAAGATCCTCTGTATCATCACCGCTTATTGTAATTTCATCAGTAGAATAATCATCACCTACATATACATTAAATCTGTAGTCAGTATCTCCTTTGGCTCTTATAATTGTTTCGCCCTCTTCAAGACCTGTTATTATTCCGTCATCTTCATCTATTTCAGCAATATCCTCATCAGATACGGTCCAGTCATAGTCATCAGGATAATCTTCAAGAATATCACTTATATCAACTTCATCGTCTGTACCTACATAAATATCCCATGTAGTTTTTACCTCAACTTCATCATCGTCATCGTCGTCATCATCGTCGTCGTCATCATCTTCAACAGTTATCTCAAATTCATATTCAAGAGAAACGTCATCATCTTCATATGTAGCTGTTACAGTGGCTTCTCCTTCTTTGATACCTTTTACAACACCTTTTGATGTAACTGTAACATATTTTTCACTGCTGGACTCCCATTCGTAATCTCTTGCATCATATTCATCATCTACATAATCATAAAGATCCTCTGTTTCACCTACACTTATTGTAATTGATTCAGTAGAGCTGCTTATTACTGTTATATTAAATGTATATGTATACTCAGTATTATCGCTTGTAGCAGTTGCAGTAATTGTACATGAACCCTTCTTCTTTGCAGTAAGTCGGCCTGATGAATTAACTGTAGCTATTGAACTGCTGCTTGTACTCCAGTCAAAATCTGATGCATCAGGAGCTGAGGCAGACAGATAACCTGAAAGTGACTTTGTAGCATCTACATTCACTGTAATATCAAACTCATCACTTATTTCTTCATAGTCTTCATCATCATCGTCCTCTTCTTCATCTTCATCTTCTGTAACTTCATCTTCTGCTTCTGTATCACTGTCAGCGGCATATACAAAGCCCACAGATGAAAATGCAAAACAAAAAGCTAATAAAATCGATGTTAATCTTCTTTTCATTTTCAATTCCTCCTATTATTTAGTATATAAATAGTTTACTACAATTCAAAGTATTTTGCATTCGTTTTTTATTATATTTTAATGAATTTTATGTAAACAAAATTAAATTAGTGTAACATATGATCCTGACACTATATATTATAATTGTTTTATCACCATATAATATTGTAATATTATCATTAAAAACAACTGTATTCTTTCTGTTAAAAACAAAGACATAAGCCAAAC
>CAZGIC010000025.1:0-21671 GCA_964526435.1 uncultured Lachnospiraceae bacterium | reverse complement strand
TATATTTACATTTCATAACCTGGCTTTATTATTAAATCATTACTTCCGCTGATTTCTCTGTCATATACTTCTTCTTTCCATTTATCAGGATCAATATCTTTTATACTTACAGAAACTGAAGATGCCTTAATTCCGTTATTTTCAAGAACCTTTAACAGTTCATTTGCAATTTTTTATTTTTTCTTCTTCACTTCTTCCTTTATACATTTTAAGACTAATATGAGGCATATCAACACTCCTTCCTTATTATACGTCACTCTGCAGTGTATGTCCCGTCACTATTAATTTTTATTTTTATCACATCGCCCACATTTACATTATTGTTTTCAATGCTGTATTTTCTGATACCTCCGGGGACCTTAACTCTTACATACTTATCGCCGCTTTCAACTACTTCCATATCTGTATACTCTGAAGCTCGTCCTATTGTTTTTAATGCCACGATTGTATTTCCGTTTACTATTGCAGTTATTTCATCATCACTGGCAAGCTGTTCATAACCTTCGTAATAAGTTATTCCAATATCAGTTATAAAAAAGCTGTCCCCAAGTTTACTGTATTGATTTTTATCTGCATATATTTTAAGTTCCTGAGTTTTCAGCTTTTCCGTATTCATATCTTTTTCAAAAGCAATTACCCATATATTATAGGGTATAGGCTTGTCCCTGTCCTCATTGGCATACTGAAGCTTGACCTTATTATCCGTTTTCATCTTATCAAGAAGAAACTGAGCTTGTCTTAATGTAAGATATTCTTCAGGTGCAAAATGCTCTTCATCAACTCCCGCAATTAATCCTGCACTGAAAGCGGCATTTATGTATTTATCATACCACTTGCTTATATCTGTATCTTCAAATGTTATTTTTCTTTCCATTTTGTTTATTTCTTCAATAGTGTAAATGTTAAGGGCCATCATTCTTGCAGCTTCCCCTCTTGTTATAGGTTCATTTTCCCCAACTGTACCCATTTGTGTATTATTAAGTGCTGTCTTTGTACAGCCCGTCAAAACAAATACAAGTATTAAAATCAAAAATTTCCTGAACATATATTTTCCTCCTCTGAAAGAAACGCTGACTGCCATAAAGCGTTCCTTTTAGTATATATGCCAGGAAATATAAATTTATACCGCTTTTTATTATTTTATTATTCTGGGATACTGAATTCCTGTTTCATTTACAACAATATTTTCAAGTTCAATACGTGCTCTGTAAATTAAATATTTTTCTTCACTTGGCACAACCAGTTCATAATAGCAAACCCCGTCCCCTTCAAAAATTACTCCCACTGTATTATCTTCCGCATGAGGACCTCTCCGTCCCATAAATGAAGGTGTATATTCTGTAAAAGGGCTTTTCGGTAATTTATAGAATTTATAGCCTTTGCAAATCATTACATATCCGCTTGTTAATCCTGCTATAAAATTATGAAACTCATCAAGAGGCATGTTCTCCTTAACCTGAACTTTATGCTGCTTATTTTCACTGCCCTCAAAAAATATTTTCAAATTATATACACTAAATTCAGGTTCATAAACCTCAAGTATTTTTCTTTTTTCTTCATCATGCCCGTCAATAACGCCTTTCATTATATTTTCAACACTCATCTTTTTAAACAGGAAAGGTTTTTCATTATTATAATCTACATTAAAGAACTCAGCACCAAGACGTGATGTCTTAAACAGCGTACACGGTGCATAGAGAGCGGCATCTATAATTTCTTCCTCGTCTAAAATTTCAAATGTCATTTCCGCATTTGCAAGATACATGATTTCATCATAATAAGAAAATTCGTACATATAAGCAGTATCAATAAATCTGAAATATCCGCTGAACGGTGTAAGAAACCATTTGTCAAGGAGCAGTCCTCTCATATAGGTATTTGCAGTAAGTGCCATTTCCATTTTATCCATATCTTCAAATGCCATGGCAGTTGAAACATCTATTGAAAATTCTCCGTAAGCTTCTTCAAAAATCCTATCAACAGTACCTCCGCTAACAAGCCATTTCTTTATCATATCAACAGTAACATTGTACTGTTCATCTAAAAAAGCATCGCTTAAATAGGTTGATGAAATTTTTAATGCACATTCAAAAAGTCTTTTTAGCAATTCTCTGTTATTTATATTTTCAAGTTCTATTATCTTATCTGTTGTGCAGTACATTTCAACACCCACAGAAGGCATCTTTTCAATGTATTCCATATCAATTCCAAGCATTATAAGATAAGTAATGTAATCGGCATCACAATTTATAACCTTATTTATTGCCTTTACATCTTCAAAATCCATCTGCATTCTGTCATTAAGGGCAACCCCGCTCCTGAACCTTTCAATAAGAGCTCTGAAATCGATACACAAAGGATGATTGTCAACACTGTACTTCAAATTAATAAAATCGAATTTACCTATACGATTTACTGAATTTATTCTGACAACAGGATATAAATTTTTTTCATTACTTCCATACTCCGTAATAAAGGCAGGAGTAATAAGCGTATCCTCAATTAAAGCAGAATAATACCATCTTCTGAAAAGAGCCGGAATATACTTTAAAATACAGTTTTTCCCCTGAATTTTAAGACTTTTATACATATCTGTAAATTTATAATAAAAGTTCCCGTTAAGTCTATCTGTAATTTCACTTTCTCCAAATTGGTAATTAGTCATACAACACCTCAAATTTATAAAATGTTATGCAGTTGTCTAAAATAAACACGCACAAGCCTTATGTTTATTAAAATAAATTAAAGCCCCTTCGCCGGTATCTCAGGCATTTGCCTTTACTCCCGTTCCATCTATATAAACATCTCTGCATCACAAATACACATACACTTATAATATCCATTATTACAATATTATAAACTACTTTTCTTATTAAGTCAAATACTACATTAAACTTAATCATACTTTAAATTAAAAAATTTTAAGAATATTTTTTTAAAATTTTTTTGATTTTGTTGTTTACTATTTCACAAAAACTTGTTATAATAATTGTAGAATATTTTGCAACCTGCATTATATTTATACACAAAGGGCTAACCACCCTCAAGTTAATTCTTAATTATTAAGGAGGATTTTAAAATGGCAAAGGTTATGCAAACTATGGATGGTAACCAGGCTGCTGCTACAGTATCCTATGCGTTTACTGAAGTTGCTGGTATTTACCCTATTACACCATCCTCACCAATGGCTGAATATGTAGATGAATGGGCAGCCAGAGGTAAAAAGAACATTTTCGGTCAGACAGTAAAAGTTGTTGAAATGCAGTCTGAAGCAGGTGCTGCAGGTACAGTACATGGTTCATTGGCATCAGGTGCTTTAACTACTACATATACTGCATCTCAGGGCTTACTTCTTATGATCCCTAATATGTACAAGATTGCAGGTGAATTGCTTCCATGTGTACTTCACGTAAGTGCTCGTTGTGTAGCTAGCCATGCACTTAACATTTTCGGTGACCATTCTGACGTTATGGCTTGTCGTCAGACAGGTTTTGCAATGTTGGCTTCATCATCTGTTCAGGAAGTTATGGATTTAGGTGCAGTTGCACACCTTTCAACTATTAAGGCAAAGGTTCCATTCCTTCACTTCTTTGATGGTTTCAGAACTTCTCACGAAATTCAGAAGATCGAAGTTCTTGACTATGATGATTTAGCTAAACTTGTTGATATGGACAAGGTTAAAGAGTTTAAAGAGCATGCTCTTAATCCTGAGCATCCATGTACAAGAGGTACTGCTCAGAACCCTGATATCTTCTTCCAGGCAAGAGAAGCTTGTAATCCATATTATGAAGCTGTTCCCGGCATTGTTGAAGAATACATGGCTGAGATTAACAAGCTTACAGGAAGAGATTATAAGTTATTCAACTACTATGGTGCTCCTGATGCTGAAAAGGTTATTATTGCAATGGGTTCTATCTGTGATACAATTGCAGGTACTATTGATTATCTTACAGCTAAAGGCGAAAAGGTTGGTCTTGTAAATGTTCATTTATACAGACCATTCGTTCCTGAAAAATTATTAGAAGCTATTCCTGCTTCTGCTAAAAAGATTGCTGTTCTTGACAGAACTAAGGAACCTGGTTCTCTCGGTGAACCATTATATCAGGATGTATGTACTGCATTCTTTAACAGTGACAGAACACCTGTTATTGTTGGCGGTAGATTTGGTCTTGGTTCAAAAGATACTACTCCTGCTGATATTATTGCAGTTTATGAAAATCTTGATTTAGACGCTCCAAAGAATGGCTTTACATTAGCTATTGAAGATGATGTAACAGGTCTTTCATTAAAGAGAGGCGAAGTTGTAGACGTAACTCCTGAGGGAACTACTAACTGCTTATTCTGGGGTCTTGGTTCAGATGGTACTGTAGGTGCTAACAAGAACTCTATCAAGATTATCGGTGACCATACTGATATGTATGCACAGGCATACTTTGCTTATGACTCAAAGAAGTCAGGCGGTATCACTAATTCTCACTTAAGATTTGGTAAGAGCCCTATCCGTTCACCATATCTTATTGATACAGCTGACTTTGTAGCTTGTCATCAGCAGTCTTACTTAAATAAGTATGATATGACATCTAACTTAAAAGACGGCGGAAGCTTCTTATTAAACACTATCTGGTCAGATGAAGAGTTAGAAACTCATTTACCAGCTAATGTTAAGAGAGATCTTGCTAACAAGCACATTAATTTCTATACAATAAATGCCGTTGAAATCGGTGAAAAGATCGGTTTAGGCAACAAGTTCAACATGGTATTACAGTCTGCATTCTTTATGATTACTGAAATCATTCCTAAGGATGACGCTATTAAGTACATGAAAGAATTCATCGTTAAGTCATACGGCAAGAAGGGTGAAAAGATTGTCAACATGAACTATGCAGCTGTTGATGAAGGTGCTGTAGGTTACCATAAGGTAGAAGTTCCTGCAAGCTGGGCAGACGCTGTAGATACTGCTGCTGCAACTTCAGACAGACCTGACTTTATCAAGAATATTGTTGACGTTATGAACGCTCAGAAGGGTGATACTCTTCCTGTATCAGCATTCAAGGGCATTGAAGACGGTACATTTGAACATGGTACTGCTGCTTATGAAAAGCGTGGTATTGCTGTTCATGTTCCTACATGGGATCCAACAAGCTGTATCCAGTGTAATCAGTGTGCATTTGTATGTCCACACGCTTGTATCAGACCTTTCCTTTTAACTGATGAAGAAGCTGCAAATGCTCCTGCTACAGTTAAGGCTGTTCAGGGTAAAGGTAAAGAAGCTCAGTACAAGTATGTAATGCAGGTTGACATTATGGACTGTACAGGCTGTGGTAACTGTATCGCATCTTGTCCGTTAGCTGGTAAGTCTGATCCTCTTAAGATGGTTCCTATTGACGATTCAAGAGATCAGATCGAAGCTTGGGATTATGTAATTGGTCTTCCTACAAAGGAAAATCCTGAAGATAAGTACACTGTTAAGGGTTCTCAGTTCGAGCAGCCATTACTTGAATTCTCAGGTTCATGCGGCGGCTGTGCTGAAACTGCTTACGCTAGATTAATTACTCAGTTATTCGGTGACAGAATGTATATTGCTAACGCAACAGGTTGTTCTTCAATCTGGGGTGGTTCTGCACCTTCTACACCATATACAACTAACTCTAAGGGACAGGGTCCTGCTTGGTGTAACTCATTATTTGAGGACAACGCTGAATTTGGTTTTGGTATGTATACAGGTGTTAAGCAGCAGAGAGAATTACTTGCTGAAAAGGTTACTGCTATCGTAGATGGCGCTCCTGAAGGTAAGATTAAGGATGCTGCTAAGGCTTGGTTAGAAACTATGAATGAAGGTGAAGCTTCTAAGGCTACATCTGCTGCATTAGTTGCTGCAATTGAAGAAGCAAATCCTGACTGTGACAACTGCAAGTATGTTCTTGACCACAAGGATATGTTAGTTAAGAAGAGCCAGTGGATCTTCGGTGGTGACGGCTGGGCTTACGACATCGGCTTTGGTGGTGTTGACCATGTATTAGCATCAGGTGAAGATGTAAATATCTTTGTATTTGATACAGAAGTTTACTCTAACACAGGTGGTCAGGCTTCTAAGGCTACTCCTACTGCTGCAATCGCTAAGTTTGCTGCTTCAGGTAAGAGAGTACGTAAGAAGGATTTAGGTATGATAGCTAAGAGCTATGGTTATGTATACGTTGCTCAGGTTTGTATGGGTGCAGACAAGAACCAGTTAATGAAGGCTCTTAAGGAAGCTGAAGCTTACCATGGTCCATCATTAATCATTGCTTACTCACCATGTATCAACCACGGCTTAAGAACTAACTTCCATACAGAAGCTAAGAAGGCTGTTGACTGTGGTTACTGGCAGTTATACAGATACAATCCAGTTGGCGAAGTATTCACATTAGACTCTAAGGAGCCTACAGCAGACTTCAAGGAATTCATCAAGGGCGAAGTAAGATATACTTCACTTGCTAAGGCATTCCCTGCTGTTGCTGAAGAGTTATTTGATAAGTGTGCAGACGACGCTAAGAGAAGACTTGAAGGCTACAAAAAGCTTGCTGAAAATAACTAATCAGTTATATAAATAATTTTATAAATTTGAAACACTTATGGCGTTTGTCAACATAAATGTTTCTGATAAGTTATAAATATTTGGTGGCGTAGATATTATCTATGCCACCTTATTTCTTACATTACAAAATTTCTTTTTAGTTATTATAATGCAATTTTGTTGCTCCTGATCCCCTTCCCTATTGCACTTAATATTAATTTAAATTTTCATTAAAGGAGATAGAATGTTATGAAAAGAGCTAAAATAGGTGTTATTCCTTTGGTAGACTTTGAAAAGGAAAGCTATTGGATGCTGCCCGGATATATGGATGCCTTAACTGAACTTGGCAGTCTGCCCGTTATGCTGCCATTAACCGATAAGGAATATATTATATCACAGATAGCAAATGATTTTGACGGTTTTCTTTTTACAGGCGGACATGATGTATCACCTGAAATGTATGGGGAAACTAAGTCTGATAAATGCGGTGAATGTTGTATAATCCGTGATAGAATGGAAAAATTGCTCCTTAATGAAGTGTTAAAATTAAATAAACCGGTTTTAGGAATTTGCAGAGGAATACAGCTAATAAATGCAGTATCAGGCGGTACATTATATCAGGATCTGCCATCACAAAAACCATCTGAAATAAATCATCACCAGACACCGCCCTATGATATTCCCGTACATAGGGTCAATATTATTGAAAACACACTGCTTTATAACATAATAAAAAAAGATACACTTTCAGTAAACAGTTATCATCACCAGGCAGTTAAGGAATTATCACCAAAACTTACAGCAATGGCTTATTCACCTGACGGGCTGATTGAGGCGGCAGGTATGAATGATAAGAAATTTGTTCTTGCTGTACAGTGGCATCCCGAATTTGCATACAAAACAGATGAAAACAGCAGAAACATTTTTAAAGCATTTATAAATGCCTCAGAAACAACATAAAAATGCAAAATTTTTCTCCATTAACGGATAATTGCTAATATATCTGTCAATACACAAAATAAACATACAATTATGTGCACAAAAATTATTTATTGAAAATGATATTGGCATATAGTATACTATAAATGAAAAGCGGAAGGTGCTTTGTATAGAAAGATATTGATCCGCCAAATCCCTCAAAACGCTTATAAATAGCCAATTTTTCAGTAACTGTTATTACACTATCTATAGCATAATTATATTTTTATGCTAAAATCACAGCAAGAGGTGATTTATATGAAAGAACAAATTTATACAATTCCCGTAAATGAAGGTTTTGAAGCAGGAGGCGAATGTCCTTTCTGCAATATGTACCACAAGCTTGAAAAGGACGCAATTGACTATATGCTTGGAGCATCATATATGGAAGATGACATTCGTATGGAAACAAACAAAGTCGGTTTCTGCGGAAAACACTATGATATGATGTATAAGGAGCAGAACAGGCTTGGTGTTGCCCTTATGCTTGACACCCATCTTCAGAAAATAAACAGCGATCTTGAAAAGCTTTGTGCCGAGCTGAAATCAGGCGAAAAGAAAGGTCTGTTTTCAAAAAAAGCCGAAAACAAGGTTACCCCTTATCTCAATAATATAGCAGAAAGCTGCTATATTTGCAACAGAATAAAGACAAATTTTGACAGATACTTTGATACCTTTTTCTATATGTGGAAAACCGATAATGAAATGAAAGAAAAGGTAAAATCCTCAAAGGGCTTCTGTCTGAATCATTTTTCAATGCTTATAGACACAGCACAAAAAAAGCTCGGAAATAAAGACTATGAAGAATTCATTGACATAGTTGTCCCTGTACAGCTTGAAAATATGAAGCGACTTGAAAAAGAGGTTGACCATTTTACAAATAAATTTGACCATAACTATAAGGATGTTCCCTGGGGCACAGCAAAAGATGCTCTTCCAAGAGCAATATTAAAGGTAGCATCTCAGACAGTGGAGGATTAAAATGACATTTAAAGATTTGGATACAAGAGGAAAAATTGAACATATATGGGAATACTACCGCTGGAAAATAATACTTATAATATTCCTTATTTGTGTAGGAATTTCAATCTTTTACACAATATTTATAAAACCACATCCCGATTTGTACTGCGGTGTTGCCATGTACAATCAGTTTATTTCCACAAGTGATATTGACACCATAACTGACGAATTTAACACAAAGTTCGATTTAAACCCCGATGAACTCACTGTTGATATACAGAGTTTTTACTCCGATGACAACGACGTAACGATTGAAGCTCAGTTAAATCAGAAATTCAATACATATATTTATGCTTCACAGTTTCATCTTCTCCTTAGTGATAAGGAAAATATCGAAACATTTATAGCCGCAGAATATATGACATCTCTCAGTGATTATTTATCTCAGGAAGAGATAGCAGAGCTTGATTCACAGGGTAAAATATTGTATGCCATTAATCCTTATACAAACCAAAATGAGCCAATGGCAGTTGACATAAGTGACTCTGCTCTCTTAAAAAAATATAATCTCTATCAGGAAACAGGCTGTTACATAGGCTTTGTGCCAATGCCCGATAACGGTGACCATACTCTTAATGTTTTTAATGCCATTATTGAAAATTAGTTTAAAAAATTTTGTCACAAATTTAAATTTATCAGGTTATTATATATGAAAGGGTAAATATTTTCCGATATGTAACCATTTATATATTACTCTTTCCATATTTTTGTAATAGAATTTTATTTACTTCTATTATACTACATTTATTTAATCAGGGGAGAGTATAATGTTACCGTTTATATTTGATACAAAAGAGGAAAAACAGCTTGCCATACGGCTGTATGAAAAATATTCAAAATTTATGTTTAAAGTTGCCTATGACATTTTAAACGATAGTTATGCAGCAGAAGACGCTCTTCAGCAGGCATTTATTAAAATATCAAACAATCTTAAAAAAATTGATGAACATAACGAAACCTCAACAAGAAATTTTATAGGCTTAGTAACCAGAAATACAGCCATTGATATGTATAACAAAATAAAGAAACAGCCTCTTCCCCTGGACGATGCCGATACCTGCGATAAAAACTGTGACATTTCGAGCCTCATTATCACAAGGGAAACCTATAACAGAATACTAAAACATATCAATGACCTTAAGCCCCATTACAGAGAAATCATATTTTTAAAGTTTGAGGAAAATCTTAAATATGATGAAATTTCAAAACTTCTTGATATAACTCCCGAAAATGCACGCAAACGCATTGAAAGAGCGAGAACACAGCTTATTAAATTGCTTACAGAGGAGGATGACTAATATGTCAGAAAGAAAAAATGACCCTATGAATATGGCAATTGATGCCCTTATAAGGTCAGCCTCCTCTGATATTGTCACTGAAATGTTTGATAGAATAGATGAATCTATAAATGATGAAGATATTCATTTTTCAGAAAGCCATATTAAGGCAATGAATAGAATTTTATATAGTCAGACTTTTGACAGTGATGACATTAAACCAAAGCACTTCAGATTAAATAAACGTTTTATTCTTGTTGCTATAATTGCTATGACAATTGTTATTACTGCAGCCCTTTCTGTCGGTGCTGACAGACTTAAATTTCTGGATTATTTTATGAATATAAGTGATATAAGCACTGATTTCACAAAATCTCCCGATTCAGAAAAAGGTGTCTACTATGTTGATGAAAGCATAAGGGAAAATTCAAAAAAAGCAACTGAATCTAAATATTCCATAAAACTTAACTATATACCCGATGGCTTTACTTTAACTGATTCATCAGAATCAAAAAGTATTTACGATGTCACTTATTATAATATAAACAAATACTTTTACGTATCTAAAAGTATAGTCCCTGATACAATGAGCATTGATACAGAAAATGCAGAAACGGAATATGTCGATATAAACGGAATTAAAGCTTTTATGAGTATAAAACCAAACCAAATTATATTAATCTGGGAAAATAATGATATTTTATATGGAGTATATGGAAACATAGACAAGAAAACCATTATAAAAATAGCTGAAAATATGGAATAAAAAATTTTCTCAAAAAATTAAATTTTTTTGTCACAAATCCTCTTTTTTAAGGTTTTAATATATGAAAGTGTAAAAATTATATTAAAACTTAAAAGAGGATTTTTATTATGAAAAGAAATTTAATTATACTTATCATTTGTATATTCATTATTGCACTATTATTTGTTGCATATCTGATATATGACAATAAAAATATTATTAATTACACTCAGGAAGAAACCAAAATGGAAGATATTTTTAATGAATATATTTCAGCAAGAAATGCTCAGGACGTCAATAAAGCATTACATCTTTTATATTTCAAACCCGAATATGAATATTACATAGATTATTATATAGATGATATGGAAGCATTTCATCATGATATACAAAATTTTAAAATTAATACTATTACACAAATAAACAAATATTTGTGTCAGCTAAATGCAGTATATTATGATGCCTTAACTAATGAATCAATTGTCTGGGAGCCATACATTGCTAAAATTAACGGTGAATTTAAAATAATACTGAATCCCCGTGATATTCCAGATAAATACATAAAGAATACATCTATAACTATTGATGAGGAATTATAACAGTTATGAAAAGCTAACAATATTCTTATCATTTATATATAGTGTCAATTATTTTATAACAAAGAGGAGGTCATATTATGAAAAAATTATTCTTACTGCTTTTTACTTCATTAACATTAATTTCCCCTACCCCTGTCTGTGCCGATGACACCACCGACAGCATTTTAATAAGAACAGTTGACAGTACTGAAGCTGTTCAATATTTTAATGACAGATTAAAAGAGAATTGGGGTATGGTTTCACGGCGTGGCTTTGGTGAAAATTCATATATAGGTAATCCTTTTACAGTACAGTATCAGTGGGATGGTACAACTGATAACTATCTCTTTTATTTTCCAATAATTACAGACGGCAAAGCAATTAATTATGTAGAGCAGACTATTTCAAAAGACGGTGTAAGCTGGGCGGTTTCCGAATGGTCTTTTAGTCAGGAAAATATGGACAAGTTAAAAAACGGTAAAGTTTATTCAATTATTCAGGATAAAAATTACAATATATTAGCTATATCTGATGACAATGACGTGATCGTATTAAATCAAAACGGTGAAAATATAGGCTGGACAGATGACGGTGAGTTAATACACAGAGATTTGCCTGCCGATTATGACCCTCCCTATGAAGGCATGGACACAGTTGTCGTTGACATTATGGCTAAGGCAGACGATGTTGATACTTCCCCTATTATACCTCAGACAGAAGAAGAACGTGCAGTCATTGACAGCGCCAGAGAAGCAGGAAAGCCCTATGCTTCTATGAATATTTCAGATGTCGGTATAATAGACGAAAACGACAGACTTCTCATTCCTCTCAGAGATGTATCAGAATTTATGGATTGTGAAGTAGACTGGGATGCCTCTGAAAAAGCCGCTTATGTCATAAAAAACGGCACTACTGTTAAATTTATTATAGGCAGTACACAGTATTACATAAATGGTGAAGCATATTCCCTTGACTCTCCTGCCCTGATATACGACGGTAAAACATATATACCTTTTAGGTCTGCAGGTGAAGCCCTTGGTATTGAAATCGCCTATAACCCCCACACAAAAAATATAGTATTCAGTTATTAATATTCATAATAGAGTGAAATCTGATTGTTGAGAGGTGAAATAATGACTAATTATATCCAGCAATTTAATTGGCTGAATATTTTTATTATATCTTTTCTTATATGGTTAGTAATCCTTTTAATAAAAAAGAACCTTTTGCATAAAAGTTTATTATTTATTGAAATTATATATGTTTTTGTAATCCTTATTATATTATTTTTCCCTGAAAATACTTTACACAGAAATAATATAGAATACATAAATTATAATTTACAGCTTTCCCCTTTTAAGCAGCTTAATTCCTATTTAGCCAATAAAAATTACATAGCACTGTTAGGGAATACTTTTATTTTATTCCCTGTTCCAATTTTTTTAATGCTTAATAAGGTCAGGTTTAAAGCCAATATAATAATATCATTTATATTAGTAATTATAATTGAACCAATTCAATTTTTAATAAATATAATTACAGAATATCCAAATAAAGTCATAGATATTGATGATTTTATATTGGAACTATCAGGTATACTTTTAGGACTAATTATTGCCTGTCTTATAAATAAAATTATTTTGAGCAGACAAGATAATAATTTTATGTAAGAAATACATCCATTAATTTAAGCAGACTATTGAAAACATCAACATATTAAGTACAGTTATCAAACATATAACTGTACTTATGTTACTTTTTATTCCATACGAGCTTTCATTTTAAATCGGTCCACATTCACAAATGTTGCATCTTATATTATAATCAATTTGTTACAAAAATTAATTTATAAGCAAAAAAGGAACTAAAATGAATACAAAAAAATTATTAATACCACTTATAACATTTTTATTCTTATTTGTATCTCAAGCTTATGCTTCAAACCGCTGCATAAGCCTTACCCTCACCTATGACTATCAGCCCCATTCATACAATGCCGAAGAAGTTTTTGTTGCCATAGACGGCACAAATCTCACAGATCTTTCAATGCCTCCCATTATTTTAAACGACTACACCCTTGTTCCTGCAAGAGAAGTATTTGAGGCTATAGGAGCATCAGTGGACTGGAAGAACGATATTGAACAGGTTTACATTACTTACAATAATACTCTTATTGTCATTCCCGTAAACTCCCAAAAGGCATATGTAAATGGTAACGCCCAGACCCTTGACACTGAAGCAAAAATAATAAACAACAAAACTATGATCCCTCTCCGTTTTGTTACAACAGCTTTAGGCTTTGAAATACAGTGGGACAGCAACACCAGAACAGCAAACATTATTACAAAACCTGCAGAAACCACAACAGAAACAACTACGATAACAACAACTATCGCAACTACTGTCCAAACTACTGCAGTAACAACAACCGAGCAGACTACTGAAACGGTTCAGCAGGATATACAGCAGACAGTCATTACTTCCACAGACAATGGCAGGAACATCAGTTATGACTATGAAAACGACATTTTATACATTAAAAACACTGCTAAAATAAATTTAAATGCTATAAAAGAACAGGATAACTATAACAGCAGAAACTATACAATAGAAATTGAAGGAGACCTTTCAGCATCTGTACCTTCTGTTACTTTTGAACCCAATTCAGAAAAAGTAAAATCCTGTACTGTAACCGTTGCTTCTAATAAAACAACTGTTGTATTTGATGAAAACCGTATTTTAGCTATGAATATAACACAATACGGTGAATGGTTCGCATTTAAAACAATGCTTCCAAAAGAAAAGTACAGCAAAATTGTAGTTATTGATGCAGGTCACGGAGGTGATGCTCCCGGAGCCATTGCCAACAATCTGCAGGAAAAGGATCTTACTTTAAAAATGGCATTAAGTGCACAGGAAAAATTTGAACAAAATCCCTCAGTAAAGTGCTATATGACCAGAACAACAGACACAAACCCATCCTTTGATGAAAGGACAAGCCTTGCAAATGAAGTCGGCGATTTATTTATATCAATACATATAAATTCTGCCACAAGCTCAGAGGCTCATGGCACCGAAACTTTCTGTCTGTATGCCAACGACTTGGGCAACGGGCTTACAAGCTACAGGGCAGCAGAAGAAATGCTTGATCAGCTCTTAAATAAACTAGGCACAACAAACCGAAATGTAAAAACAAGTAACTTAAAAGTTCTCAGAGATTCAGTTATCCCTGCTTCACTTATTGAAATAGGCTTTATAAGCAATGCAAGTGAAGCAAAACTTATGGCAGACAATATAGACCTTGTAGGACAGGCAGTTTATGATGGAGTACTTGACCTTTTTGATAAATACCCTCCCGTAAGGTAATCAGTTTCATAAATTTCTGATTTTTTCTATGCCACCTTAACTTATATACTTTAATTTTTATATAACTGACCTGCATATACTAAAATCCGCCATACTGCTTTGTATGACGGATTTAATTATTTTTTCTCTGATATTTTTATTCCCCTGTGTTCCACAGGTGTTGAAAAGACAATCTGGGTACTTGTCCGCCCAAATTGCTGAAGCTGCCCTATAAACACATCAAGATCACCGGTACTCGGGAAAGCAACCTTCAAAAGCATACTGTAATCTCCCGTCACACAGTTGCACTCCAGAACATTTGGAATATCATTTATCCATGGATAAAATTCCTTTTTCTGCACAGGCTCCATTTCAAGATTAATAAATGCTGTTATATGATAACCAAGCCTTTCCTTGTCAACCATAGCCGTATAACCTTTAATTATACCCTGCTTTTCAAGATGTTCAATTCTTGTAGAAACGGCAGGTGATGATAAAAAGACCTTTTCCGCAATTACTTTAAGAGGAGTTCTTGCATTATCCTGGAGCATATCAATTATCTGCATATCTATACTATCCATTACTAAATCTCCTTTAGTTAATTAAATTAAGCTTTTCATTATTTTAACACATAAATTTAATAATGTCTACCTAAAAAAGTAAATATCTTAAACTATAATTATAAAATGTTAATTTAAATTTTTTGTAGATATTTAATGCTAAAGTGTAGTATAATGATATACGGAGGTGTTATTATGTTTAAAAATTTAGCACTGCTTACAGATTTGTATGAACTTACAATGATGCAGGCATATTTCAAAAACAAAAATAAAAATGAAACAGTTATATTTGATGCTTTCTACAGAGAAAACCCTTTCGGAAGCGGTTACGCAATATGCTGTGGTATAGAACAGCTTGCAGAATATATAAATAACCTTCACTTTAACGAAAGTGATATAAACTATTTAAGAAGTCTCGGAACATTTGATGAAGATTTTATAGAATATCTTGAAAATTTCCATTTCAGCGGTGATATTTATGTCATACCTGAAGGCAGTGTTATATTCCCAAGAGAACCAATGGTTAAAGTTATTGCTCCCATTATGGAAGCACAGCTTATTGAAACTGCTCTTCTCAACATTATAAACCACCAGAGCCTTATTGCAACAAAGGCATCAAGAGTATGTTATGCTGCACAAGGCGATGGTGTAATGGAATTTGGATTAAGGCGAGCACAGGGACCTGATGCAGGCACATACGGTGCAAGAGCAGCCGTTATTGGCGGATGTAACGGGACAAGCAATGTCCTTGCCGGCAAGCTTTTTGACATTCCCGTAAAAGGGACCCATGCCCATAGCTGGATAATGAGTTTTGAGGACGAATATACAGCCTTTAAGGAATATGCAAAGCTTTATCCCAATGCCTGCACACTCCTTGTAGATACCTACGATACCCTTAAGTCCGGTGTACCCAACGCCATAAGAGTATTTAAAGAAATGAGAGATGAAGGCATTGAACTTAAAAATTACGGCATACGTCTTGACAGCGGTGATCTTGCATATCTTTCTAAGGAAGCAAGAAGAATGCTTGATGACGCAGGTTTTGAAACCGCTGTAATATCTGCCTCAAACGATCTGGATGAATATCTTATTGAAAGCCTTAAGCTTCAGCAGGGAGCTGAAATAACATCATGGGGGGTGGGAACTCATCTCATAACAGCAAAGGACTGCCCTTCTTTTGGCGGTGTGTACAAGCTTGCTGCAATAAAGAAAAACGAAGAATTTATACCCAAAATCAAATTATCTGAAAACACAGAAAAAGTTACAAATCCGGGAAACAAAAAAATAATTCGAGTTTATGAAAAGAAATATAACAAAATAAAGGCTGATCTTATATGCCTTAATGATGAAAACTTTAATGAAAACGATGATTTAACCCTCTTTGACCCAAAAGAGCCATGGAAAAAAACTCTTATGAAAGCAGGAACATATACTTTAAGAGAACTTATGGTTCCTTTATTTATAAAAGGTAAGTATGTAGGAGAGAAAAAATCTGTTATGGATATAAGAGAATACTGTATGCAAGAGCTTAATACCCTCTGGCATGAAACAAGACGTCTTGTAAACCCTCATAATGTGTATGTAGATTTATCCCAAAATCTTTATGACATAAAAATACAGCTTTTAAAAGATATGGGGAGGTAATATGAAATATATATTGTTTGACCTTGACGGTACAATAACAGATTCACAAGAGGGAATTAAAAATTCCGTAGAATATGCCCTTAAATATTTTAATATAGAGATCAGTAACAGAACCGAACTCAACAAATATATCGGTCCTCCTTTAAGGCAGTCTTTTATGAAATTTGCAGGACTGAGCGAAAAAGACTCCCATATTGCTATGACAAAATACAGGGAATATTACGGACCAAAAGGTATATTTGAAAACAATGTTTATACAGGCATAAAGGAACTTTTAATAAAACTAAAAAAAGAAAACAAAAAAATAATACTTGCAACTTCCAAACCATGGATATATGCCGAAATTATACTTGAACACTTTGATTTAAAGCAATATTTTGATTTTGTTGCAGGCAGTGAATTAAACGGTGTGCGGACAAAGAAAGCAGATGTTATTGCCTATGCTGTTAAAAAATATAAAATATCCGTTTCCGATGCAGTTATGGTTGGAGACAGAGAGCACGACATATACGGTGCAAAGGAAAATAATATAAAAACAATAGGAGTTCTCTATGGCTTCGGCAGCCGACAGGAACTGGAGTCGGCAGGAGCCGATTACATAGCAGAAAATGTTAAAAATATATATGATTATGTTGACCTGTAGTCAAAATTGTAGTACCATATATATAAAAAGAAACTTTAGGAGGATAATAAAATGAATATTTTAGTATGCGGCGGTGCAGGTTATATAGGCAGCCATACAGTTTACGAATTAATTGAGCAGGGACACAGTGTAGTTGTTGCAGATAACCTCTGCAAAGGTCATAAATCAGCTGTTCATAAAGACGCAAAGCTTTATATAGGCGACTTAAGGGATTCAGAATTTCTTGACAAAGTATTTTCTGAAAATAAAATTGATGCTGTTATCGATTTTGCAGCCTTTTCACTTGTTGGTGAAAGCTGTACAGAACCTTTAAAATATTTTGACAACAATGTTTACGGCACTGTCAGACTGCTTGAAGCTATGGTTAGAGCAGGAGTAAATAAAATTGTATTTTCATCAACTGCTGCCACATATGGCGAACCTGAAAACATTCCTATACTTGAAAGTGACAGAACACTTCCCACAAATCCATATGGTGAATCAAAGCTTACTGTTGAAAAGATTTTAAAGTGGAGTGATAAGGCTTATGGAATAAAGTATGTAGCCCTGAGATATTTTAATGCTGCAGGTGCCCATATAAGCGGAGAAATCGGTGAGGATCATACTCCTGAAACTCATTTAATACCTATCATAATACAGGCGGCTCTCGGCAAAAGGGAAAAAATTGCCATGTTCGGCGATGATTACCCTACTCCCGACGGCACATGCGTAAGAGATTATATTCATGTAACAGACCTTGCAGATGCCCATATAAAAGCTATCGAAAAACTTTTCAGAGATGAAACAAGTGCAATTTATAATCTTGGAAACGGCAAGGGTTTCAGCGTAAAGGAAGTTGTTGAAGAAACAAGAAGAGTAACAGGCAGAGAAATAAAAGCTGTTGTTGAAGGCAGACGCCCCGGAGATCCTTCCACACTTATTGCTTCAAGCGAAAAAGCAATCGAGGAACTGGGCTGGAAACCAAGATTTAATACACTGACACAGATTATCGAAACTGCATGGAAATGGCATCAGTCCCATCCTGACGGATATAATGATAAATGATTTTAACAATACTCAAGGGCGGATATTTTTCGCCCTTAATTTACATTTTAACAATGCTTTTGTACGAAATACCCAGTTATTTTATTATAAAAAGATATTCAATTATTAATAGCAAAAACGTCATACAAAAAAGCAGTGATTAAGTTCTTTTCTGTTCTTAACCACTGCTGTTTTATGTTATTTAGGAATAACTGCTTATAATATGGTTCTACAATATTTGGTGTGGTCATTACCATAAACTTCATATTGAAGTACACCCCATAGGCTCCCTTTTAAGGGAGCTGTCAGCCATAGGCTGACTGAGGGTTTCAAAAACCACACCAATTGACAAAGAACCATAAATATTTATACAATAAAAGACTATTGCAGTCTGCTTATAAATATTTCAAATACTTTATTTACAACTTCATCATTTAACACATCATTGTATGTAGCCGTTTCCCCGTCATCATTAATAACCTGTTCCATAATAACAACTTCATCAGAGCCATCTTCTGCCATAACTACATATTCATAACCCTCATATTCAATAAGGTCGAGAAACTCCATTTCTATACTGTTGCCTTTACTGTCAGTAAGTATAATAAGATTTTCAGGTTCAATCAAAAAAAATCAACTCCCTAATAAACATATTGTAATTTAAATTAATAACAGCAAAAGGCTGCCGCAAATATGTACAACAGCCTTTCAAATAAATCATATTTAATTTATAACACAGTTTTTAACATTAGTCTGCTTTATCATTTCAGCCCCGGACTTATTATTCTTGTTAATACAGTTAGTGAATGTCATATCCTCACTGTTTTCAATTTCAAAGGCAGGTCCGTCAACACCTACAACTGTAACATTGTTGAATCTGATTCCTCTTGTATTACACATATAGAAGCCCTTTTCCTTAACTTCCTCAGCGCCTACAAGCATAGCCGGAATACCCGGAACAGCGTCTTTTGCTATCTCAATATAAGTATTTTCAAATGTACAGTCTTCAACATACATTTCAGCAAGTCCATAGAAATATCCTGCTGCTGCATTTACGCTCTTACAAGTCATATTTGAAAAATGAAGTCTTCTGAATGCAGGTGTATCTTTAGTAACAGGTGCAGGATTTTTGTCGCAAGTTTCAGGATCCATACCTCTTGGTCCCCACATATAGTAAAGGTTTGCAATAAAAGGACAAAGAACATTTTCCATAATTACATTGTCAACTCTTATATCTTCAACAACACCGCCTCTGAATCTTCTTGACTTTAATCTGATTCCTCTGTCAGTGTTTTCAAATACACAGTTTGAAATTGTAACATTTACAATTCCTCCGCTCATTTCTGAACCAAGTACAACACCGCCGTGTCCATGTACCATTGTACAGTTAGTGATAACAATATTCTTGCAAGGTATTCTTTCATCTGTATCTTCTGTACCTGCCTTAATAGCAATACAATCGTCACCAACATCAATATGACAGTTACTTATATGTATATTTGTACATGATTCAGGATCAATACCATCAGTATTAGGTGAATCATATGGATTTTTGATAGTAACATTGTCAATAGTAATGTTATCGCAAAGAATTGTATTAATAGTCCAGCTTGGTGAATTTTTTAATGTAACTCCCTGAATAAGTACATTTTTACACTCATAAGGAGCAATCATCTTAGGTCTTGGATACTTGTTTTCCTTTGCTCTGAAAATATCCCACCAAAACTGTCCCTGTCCGTCCAATGTACCTCTTCCTGTGATAGAAATATTTTCTTCATTATACGCATTTATAAGAGAAGCATAACACTCTCTTTTAACACCTTCCCAGCGTGATTCAACAACAGGGTATTCATCTATGTTATTTGTAAAAAGAAGTGTAGCCCCTGCTTCAACATTTAATTCAATATTACTCTTTAAAAATATAGGACCTGTAAGATATGTACCGGCAGGAACATATACTGTACCTCCGCCATTTTCTGCACATTTTTCTATAGCCGCCGCAATAGCAGATGTACATAATGTCTTTCCGTCCCCTGATGCACCATAGTCTAAAATATTTACAATTGACATCACATTAACCTCCAATTCATTATTTATATTCATTTTAACATATTACCAATAACCTTTGCAACCTATTTTACGATTTATGATTAAATTTTACAATTATCAAAGAAAATAATTAAAACCTGTCCGCAAAACTGCCATACCACTTGTGTGCCCCGTCACATACATTTACTTCAATTTCTTTGCCAAAAAGCCTGTAACACTTGTCTGCAATTTCAACCTGTTCATAAACTCCCGAAACTCCTCTTTCACCGTTAAGTTTATCTTTATTTCCCGTTTCAATATATATTTCCTTAGGGGCGGCCATAGCAAGAATATCCCCCATATCTACATAAAGCCATTGATTTGGTATAAAATTACATCCACACCTGTTATTATATATAACAGTATCTTTAAAGCTGTGAAAAAAACCGCTTACAATTGTTTTATTTATTTTATCACACATTACAGCAAGCCATAACGCACTATGTCCGCCTCCTGAAAAACCGCAGCAGTTAATTTCTTCAAAACCTTCATTTGAAATATGCTCTGCAAGACATATATTTTCAAAAAGAATTATTCCCTGCAAGCTCATTCCAATACTTATAAGTGCATTATTTATATCATTACACTCAGCAGTGTTGTCATTGTATATGCCAAGAGTTCTTTCCCCTGATCCCAGCAGATCAGGAATATATACGGTATATCCTTTGTCCATAAGTTCAAAGGCGTATGTATAGCTGAATTTTTCAACACTGCTTTTATATCTCTCAGCCTCATTGCCTACAAGTCCTTCTTTTCCGTCACTTCCATGGCCATGTATTGCAATAACAGCTTTTCTGTTATCTGTCTTGTCTGATTTTAATACATAAAACGGCATTTCCATATTTTCAAGAGTGTTTATACAATATTTTTCTCTTTTATATCCATCGAATTCTTTACATTCAATAAAACGGCATTTCTGGTCTGCCCTTTTCATTCTGTCAAAGCCCATAATTTTTTTTATCTTTCCCCTGGCATCACTGACCCATTTTTCAAATTCTTCTCTGCTTCCCCCCTTAAACCTTAATAAAGGCTCCCCAGGTATGTTGTTTTTTATAAAATCAAGTCCGTTATACTTACTCTTCATAGCCGCCTCCAAATTATTTCTGTATCTGTAATTTCATACTATCACATTTTTCATATTCTTTCAATTAAATATAGAAATTTTACGGACTTTCTCATCTTTGTCATTCTTCCAAGTCCCTAATACTCCATTT
>CAZGIC010000024.1:7760-22023 GCA_964526435.1 uncultured Lachnospiraceae bacterium | reverse complement strand
CAAAATACTCAATCTCATCATCAATACTTAAACTATATAACTTGCCATCTTTACCAGCATTTTTTGCTTCATTTTTTCATTGTTTAATAAATTAGCAATGTCCTCATCATTTGAAGTCTGAACAATAAAAGAATTACTAATAATAATTATCAGTATAAAAATTATAAATATACATTTTTTATTTTCATATTCTCCTCCTGTTTTATAATCTTATTACACGCCTGAATAATATCCTGAACATTATTTATAACTGAATTTATTCAATACCCGGCACTTATCAGATTACGTCAATAACCATGAAGAAGCATCTGATTAATTTGCATAATATTAATTATTCGTTTTAAAATATTAATATTATATTGCTCTTTATTAGTTTGAATCTGACTTGCATTAGCCATTCTTTCTTCTTCATGCAATAATATAATAACTGTTTTTTACTTTGAATTTTTTAAGATACGTCAATTAATTCAATAATTTATCTACACAAAACTTTCTATAAATCATTATACTATACTAGCCACACTGCACACTTGATACTCATTTTCATTCGGAACAACAGCAAATAGTGTTTTTGCTGATTCATTCCAAATGATCCAACCTTGTCCATTTAAAAGTTGTTCAGCAAATTTACTATCCATTTTCTTATTTGTTTCCATAACATGGTGACTTTCATTCTCTACAAAAATATACTTATCTTCTGTTGCATCATAGATAATGGAATATTCCTCTGACTCTTCTTCCTCACTGTCAAAAAGTGCAGCAACGCTGTAATCATTACCAAGAGGAACTATTTCATTACCATAACTGTCTATTACCTGGACAGAGCCATCAGGAGCGGTTAAAGCTATAAGTCCGTCACTTCTGTTATTAGCTGTAAATTGATACTTTGTATATCCCTCTTCAGAGAGGATAGTATTTCCCTCCTTATCTGTGACATATACATATCCATTATTATTTAATACAGCACAATTTTCTAACAACTTATGACCCAGTTTATTAGAATAAGGAGCATTAAACTCTGTTATTTCACCATCTCCATTAACTATGTAAACGTTATAATCTTTATCCTCTGAAAATGCACTATTTTCATAAAAGGGGCTTGTGTGACTAGACGATAGCCATAATTCTCTATCCAATAAAGTAATCTTTGGATTTTCACTTATATTAACAACATAATACTCGCTTTTAATTGACCTATAATGTGAATTTCCTGATGTATTAGCTTTTTCGGCTGGATAAGTTGAAACTGTTACAAATCCTAAAATACTCCCAGTAGCAGCATCCTTTTTCAATGATTCTATTGATATTGTTGTTAGTTCAGAAGATAAGGTTGTAGACACAATTTCTTCTCCTGTTTTGCCATTAATTACAGACATATTAGTACCATTCACATAAAAGAAATAACCGCTTTCTCCGACATCTTTAAAAACACGTCTTCCAAATTTTTGAATTGTCCCATTTAAATCATATGTCAATTCATAGCGTCTGCTGAGAATATCCATAGATATATAAATAGAACTTCCCCAATTATTAAATGAAATTTCAAATCTTGTTGAACCTGAACCTCCCATATAGCTTGACCATAAGCCCTGCTCCAGATCTATAGGAAATGAATTTTGCAAGGTGCCACTTGCAGAGTACACATCTACTGTGTAATTATTATTATCTAACTTTAATCCTGCCAGTATTCCTTTTGGAGAAGTCCCTATAGCCCTATATTGTAAGGGCACAATTTCTGCACCTGTTATATCTACTACCCCGTATATGTCATCATTTTCAACAACAAAACTATCTGTATAATCAGTATTTTCGACAATACCATCATAAATAGGCTCTATAATTACATTACCATCCAGATCATAAATTCCATATGATCCTTTATCTTGAACAGCCACATATCTCTTAGGTGAAAGTAAATTTACCGTCAAATAATACATATCCCCAAATTCACAAGGCATAATTTCTTTTCCCTTGCCATCAATCAGTCCATAGCGTTCGGTTGTTTCGTCTTTAACAATAAATGTATCTTCTGCCGCAAAAACCGGGCAAAATTCTGTAGAAAATTCTTTTGAAGAAACTTTTACTGCATTATCATTAACACCTTCATTTGCATCTTGATTTTCACCGCAAGCTGTCATACTGAATATAAAAATCGCTGAAATAATTATCGACATAATTCTTTTTAACATTTTCAATCACTCCTTTGCTATTGTTAAATATTAAACAATATTCACAACACATAAAAATCTACACTTCACTAATCACGTCTTATATATTTGTTTGCCACTCTATACCAAAACTCCTATATTCGTCTAATATTGCTCCACAGTTACTGCATTTTATCATTTTGGCAATATGCTGTGTTTTAGTATTAGGAATACCATAAACTGTAAAATACTGTCTCTGCCTAAATATTTTTCTAAATTTTGTATATGGCGTCTGTAGTTATTGATTTTTCATTAAATTCATCAATTAAATTTATCATCCCTCCAAATTCTTCCACGTAATTCATGCCAATACATTGAGGTATTTTCCTATTTGATAATATGTATTGATTTTATTTTTTTCTCCCGAAAGCATAAATCTATCTTTGTAATATTTTTCTCATGCTTTACCAATCTTATTTTTCATTTCTAAGTAACTACTTAAATATTATCTGTATTTAAAATTATTTCAATAGTTTTTGTTTCACCATTCCAATCCACATCAGCTCCCAGAACCTCAGATATAAACCTTAATAGCACCATTGTACTTCCGTTTTTATTTGCAACTGTATTTGACAATGTATATCTTTCGCCATTGATAACTACTTCCGAACTTCCTGTAACAAGCTCAATTATAGTATCACCTTTGCTTGCTCTTATAGTCTTTGTTTCAGCATCATAATTAACTTCTGCTCCCAACGCTTCAAAAATAGCTCTCATTGGCACCATTGTCGTTCCGTTTTCAATATAAGGCTGTACATCAAATGAGATTTTATTGCCATTTAAAATTACAGTAATATTTCCTGAATTATAATTTATAATATTTTCTTTTCCATCTTCTATGGCAATTGTATAATTTTCTTTTGTAAATTTATAAGTTGCAGGAATAGTAAAATTGTAATATGACATTACTGAATCAATTTTATTTTGTAACATTTCTTCATTGTCAAAATACTCAATCTCATCATCAATACTTAAACTATATAACTTGCCATCTTTACCGGCATTTGCTTTTTGTTCATCATCATAGATATAATTTCCGTGAATAGCCTCTATATCATGTAAAAGTGTTATTGTATTATCTTTATTAAGTCTATGTACTTCTATAGTTTCTACACCCATGCCAAAATGTTCATTTGCAAAAATTCCGGTTTCGGAATTATATCCCCAAAACTTATCCCCTAAAAAATTATTAACAGAAGGATTTCCATCCTCATTTATTGAAATTAAATAATTAGTTGATCCGGCATGCGTTCTTATGGAACTCATTAATAAGTATATTTCCAAATTTCCATCGCCATTCATATCTCTGACAAAAAAATCAGCGTTACTTATATCGCTAATATTTTCATCAAAATCAGTATTTTCCAAAATCCAGTTTTCATTGTTTAATAAATTAGCAATGTCCTCATCATTTGAAGCCTGAACAATAAAAGAATTACTAATAATAATTGTCAGTATAAAAATTATAAATATACATTTTTTATTTTCATATTCTCCTCCTGCTTTATTGTTCTTATTATATGCTGAATAACAGTCTGAACATTATCTGTAACTAAATTTATTAAATATCCGATTTCCTGTTTACAGCAGATACAACACCAAACATCGTTTTTATCAGCTTATTTCAAATTACCCAACTTTGTCCCTTTAAAAGCTATTAAGCAAATTTATTGTTAATTTTATTACCTGTTTCCGGAAACACACTTATTTTTAACTCTGCAAAAATAAATTTATTTCTGTCCATCCATATAACAGATAATAATACTTTACTTTCTCTTCCCCTTCGTTGCCCCAGATATATAACTATAATTTATTTTACAAACCTCTGCTGTAAATTCCAATTTGTTGTAAAATTCAGCTTGCTGAATTTTACGTAATGACATTCAAACTCCTTGCATTGCACCGAAAGACTTATCGGCCGGTCCGAAGGACTGGCTTTCGCTGAAATCGAAAGTGCTGAGTGCATGCCGAGGGCTGGTCGCATTACTTTGCAATGCTGCTCGCCTATGCATCCAAAGTGCGGATATTCGCGAAGCGAATAACGCAAAGCCGAACAGGCGAAAGCAAGGTAGCCCGAAGGGTAGTTTGAATTCATACCACTTTCCCATTCAAATTCCAATTTTACCGAACACCTTACCAACAGCTACTTTCTCATCTAACTTTGCCTCCCTTAAATGGAAGGCTTTGAATAAATTAAAGATTCACCCCTTCAAATTCCAATTTACCGACACTCTACTATAAGGCTCCTTTGTAAAGGAGCTGTCAGCCGTAGGCTGACTGAGGATTTTTTGTAGCGGCGAGCATTGCTCGCCATT
Source organism: uncultured Lachnospiraceae bacterium (assembly GCA_964526435.1). Taxonomy (GTDB): domain Bacteria; phylum Bacillota; class Clostridia; order Lachnospirales; family CAG-274; genus Gallispira. Next base: position 17,501 of record CAZGIC010000024.1, on the reverse strand, counting down.
TTATACAACTTACAGCAACAGATCCCAATTTATTAATTGTCTGCAATTCAGGAGCTTTGCTCCGTGGCTCCTTTTTAAGGGCTGGTCGTATTGCTCCGCAATACTGCTCGCCCATGCAACCAGGGAGCTGTCAGCTGTAGGCTGACTGAGAGGTTTCCCCGCCTCCCATTATTAAATTTACAATTTTATTATCCCTGTATTCCTAAAACAACCGCTGTATTTCTTATTACCTGAACTCAACACTACCTAAACACACCTTGCCGCTACTGCCAGATTTAGTTGATTCAATTTTTAACTGTGCCACTCCTGTAACATTTACAGCAAAGTTTTTGGGCAGTTCTCCTCCTTTTACTGTAATTGAATCTATAAGCCTGCCATCACCATAAAAGCTTAATATATATTCTGCATCTTCACTTGACCCATCCTCCATACCATATACACCGCTTATTGATGTATATAAACCGTTGAGATTATAGTATGCATAATGATTAAAACTAATGTAAAAGCTTAGTCCATTTAAATAATTCTCCCCACCCATTGTAACAGTTTCTTCTTTTGCACCATCTGTCTGATAAGCCGTCACCTGCTGTCCCAGATAATTCACCTGACCGCTCTTACCTATATACACAGTACTTGTACTTCCGTCATAGCTTACTTCCTTGCCCAGAGCTTCCCCCACAGCTCTTACAGGAAGATAAGTAGTACCGTTATAAATAAAAGGCTCCACTTCCTGCCCTGCCGTATCTCTCAGCGTCATTTCAACGCCGTCAACACACACCTTAATATTCTTGAAAACTGCCTGAATTGTCCTTACACCGTCATAACCCACAGCCGGAACAACACTCATAGCCATTGCTCCTATAACACATCCTGCTGCCAATGATTTAAAATTCAACTTCATAAAAACACGCCTTCCTTTCATTTTAATTTAAATTTTTATTAAGTTTATATTAAGAATACTATTTTATATCTTTCATTTCAACCTGTTTGCAAAATTGAACATAAATAAATCAAAATTGACATTTTACAATAATTTTACTTCTTTACTAAAACCCATCAATTAATAAAAAACTATTTTCAACTCTTTATAAATTTTTAACTTCTAAAATAAAAAATGAATCCTGAATTTCAGGACTCATTTTTCAAAACCTTACTGCAAATAATTTAATTATACTTTATTACTGATTTTTAATAGTCACAATATGGATATATTTATTGTTCTTTATTTCGATAACATCACTTCCTCCATACTTATCTGCAATACCTTTAATTATTTTTGTTCCTATTCCATGATCACCTTTCTTTTTATAATTTACATTACTTTCATCGCAATAATTTTCAGTTATCATAACGAGGTATCCTTTTCTTGTATACATTCTGAATTTGACATATCTGTTTTTATTTATTTCACAGGCTTCAATACTATTGTCGATAAGATTAAATATCACACTGCATAAATCAATATCTGAAACTTTAGTTTCTATATAACTTTCAACATCACAGTCCAATTCAATTTGTTTTTCCCTGCACTTATACTGTTTATTGTGTATAACGGCATTGACAGACATATTGTTGCATATATTTATTTTGTATTTTATGATACTGTCAACATTTTCCTTAAAATACTCTGTTAAGTCCTCACCTTTGTCAAAAGCATTTTTGATATTGTCCACATTATTTATACATGTTTCCCTGAGTGCATCGGCAAGTACATACTGATTATATAAACTGTTAAGCTGATCATTCTGTTTTTCCATACTTTCAGACATTATATTTATTCTGCTTATTCTTTTTATATATGCTCTAAGCAGAAATACAGTTGCTGCAAACAATAATATATATGACACAACAGAACCTATCCACAGACCGCTCTCTTCATAATATTTAAAATCATACATTCCATTTAAATATCCGCTTAAAAATCCATTGAGCAAAAAATAATAAGTTATATATACACATGCAAATACAATTATCAAAAAAACTATATGCACACCTTCTATATTTCTGAGCACACCAATTTTATTAATTTTCTTATTTTTGACTAACCTTATTGTAAATATAATAAGTAAAAACACTCCATACAGTATAAACCGCTGAATTATTCTTAAATATGTATTATCCCATGCTATCCATTGTATATCCCAGATATAACAAAACAAAAGTATTATAGCTTCACTAAAATTAGTTACCAGAAAAATCCCTATTGTTATAAGAAGCCCTTTTAACAATCCAGTTTTATAACCTGTCACTACAATGGCATAGTATCCTAAAGCACACAGCAAATTTGATATCAGTCCTACAATGAGATAACTATTGTTCAAAAGCAGACTCAATAAAAAATTTGCAATAACAGCACCTGCCAGTGTACGCCATCCAAATTTTCTTTCCGCAAAGGTTGTTATAAAATAATCAAATATAAAGAAACACAATCCATCCATAATTACAATATCCCAGTACATCTGATCCATTTTATATCACCTCAACTTCTGTTTCAATTTTAAAATGTCCTTTTACAGACATATCTTCATATTTTCCCCCGATATCTTCTACTATTTTTTTTACAATTTTTCTGACATTTTCGTTATCGGTATTTATTCCCCTGCCCTCACAGCTTACATTCAGTTTTAATGCTTTTTCTTTTTTATATATTTTAACATTTATCTGCCCTTTATCCTCACATACCTTAATTGCAGCATCAACCAGACTTATAAGACAGCAGCAAAATTCCCTCTGATTTTTTTTGAATTCAATATCTTTATCTGTTTCCCACTTAATACTTTTTTCCATCGTCTCCGCTTCATCACTTTTGTCCTGAATAATAGCTGACACAACAGTATCATTACAAATATCTGTTCTAAGAGAATACACAAGTTCATTTCTGTATTCATTTATATATTTATTGAATTCAAATTCATTATTGCTGTCATATAGAGCTTTCATTGTGTTAATATGATTTTTGTAATCATGTCTTAACACTCTCAGATTATTATACTGCCTTACTACCTTTCCCAGAAATTCATTCTGAATGTCCCATTCCCTTTTTAATAAAATTTCTCTTTCCCTTTCTCTCATCTGTGACAAAACGGCTCTGATGCTTAATATAAGTATAAGTACCAGTGCTATTATTGACACAGCGAAATATATAAACCTTGCAATTTTATCAGCTGTAATCAAAAATGAATATTGTATACTATAAACAGCTATAAGCAATATAAAAAATAAACTCACCAGAAATAAATAAACATTTGGTACCTTAACCGTAATCTTTCTGCATATCATAGTAAAAGACAATACTGTCAAAAATAAAAGCACCTGCATAATTATCAGAAGTATAATTCTCGCCTCTCTGTTTTCATAAAACAGATTTATGTCAATATTAAATATAATTGACACCACATAAATTCCACAGTCCAAAACATTGCACAGACCATAAAATACCCCTACTATAACTCCCTTTAAAAACTTTTTACCATCAAAAAAAATATTACCGTATGCAAAAAGCAAAACAAATGCTGCAAGAGGCAATATCAGAGCCAGAGTCCTGTTTTTCAAGTATACATTACAAAGTTCCGTTACAATAATTACACCTATTATTCCGATTATATTCCATTTTTCTCTTTTTCTCATAAAAAAACAGGATAAATAATAATCAAAAAAGACCGTATCTATTACATCACATATAAATTTCTCTATATACACAATATTCCCCCTAAATATTTATTAAAAGTATCCCTGACTTTTTTACTGTATTTTCTGCTGACACTTATCTCATTTCCGCTGTCCAAAGCTATAATATTTTTTTCAATTCTGTTTACTTTCATAATATTTACAATATAACTTTTATGACATCTTATAAATATTTCATATCTTAAAGAATTAAGAGAATTTTCTATTTCGTCAAGCTTATACCCTATACCCGAATAATATCCGTCTTTAGTATAAATTATGACATTGTGTCCCTTGCTTTCAATATAAATTATTTCCTCCGGATATATTCCCTGAATTCCTTCATTTGTTTTAACTATCAGCTTTCTTGTTTCTCTTTCTTTTATTATGTTTGCCGCCTTATCTATAGATTTCCTTATCCTTTCAGCATCAAGAGGTTTTGATATGAAATATATGTGTTCAACTCTGTACACTTCTTCATAATACTCTGTATATCCCGAAATAAATATAATAATTAATTTAGGATTATCTGACAATATTTTTTCAGCAAGATCAATGCCATTGGATTTATTTAGTTTTATATCCAGAAACAATATATCATAATTATCTTTTTCAAGACATTCTTCAAGTTTCTCCTCACAATCCACACATTCCAGCCTGTATTCATATGTACATGCTTCATTTATTAAATTTTTTATACCCTCAAGTTGTTCATATTCATCATCCAGCACAATTATATTTAACACAATTTCACATCCTGTTTATATTTTCATTTAAAACTTTTGTATAATTTATCACTTTAATAGTTTAAAATATTTTAATATGTTTGTCAATATTGTTTAAAAACTTTCAAATAATATAAATATTTTTAAACAGCAACTATACATACAATATAAAAACTTCAAAAATTCCACCACTTGCAAATAAAGACAAAAAAATAAGACACAGGCAAAATTCTTTTCAAAATTAAAATACCAAATTTCAATTTTGAAAAAGTAAATTGCCTATGTCTTTAAATCACAAATTATATACTTTTAAAAGTTTATTTATTACTTAATTATGCTGCATTTCCTCATACTCATCAAGAGTGATCATATCGTCAAAGCCCTTTCCTGCCGGAATCATAGGGAATACCTTTTCATCCCTGTCAATTTCACACACAATAAGAGCAGGCTTTCCGCAGGCAATAGCAGCCTTTATTGCATCGTCAACTTCTTCAGGCTTAGTTACGCTGAATGTAACTGCCTTATAAGCTTCGCCAAGTTTAATAAAATCAGTAGCCTTATCAAGATTTGTCTGTGAATACCTTGCGTCATAGAAAAGATCCTGCCACTGTCTAACCATACCTAAAACGTGATTATTAATTACAATTTCAATAATAGGTATGTCATTAGCAACAGCAGTAGCCATTTCAATATGATTCATGTAGAAACAACCGTCACCTGCAATATTAAATACTACCTTGTCAGGCTGTCCTACCTTTGCACCGATAGCGGCACCCAAGCCATATCCCATTGTACCCAGACCACCTGATGTAAGGAAATGTCTCGGATACTTATTTTCTATAAACTGACAAGCCCACATCTGGTGCTGACCAACCTCAGTTACTATAATTTCTTCGCCCTTGCATATCTCATTTATTCTTTCCATTATGTACTGAGGCTTTAATGTGCCGTCATGTTCGTATTTGAGAGGATATTCCTCTTTATACTTCTTTACAAGTTCCATCCATTCCTTATGCTCAGTCTTTTCAAGTCTGTCATTAAGACGCTTTACTACCTCATCAACATCACCTATTACAGATTGTGTTGTAACAATATTTTTGTTGATTTCAGCAGGGTCAATATCAATGTGAAGGACCTTTGCATCAGGTGCAAATTTTTTAAAGTTTGTAGCAACTCTGTCACTGAATCTTGCACCCATAGCAATAAACAAATCACACTCATTTGCAAGAAGATTGGAAGTCTTTGTACCGTGCATACCTATCATGCCTGTATAGTTCGGATGATCTGACGGAATAGTTCCAAGACCCATAGCAGAGCTTGAAACAGGAATATCAAGTTTTTCAACAAATTCAATAATATCTGCAGATGCCTCTGAATTTATACATCCGCCGCCACAGTAAAGGAAAGGTTTCTTTGCTTCCTTTATAAGCTGAACCGCACCTTCCAGATCCGCTTTTGTTATAGTCTTTACTCTTTTTTCTATCTTGTATGGTTCCGCAGGAGTGTATTCACACATTGCAGCAGTAACATCCTTAGTTATATCAATAAGCACAGGACCCGGACGTCCCTTTCTTGCAATGTAAAAAGCCTTCCTTACAGTTTCTGCAAGCTTTGTAACATCCTTAACAATATAGTTATGCTTAGTAATAGGCATTGTTATACCTGTAATATCAACTTCCTGAAAACTGTCCTTTCCAAGATATTCAAGTCCAACATTACCTGTAATTGCAACAATAGGTATACTGTCCATATAAGCAGTTGCAATACCCGTAACAAGATTACATGCACCGGGACCGCTTGTAGCAAGACAAACTCCTACCTTACCTGTTGCACGGGCATAGCCGTCAGCAGCATGGGCAGCACCCTGCTCATGAGATGTAAGGTAATGCTTTATTTCATTCTGATGCTTGTAAAGGGCATCATAAATATTTAAAACTGCACCTCCGGGATAACCGAATATAGTATCAACGCCCTGTTCCTTAAGGCATTCAACCAAAATTTCAGAACCGTTTAACAGCATATTTTTTCCCCCTTTCATTAACTTAAAACTGCACCCTTATCAGCAGAGCTTACAAGTTTAGCATATCTTGCAAGATAACCTGTCTTAATCTTAGGCTCAGGAATAACCCAGCTCTTTCTTCTTTCGGCAAGCTCTTCATCACTTACCTTAACATTTATTTTTCCTGCATTTATATCTATTTCAATAATATCGCCCTCTCTTACAAGACCGATATTTCCCCCTGCCGCAGCCTCAGGAGAAACGTGACCTATACTGGCACCTCTTGAAGCTCCGCTGAAACGTCCGTCAGTTATAAGAGCAACATCCTTGTCAAGCTTCATACCGGCAAGAGCTGATGTAGGTGAAAGCATTTCTCTCATTCCCGGACCGCCCTTAGGACCTTCATATACGATAACAACAACATCACCCTTAACTATCTTTCCACCGAAAATAGCGGCAATTGCTTCTTCTTCTGAATTAAATACCCTTGCCGGACCTGAGTGCTTTAACATTTCAGGAGCAACTGCACTTCTCTTAACAACACAGCCGTCAGGAGCAATATTTCCTCTCAACACAGCAATACCGCCTGTTGCTGAATATGGATTTTCAACAGTTCTTATAATATTTCCGTCAGCACCTGACTTGTCTGCAATATTTTCGCCTACAGTCTTTAATGTAACAGTAGGATTATCAAGCTCAAGAAGACCCAGCTTACTTATTTCCTTCATAACAGCAGGAATACCGCCTACTTCGTTTAATTCTTCTATGTAGTTTGGACCTGCAGGAGCAAGGTGGCAAAGATTAGGAGTCTTTGAACTTATTTCATTAGCCATATCAAGATTAAGTTCAACACCTGCCTCATGAGCAATTGCAGGAAGGTGAAGCATGGAATTTGTTGAACAGCCTAAAGCCATATCCATAGTAAGAGCATTTCTGAATGCCTTTTCATTCATAATATCTCTTGGCTTAATGTTATTTTCAACAAGCTTCATTATCTGCATACCTGCATGCTTAGCAAGACCTATTCTGTCGCCGTATACGGCAGGAATAGTACCATTGCCCGGTAAAGCCATACCTATAACTTCTGAAAGACAGTTCATTGAATTTGCAGTGTACATACCTGAACATGAACCACAGCTAGGACATGACTTGTTTTCAAATTCCTTCAATTCAGCATCGTCTATCATGCCTGCTTCATAAGCCCCTACGGCTTCAAAAGTCTTTGAAAGTGAAAGTTTTTCACAACCCTTCTTACCTGCAAGCATAGGACCCCCTGAGCATACAATAGCAGGAATGTTAAGTCTTGCAGCAGCCATAAGCATACCGGGAACTATTTTATCACAATTAGGTATAAGCACAAGTCCGTCAAAGGCATGAGCTGTTGCCTGACACTCAATAGAATCTGCAATTAATTCTCTTGTCGGAAGAGAATAGTGCATACCTATATGACCCATAGCAATACCGTCACAAACACCTATAGCAGGCACTTCAATAGGAGTACCTCCTGCCGCAAGTATACCTGCCTTTACGGCCTTTGCAATGTTGTCAAGGTGAATATGTCCGGGTATTATTTCATTCTGTGCATTTACAACACCTATAAGAGGTCTTGAAAGTTCTTCATCTGTATAGCCCATTGCCTTAAACAATGAACGGTGAGGTGTCTTGTCAGGACCTTTTTTTACTCTGTCACTTATCATGTTTTTTCCTCCTTAATTATTCTTCCCTGAAGTACATATATTTCTGTACATTTATAAACAAAACAAATAATGGTTCTACAATATTTGGTATGGTCATTACTACAAACTCCCATATTGCCTCTTTTTTAAAGGAGTAGTCATATTGCTTCGCAATACTGCTCATCTATGCAAGCAAGAGGTGGCAGCTCGGCAGAGCTGCCGGAGGATTTTTATAAACCACACCATTTAATAACGAACCCAAATAATCTTTTTCACATGCCACTCTTTATATCGCATAAGGGTGGGTTTCCCCACCCTTTTAAATCAAATCTTAAAGGTTTTCGATTATAAGTTTACCCATTTCCTTACATCCAACCTGCTTCATACCTTCGCTCATAATGTCACCTGTTCTGTAACCCATATCAAGTACCTTAGTTACAGCATCTTCAATACACTTAGCCTCTTCAAGAAGACCAAAGCTGTACTTTAACATCATAGCACCTGAAAGAATTGTAGCAATAGGGTTAGCAATATCCTTGCCGGCAATATCAGGAGCAGATCCGTGAACAGGCTCATACATACCGAGAGAGCCTTCACCTAAACTTGCAGAAGGAAGCATACCAATTGAACCTGTCATCTGAGAAGCCTCATCAGATAAAATATCGCCGAAAATATTACCTGTTACAATAACGTCAAATGTAGTTGGTCTCATAATTAACTGCATTGAAGCATTGTCAACATATAAATGGTCAAGCTCAACATCAGGATAATCCTTTGCAACCTCAAGTACAACACTTCTCCAGAGTCTTGATGACTCAAGAACATTCTGCTTATCTACATTAGTAACATGCTTCTTTCTCTTTCTTGCAATTTCAAAAGCAGTTCTTGCAATTCTCTCAACCTCTTTAACTGAGTACTGCTCAACATCATAGGCAGCCTCACCCATATCAGTCTGCTTTCTGCCCTTTTCGCCGAAATACATACCTCCTGTAAGTTCTCTTACAACCATAATATCTACGCCGTCCTGAACAAGCTCAGGTTTTAATGGGCATGCATCCTTTAAAGCATCATGCAATGTAGCAGGTCTTAAATTTGCATATAAGCCTAAAGCACCTCTTAAGCCAAGGAGAGCTCTTTCAGGTCTTTTATCTCCCGGAAGAGTGTCCCACTGCCAGCCGCCTACTGCACCAAGGAGTACAGAGTCGCTTGCCTTGCAGACATCAATTGTTTCCTGTGGTAAAGGCTCACCATACTTATCAATAGCACAGCCTCCGCCTAAAACATGTGTATATTCAAAATTATGACCAAACTTTTCACCAACGGCATTTAATACGTTGATATTCTGTTCCATTACTTCAGGGCCGATACCGTCACCTGCAACAACAGCAATTTTAAAATTCATTTTATTTTACCTCTTTTCAATTTCACTTTAAATTACTTCAAATGTGATTGCAATAGCTTTCATACCTCAATTTTTTCGTTTTGCAGCCGAAAACTGCAAAGCCTTCAAAAATTTGTTGTTTCCCGCAAATTTGCCAAGGCAAATTCACTGTCAACAACCGGTATTGTCAGCTATTGCCCTAATTTAATATTTAATAAATTAAATATTAAATTAAATCACAAGCCAAGTTTAACCTTAGTCTGCTCAATAAGACCGCCTGCCTTAAACAGATCC
>CAZGIC010000024.1:0-7660 GCA_964526435.1 uncultured Lachnospiraceae bacterium | reverse complement strand
CAAGCCAAGTTTAACCTTAGTCTGCTCAATAAGACCGCCTGCCTTAAACAGATCCTGCATAAATTCAGGGAAAGGCTCAGCCTGATAAGTTTCATTCTTAGTTATATTTGTAATTACACCTGTAGAGAAATCAACTGAAACCTCATCGCCCATTTCGATTTTTTCAGCAGCTTCTTCACATTCAAGAATAGGCAGACCGATATTGATAGCATTTCTGTAGAAAATTCTTGCAAAAGTCTTTGCAATTACACAAGAAACACCACTTGCCTTAATAGCAATAGGGGCATGTTCTCTTGAAGAACCGCAGCCAAAATTCTTTTCAGCAACGATAATGTCCCCATCCTTAACATTGTCAACAAATTTAACAGTAGAATGAATAGCATCTTCCATACAGTGCTTAGCAAGCTCCTTAGGATCAGATGAATTCAAATATCTTGCAGGTATGATAACATCAGTATCAATGTTATCGCCGTATTTAAAAACCTTACCTTTAGCGTCCATTTTATTTCCTCCTGGTATCAAATTTTGTTATTTATACTCAAATCAAATTTCTTTTCAATTCCAATATTTATAGTCGGATTAAACTTCTTCCGGATCAGTAATAACACCTGTAATTGCAGAAGCAGCAGCTACAGCAGGTGAGCAGAGATAAACCTCTGACTCAGGGTGACCCATACGACCGATAAAGTTTCTGTTAGTAGTTGATAAAGCTCTCTCTCCCTTGGCAAGAATACCCATATGACCGCCAAGACATGGACCACATGTAGGAGTAGAGAATACACAGCCAGCCTCAACAAAAATCTGAGCAAGACCTTCTTCAACACACTGTAACCATATCTTCTGAGTTCCCGGAAGAATTATAACTCTTAACTTAGGATTGATCTTCTTACCCTTTAATATAGCAGCAGCAGCTCTCATATCGCTTATTCTGCCGTTTGTACATGAGCCGATAACAACCTGATCCATTTCAAGTCCCTTAGCATCATCAATAGTCTTAGTATTTTCAGGAAGATGCGGGAATGCAACAGTAGGTCTTAAAGCAGATAAATCAATTTCATAAACTGCATCGTATTCTGCGTCTTCGTCAGCCTCATATACAACAGGAGTTTTCTGTGAATGTTCTTTAACATATTCAAGTGTCTTTTCATCAACAGGGAAAATACCGTTCTTTCCGCCTGCCTCTATAGCCATATTTGCAATAGTGAATCTGTCATCCATTGAAAGATACTGTAAGCCGTCACCTGCAAACTCCATAGACTTGTATAAAGCACCGTCTACACCAATCATACCGATAATATGAAGTATAATATCCTTACCGCTTACCCACTTAGCAGGCTTATTCTTTAAAACAAACTTTAAAGCACTTGGCACCTTAAACCATGCAACACCTCTTGCCATACCAACAGCCATATCAGTTGAACCAACACCTGTTGAAAAAGCACCTAAAGCACCATATGTACATGTATGAGAGTCTGCACCAATAATAACATCACCGGGAACAGCAAGACCAGCTTCAGGTACAAGACAGTGCTCAATACCCATCTGACCTACTTCAAAGTAATTTTTAACATCCTTGTCATGAGCAAATTCTCTTATATACTTGCAGTGTTCTGCTGACTTAATATCCTTGTTAGGTGTAAAGTGGTCAGGTACAATAGCAACCTTTTCCTTATCAAACACCTTGTCAACACCTATTTTATTAAACTCAGTAACAGCAACAGGAGTTGTTACGTCATTACCAAGCACTAAGTCCAGGTTTGCTTCAATAAGCTGACCTGCCTTAACAGACTCAAGACCTGCATGAGCTGCTAAAATTTTCTGAGTCATAGTCATACCCATAGTAGTTATCCTCCTAAAATTTATATTTATTTACAAAAATTGTTTAAACTTTTTTTCAATATCTTTTATTAATTTATATTCAATTGAATCCACAAGAGCACCCAGACTGGCCTCAATAATATCCTTTGAAACACCTACCGTAGTCCAGCTGTCAACTCCGTCAGAGGATTCAATAAGAACTCTTACCTTAGATGCAGTTGCTGAACCACCGTCAAGAACTCTAACCTTATAATCTGTAAGATGTACAGCTGAAAGAGCAGGATAAAATACTTCAAGAGCCTTCCTCAAAGCTCTGTCAAGAGCATTTACAGGACCCTCTCCTTCCGCTGCTGTTATTTCCTTTTTACCGTCAACGGATATTTTTATCATAGCTGTGGCACTTTCATCAACATCTGAAGGGTAATCTCCCACGATTTTAAATGTTTCAAGCTCAAAAAATGGCTTGTATTTTCCAAGTTCCTTTCTTATTACAAGCTCAAAGCCACCCTCAGCTCCTTCAAACTGATAGCCTTCATATTCAAGTTCCTTTAACCTGTCAATTATTTTAACTGTTTCAGGGGAATTCTTTTCAATATTAGGAGCTATCTTCTGTATCATTGAAAGTATTGTAGTCCTTCCTGCAACTTCACTTGTAAGGAACTTTCTTTCATTTCCCACAAGTTCCGGATCAATATGTTCAAAACTTTTACTGTTTTTGCTTACACCGTCAACATGCATACCGCCCTTATGAGCAAAGGCAGTTTTCCCTACAAAGGGAGCTCTGTCATTAAGCTTAAGATTTGCTATTTCGCTTACCTCTCTTGCAATATGAGTAAGTTTTTTCATATTTTCATCAGGAATGCAGTTGTAATTAAGCTTAAGCTGCAAATCAGGAATTACAGTTGAAAGATTTGTATTACCGCACCTTTCCCCAAAGCCCGTCATTGTTCCCTGAACGTGTGTTGCACCTGCCTTTACTGCCATAACACTGTTTGCAACAGCCATACCGCAGTCATTATGGGCATGTATTCCAACTATCGCATCAAATCGGTCAACAACCTTTTTAGTTATTTCATAAATTTCATCAGGGAAAGTACCTCCGTTAGTATCACACAGACATAAACAGTCAGCTCCCGCCTGCACAGCAGAATCCAGAGTTTTCATAGCATATTCCGGATTATTTTTATACCCGTCAAAAAAGTGTTCTGCATCAAATACAACTTCCTTACCATTATCTTTAAGATAAGAAATTGTATCATATATCATTTCAAGATTTTCCTGAAGGGTAGCATTGATTATATCTGTAACATGAAAATCCCATGACTTGCCGAATATAGCAACTGTATTAACACCTGCCCCCAGCAAGGCCTGAACATTCCCGTCCTCTGAGGGTGAAATGCCACGTCTTCTTGTACTTCCGAAGGCAGCAACCTTAGTATTTTTAAGTTCTATTGACTTAATTCTCTCAAAAAATTCCAGATCTTTTGGATTTGAACCGGGATTTCCCGCTTCAACATAACCTATGCCAAGTTCATCAATAGCCCTCACTATCTTAATTTTGTCCTCTACACTAAAAGATACACCCTCAGCCTGTGCTCCATCTCTTAATGTAGAGTCAAAAATAGTCACCATTTTCACATTGCCCTCCTTGATCTCTGCTGCATTACAAAAGTAATGCAGCAGCAAAATTCAAATTATATCCTCTATTCTCTTTATTAGTTATTTATAAGCTTATCTTCACCATTCCAGCTGTAAAGCTTTCTGATTTCCTCTCCAACCTTTTCTGAAGGATGCTCAGCAGCTAACTTTCTCATAGCCTTGAAATGTACCTGACTGCCTGCTGATGACATATCAAGCAAGAAGTCCTTAGCAAATGTACCATCCTGAATGTCAGCAAGGATCTTCTTCATAGCCTTCTTAGTATCCTCAGTAATGATCTTAGGACCAGTTATGTAATCACCGTATTCAGCAGTATTAGAAATAGAATATCTCATACCTGCAAAACCTGACTGATAAATCAAGTCAACAATAAGCTTCATTTCATGAATACACTCAAAGTAAGCATTTCTTGGGTCATATCCTGCCTCGCAGAGAGTTTCAAAACCAGCCTGCATTAATGCACAAACACCACCGCAGAGAACAGCCTGTTCACCAAATAAGTCAGTTTCAGTTTCAGTTCTGAAAGTAGTTTCAAGAACACCTGCTCTTGCACCACCGATAGCTAAAGCATAAGCAAGAGCTAAATCAAGAGCCTTACCTGTTGCGTCCTGCTCAACAGCAACTAAACAAGGAACACCCTTGCCTGCCTGGTATTCGCTTCTTACTGTATGTCCCGGTCCCTTAGGTGCGATCATAGTTACATCAACATCCTTAGGCGGCTTAATACAACCAAAGTGAATATTAAAACCATGAGCAAACATTAACATATTGCCTGCCTCAAGATTAGGCTCAATATCCTTCTTATACATATCAGCCTGTAACTCATCATTAATAAGGATCATGATAATATCAGCCATTTTTGCAGCCTCTGCAGCAGTATAAACCTTAAATCCCTGCTCTTCTGCTCTCTTCCATGACTTACTTCCTTCATATAAGCCGATTATTACATTACAGCCTGATTCCTTAGCGTTTAAAGCATGTGCATGTCCCTGTGAACCATAACCGATAACAGCAATTGTCTTACCATCAAGTAAGCTTAAATTACAATCATCCTGATAAAATATTCTTGCTTCTGACATTTTTAATTGCCTCCTAAAATAAAATAATATAGTTTAAATTTACGGCTTTTAAAGCCTTATATATGACTGCCCTTATGTACATAAAGACAGTTTTTACATGCGGTTATTCACCGCAGTATTAGCATTTATTGTATATCCCTTGTTTTTCTTATAGGATTATTTCCTCTGCAAAGACCCGTAAGTCCTGTTCTTACAACTTCTTTAATACCGTAAGTCTCCATTAATGACTCAAAAGCCTTAATTTTGCTCGGCTTACCTGTAATTTCTATTGTAATTGTCTCACTTGCAACATCAACAATGTTTGCTCTGTATATATCAACCATACTTGCTATTTCTGATCTCTGCTGTGGGTTTGCGGAAACCTTTATCAAAGCAAGTTCTCTGAAAACTCCATGGTCTGTATTAAGCTCAACAACTCTTATAACATCCACAAGTTTTTCTACCTGCTTTATAATCTGATCAATAGTCAGGTTATCACAGTCCACCTGTACAGTAATTCTTGAAATACTCTCATTTTCAGTCACACCAACACTCAATGAAGCAATATTGTATCCTCTTCTTGAAAAAAGACCGCTTACTCTGCTTAAAACACCGGCTTGATTGTCAACAAGAATAGACAGAATATGTCTGCTCATTTCATCATCCTCCTTATAAAATCCTATCACATAATTATAAATCAAATTAAATACTAATTCAATGAATTATTTAATATTTTACACATTTCTCATAAAATTATAATAATTATACAATTTTCACCCCATAAAATCTCAAATTGTTCAGTTTCCCTGAGCAATAAAAAAATCCCTGACTTCTAAAAGCCAGGGACGAATTATCGTGTTACCACCCTATTTCAAGTGCACATCACTATACACTCCTCATCAGGTTCCATCAAACCTTTGCCTGTAACGGGACACCCCGTTCCACTCATACTTTATCAATTTCCGAGGGAAAGCTCCTGAGTGATAGACAAATTCAATAACCTGCTGTCTTGCAGCTACCGACAGCTCTCTGAAAGGTCTTTTATGAAATTGCCTGTATCTCAATCAACACCGTAAACTATTAATTATTTGTTATTATATCAAACAATCATTTCTTTGTCAAGGAATTTTACAAATTTTTTATTATTTGTAAAATGTAAAAGTAATCTGCTGTTTTTACATATAATTTATGATATTCTTATACATAATAAATTTAAATGTTAAATTTTTCTTTTTACTATATGTAATTTAATCAACTATTTTAAAACCATCAGCCTTAAGTTTTTCAACTATATTTTTAATATGTTCATGATCTCTTGTTTCAATACGCAGCTCAAGTATACAAGATACAATATCAATATTATGATCATATCTGTCATGATGAATAGACACAATATTTCCTCCAAGACTTGCCACAACCCTTGAAACCGCTTCAAGCTGTCCCGGTTTATCAGTAAGAGCAAGCTTGATTGAAAGGGATCTTCCTGTATTGAGCAATCCTCTTGATATAACTCTTGACAATATGGTTACATCAATATTTCCGCCCGAAACAACACAGCATACTTTTTTCCCTTTTATATCAGCTTTGTTAAACATAGCAGCTGCAACAGATACAGCACCTGCCCCTTCAGCAACAAGTTTCTGCTGTTCCATAAGTGCAAGTATTGCAGATGCAACCTCATCATCTGATACAGTTACTATTTCATCAACATACTTTGAACAGATTTCAAATGTATGATCTCCCGGTGTTTTTACTGCTATACCATCAGCAATTGTCTTAACATGCTTAAGATTACATATATGCTCACTTCTCAGAGAATTGTACATAGAAGGTGCTCCCTCAGACTGCACACCGTAAACCTTGCATTCAGGTTTCAATGATTTTATTGCAAAAGCAATACCGGATATAAGTCCGCCTCCGCCAATAGGCACTATTACAGCATCAACATCAGGCAATTGCTCAAGTATTTCAAGTCCGATAGTTCCCTGTCCCGCAATGACATCTACATCATCAAAAGGATGAATAAATGTATAGCCCATTTCTTCCTTCAATTTCATAGCCTTTTCATAAGCATCGTCATAAACGCCTTCCACCAGACATATTTCAGCTCCGTACTTCTTTGTAGCCTCTACCTTTGAAATAGGAGCACCGTCAGGCAAACATATAAGGGATTTAATTTTATTAGATGTTGCAGCAAGTGCAACTCCCTGAGCATGATTTCCTGCAGAGCAGGCAATTACACCCTTTGATTTTTCTTCTTTTGTCAGCTGCGAAATTTTATAATAAGCTCCCCTTACTTTAAAAGAACCTGTAATCTGCAAATTTTCCGTTTTCAAATAAATATCTGATTCCGGATTTAGATCAGGTGATTTGATAACAGCCGTATCTCTTATAACATTTTTAAGAGTATAGGCGGCATGATACACTTTATCTAACGTCAGCATAAGTCTACTCCTTACATTACAGCTATTACTTCCACTTCACACAGAACATTCTTCGGCAATGTCTTTACAGCAACACATGAACGTGCCGGCTTTGTTGTAAAATACTTTCCATATATCTCATTAAACTTAGCAAAGTCTTCCATATCCGCAAGAAAACACGTTGTTTTTACAGCCTTGGACATATCAGTACCTGCCTCTTTAAGTATAGCCTGAATATTTTTCATAACCTGTTCTGTCTGTTCTTCAATAGTCTTTCCTTCAATCTGACCATTTTCCGGATTAATTGCAATCTGACCTGAAGTAAAAACAATATTATCTAATATAACTGCCTGTGAATAAGGACCTATAGCAGCAGGTGCCTTATCAGTACTTATAGTCTTAATCATAAAATGTTCCTCCTGTTAAATATATAAACACAATTTAATTGATTATATCACGTTCGTATATTAAAATCCACATTTTTTTACAAATAAAAATAAAAAAAATATCATCATTTACATTAGTTTTTTTTAAATTCAAGATTTTTGTTTTATTTTTCTTGACAAATAACATTTTTATCTGTATAATACATATGTTGTGCATATGCGGACATGGCGGAATTGGCAGACGCGCCAGACTTAGAATCTGGTTCTTTGGAGTGGGGGTTCAAGTCCCCCTGTCCGCAGTATTTTTTTGTTTAAA
>CAZGIC010000023.1:6758-22287 GCA_964526435.1 uncultured Lachnospiraceae bacterium | reverse complement strand
ACTTATCCTCGAAAATCAAAAGCAAGCTTTCATTTTCTTCGGATAAGTCATATTATCATTGTCAGTATATCACAACCATAGTCTTAATACAACCGGAAAAAACGGCAGTTACATTACCGAACACATGAACTTTTCGCCCTATTAAATTTTAATGAATTATTTCACACCAAATCTGCATACTATATATTAAGAACTACAATATATAAGGAAATCATAATGAAAAAAATAAATTTAAAAACACTTATAATATCAATACTTATACCTTTGGCTGCCGGTTTTTTATCTTACTTTTTAAGCCGCGGCGGTATGGCTTACTATGAAACCCTCAATAAACCTGCTCTTAATCCGCCTTCAATTGTATTTCCTATTGTCTGGACTATTCTTTATATACTTATGGGTATATCATCATACATTGTATATACATCAGACAGTCCCTTCAGACAAAAAGCCCTTAAATGGTATATAATACAACTTATTTTTAATTTCGGTTGGAGCATAATTTTCTTTGGCTTCTCAAAATTTTTATTTGCCTACATCTGGCTTCTTATTCTTATCGCTGCCATAGTGGTTATGATTTATTATTTTTATAAAGTAAAGCCCATTGCAGCTTATTTGCAAATACCATATTTATTATGGTGCATATTTGCGGCTTACCTTAACCTGTCCATATATTATTTAAACCCTCCGACACTATAGTCCGAGGGTTTAAATAATTTTAAGTATTTAATTTATTTTGAAGTATCCTTTCAGAAAGCTCTGTTATTTTAATTCTTATTTTTTCCATTACCTTTATAAATTCTTCATCACTTTTTCCTGTCGGGTCATCAAGTCCCCAATCCTCTCTGAATTTACATGGAATATTAGGGCATTTTACATTACATCCCATTGTTATTACAATATCAGGGGGTTTAATATCATCTATTAGTTTAGAATACTGCTTTTCCATATCTATACTGTATTTTTCTTTCATAATTCTCACAGCATCTCTGTTGATTTCAGGCTTTGTTTCAGTACCTGCCGAACAGCTTTCAAAAACATCTCCGCCAAGCTTTTTTCCAAATGCTTCCGCAATCTGACTTCTGCATGAATTGTGAACACATACAAATGCCACAACAGGCTTTTTATTCTCCATATCCTCTACCCCTTTATTAATATTATACCACTCCTGCGGCAACAGAATAAACTACATTCATTACTCCTGCAAGAATCATAACAAGTATTGGATTCATATTAAACTTCATAAGAAGCACCATACATATTATAAAAATTACAACGGCACTTATCTTTACTCCCGAAAGAACTATATCCCCATTGCCCCAGAAACTTGTAATAAGTATTGATACTCCGGCTGTTGCAATCATAGCCACTACAGCAGGTCTTAATGTAGTAAGAATTCCCTGCAATGTATCCAGCTTTCTGAACTTAACATAAAGCCATGCAAGAGTAGTCACTATAAAGCAGGCAGGCAAAACACATCCTATTGTTGCCACCATCGCTCCGGGAATTCCTGCAATCTTGATTCCCACAAATGTGGCGGAATTTATGGCAATAGGTCCGGGAGTCATCTGAGAAATTGTTATTAAATTTGTAAATTCCGACATATCCAGCCAGTTGTGTAAAGTTACTACTTCATTCTGGATTAACGGAAGAGCTGCATAACCTCCGCCAAAACTGAAAGCTCCAACCTTAATAAAACTTATAAGAAGTTCTAAATACAGTTTTATGTCCATTACTTTTCAGCCCTCCTTCTTTTGTAAAGAGTCTGGAAATATCCCAGAGCACCGCATGCTATTACAATGTAAATAACACTTATATTTAAGAAACAGTTTAATATAAAAGCTGCAAACATAATTGTTATAAGCTCTTTGTTTTTACTCTTTATAACACCTTTGCCCATACCATAGACAACAGAGGCTATAACTGCACCTACGCCGGATTGCATACCCTCAAGCATAAGACTCACCCATACGTTATCTTTAAATGCCGTATAAAATACAGATACAATTGATATAGTTATAAAAGGCGGAAGGACAGTTGCCACAATTGCCACAAATGAACCTATAAGCCCTGCAAGTTTATAACCTACAACAATTGCACCATTTACAGCCATTACACCGGGAGCTGACTGTGCTATTGCTATAAGGTCAAGCATTTCGTCCTCATCTATCCAATGATAGACATCAACAAACTTCTTCTTCATTAAAGTTACAATTACATATCCTCCTCCAAAAGTAAAAGCACTTAAATAAAATGTAGATATAAATAACTTAAGCAATAATTTTTTTTTACTGTCCATTTTTTCTCCTCAAAAACTCTGTACAAAAATAATATTACATATATTCAAACCTTTTTCAAAATAAGCTGTTGCAGTAAAAAGGGCGGCATTAGCCGCCCGATATTTAATTTATTTTCTCATATCTCTGTTAATATCAAATATATCAAGCTTATTCTGGTCAATCTTCTTTTCCATTACATCAACCATTGCAGCAAATGTATCCATTGCCGTAATAAGGGTAACATCACTTTCAACAGCAGTTCTTCTTATTTTAAAACCGTCAGAATGTGTATCATTGGCTTTTTTAGGAATGTCCACTGTCAAATCCACAACACCGCTTCTTATTGTGTCAATAATGTTTGGCACTCCTTCGCTTATTTTCTTAACAACCTTGCAGTTGATGCCATTTTCATTTAAAGCTCTTGCTGTACCCCTTGTTGCAAGGAAATTACAGCCTAAGTCAACACATCTCTTAGCAAGTTTTACAAACTCATCATGATCCTTGCCTGAAATAGTTGCTAAAATAGTGCTTCCCGGCTGAGGTATTGTCATACCTGCCGCAATAAATCCCTTGTAAAGTGCATTTTCAAGATTTCTTCCAACACCTAAAACTTCACCTGTAGACCTCATTTCAGGTCCGAGGCTTACTTCAACCTGAGGAAGTTTTTCAGTTGAGAACACAGGAACCTTAACAGCAACAACATCAGGTTCAGAACCAATACCTGTGTAATATCCCATATCAGCAAGCTTGTCGCCAAGCATAACTCTTGTTGCAACATCAATAACAGGTACACCTGTTACCTTGGTAATATAAGGTACAGTTCTTGAAGAACGCGGATTTACTTCTATTATATTAAGCTCACCCTTAAATTCAATAAACTGGATATTTACCATACCAATTACATGAAGGGCTATTGAAAGCTTCTTTGTAACATCAAGTATCTGTTCCTTAATATCATCTGAAATATGCTGCGGCGGATAGATTGAAATACTGTCACCTGAGTGAACACCTGCTCTTTCAAGATGCTCCATAATACCGGGTATAAATACATCTGTACCGTCACATATAGCATCCACTTCGATTTCTCTTCCGCTTAAATATCTGTCTATAAGCACAGGATTTTTACTGTCCTTTTCAAATGCTTCCTTAAGGTAAAGAGTAAGTTCTTCTTCATTATGAGTTATTTCCATACCCTGACCGCCCAGAACATAACTTGGTCTTACAAGCACAGGATAGCCCAGAGTTTCTGCAGTCTCAATACCTTCCTTAAGAGTCCATACACCCTTACCCTTTGGTCTTGAAATGCCAAGCTCCTCAAGAACGGCATCAAATTTTTCTCTGTCCTCAGCTTCATCAATATACTTAGGCAGTGTACCAAGAATAGGTATATTCATTTCGTCAAAGAAGTTAGCAAGCTTAATTGCAGTCTGTCCGCCAAACTGAAGTATAACACCGTCAGGTCTTTCCGTTTCAACTACATTTAATACATCTTCTTCTGTAAGAGGCTCAAAGTAAAGCTTATCAGCAGTATCAAAGTCTGTTGATACTGTTTCAGGATTATTATTTACAATAATAGTTTCAATACCCGCTTTTCTTAAAGCTTTTATTGAATGTACAGAGCAGTAGTCAAACTCAATACCCTGACCTATTCTTATAGGACCTGAACCTATAACCATTACTTTCTTTCTGTCACTTACAACAACCTCTGTTTCACTGTCATAGCTTGAATAGTAGTAAGGCGTAACAGCCTCAAACTCACCGGCACAAGTATCAACCATTTTAAATACAGGCATAATATCCCATTTCTTTCTGAGATCGTAAATATCAGGCGGTATACAGCCCACAAATTTACTTATTGCCTTATCTGAAAATCCTTTTTCCTTAAAGAATCTTAAATTTTCTTCTGTAAAGTCCTCAAGCTTCATAGTCTTGAGTGTTTCTTCCATTTCAACTATCTTGGCAATTTTTGCAATGAAGAACAGATCCATACCTGTGATCTGACAAACCTTTTCAACTTTATAACCTCTTCTTAACATTTCAGCAAGGTAGAAAAGTCTTTCATCATCAGGCTTAACAACTCTCTTTTTAAGTTCCTCAAGTGATAATTCCTTTGCACTCTTTCTTTCAAGACCGTACTGACCTATTTCAAGTGAACGCACACCCTTTAAAAGAGCTGCCTCAAAACTCTTACCGATTGACATTATTTCACCTGTAGCCATCATCTTTGTACCAAGAGTTCTCTTGGCACCAAAGAACTTGTCAAAAGGCCATCTCGGGAACTTTAATACAATGTAGTCAATTGTAGGCTCAAAGCAGGCAAATGTCTTTCCTGTTACGGCATTTTTGATTTCATCTAAGTTATAGCCTAAAGCAATCTTTGCAGCAACCTTTGCAATAGGATATCCGGTTGCCTTTGATGCCAAAGCTGAAGAACGTGAAACTCTTGGGTTGATTTCAATTACAGCATAATTATAGCTGTTAGGATCAAGAGCAAACTGAACATTACATCCGCCTTTTATCTCTATTGAATTAATAATGTTTATAGCGGCACTTCTAAGCATCTGATATTCTCTGTCTGATAATGTCTGTGCAGGTGCAACAACAATACTGTCCCCTGTATGTACTCCAACAGGGTCAACATTTTCCATACTACATACAGTTATACAGTTGCCTGCACCATCTCTCATTACCTCAAACTCAATTTCCTTCCAGCCTGCGATACTTTTTTCAATAAGCACCTGTCCAACTCTTGAAAGGTGTAAACCCTGAGTACATATTTCCCTTAACTCAGCCTCATTAGCAGCAATACCGCCTCCTGTACCACCAAGGGTATAAGCAGGTCTGACAATTACAGGATAACCTATTCTGCCTGCAAACTCAACAGCAGACTCAACATCTGTAACAATATCACTTTCAACAATAGGCTGATTTGTCCTTTCCATTAACTGCTTAAAGCTGTCTCTGTCCTCGCCCTCTTTAATGGATTCAATTGAAGTACCAATTACTCTTACATTATACTTATCAAGAATACCTGCGTCATATAATTCACAGCTTAAATTAAGTCCTGTCTGACCGCCCATACCTGCAATAATACTGTCAGGTCTTTCCTTTGCAATTACCTTTTCGATAAAATCTATAGTCAACGGCTCAATATAAGTATAATGTGCCATACCTAAATCAGTCATAATAGTAGCAGGATTAGAGTTTATAAGAACAACTTCAATGCCTTCTTCTTTAATGGACTGACAAGCCTGTGTACCTGAGTAGTCAAACTCTGCTGCCTGACCTATAACAATAGGACCGGAACCTATAACCAGAACCTTTTTAATTGAATTATCCTTAGGCATGAGTTTTCACCTCCTCAATAATCTTTAAAAATCTGTCAAACAATACCTGAGTATCAAGAGGTCCGGGACTAGCCTCAGGATGGAACTGAACTGAATAAATAGGCTTAGTCTTATGTCTTATTCCCTCAATACTTCCGTCATTTACATTTACAAAAGTTGCCTCAACATCATCGATAAGGTCACATACAACAAACTCGTGATTCTGGCTTGTAATATATACTCTTCCTGTTTTTAAATCCTTAACAGGATGATTTCCGCCATGGTGACCAAACTTTAATCTTTTAGTATTACATCCCAGAGCAAGGCTTATAAGCTGATGTCCCAGACATATTCCAAGTACGGGGATACCTGAATCAATAAGAGTTTTTACTGTATCAACAACTGTAGGAATATCCTTTGGGTCCCCCGGTCCGTTGCCTAAAAAGATGGCATCAGGCTTAACCGCAAGCATATCTTCAGCAGATGTAAAAGCCGGGAATACGCTTAACTTACAGCCCCTCTTTGCAAGATCTCTTATAATTCCCTGCTTTATACCACAGTCAAGTACAGCAAGGTGAGTACCTGAACCGTTTATTGTATAAGGCTCATCAATTGTGGTTTCCTTAACTGCATATGCATTTGTATATGTGTCAAACTTCTGCTTTATCTGGCTTGGAGTTAAGTCATCAACTCTTGTTGTAATAATACCTCTCATAGTACCGTTATCTCTCAGTATTCTTGTAAGAGCTCTTGTATCGATACCTTCAAGTCCCATTATCTTATTCTGATATAAGAAGTCCTCAAGATCCATTTCACATCTCCAGTTATTTGGAACATCACATTTTTCTCTTACAATAAAACCCTTTAAGAAAGGCTTTCTGCTTTCCATATCTTCAAGGTTAATACCATAGTTTCCTATTAAAGGATAAGTCATAACTACAATCTGACCTGCAAATGATGGGTCTGTAAGAGTTTCCTGGTATCCCGTCATACCTGTTGTAAACACTACTTCACCAACAGTTTCCTTAATGTAGCCAAATGCATTACCCTTAAATTTAACGCCATTTTCAAGTATTAACTCTGCTTTAATGGTTTTCTTCATGGTTAAATACATCTCCTTAAATCATTTTTCATATCTATACAAGCCTGTCTTGCAGCCTGAGCAAAGTTTCTCTCATCTGCAAAGCAGGATTTATATTCATCTTTCATATGGGCAGCTATAATACCTCTTGAAGAATTTACAATAGCCCCCAGTCCATCTTCATTGAAACAAACTGCTAAATCCTCAGCCTTTCCGCCCTGAGCACCGTATCCGGGCACAAGGAAGAAGGTATGAGGCATTACCTCTCTTAATTTCTTTGCCTGTTCAGGATGAGTAGCACCTACCACAGCCCCTACAGAACTGAAACCGTACTGACCTCTTGTACTTTCGCCCCACTTTTCGATAAGTTCCCCAACCTTTTCATATATGGGCACACCATCAACAAGCAGGTCCTGAATTTCACCGCTGTTAGGATTAGATGTCTTAGCCAGCACAAAAAGTCCCTTTTCGTAAGCCTGACAGTCCTTTATAAAAGGTGTAATTGAATCAGAGCCCAAATATGGATTTAAAGTTATAAAATCCTGTGGAAAGCTGTCATATACTGCACCATTTATTTCAACCTTGCCTATATGACCATCTGAATATGCTTCAGCAGTTGATGCAATATCACTTCTCTTTATATCCCCGATTACAATAAGTCCTTTGCTCTTTGCATATTTACAGGTTTTTTCATAAGCCTTTAACCCCTCAATGCCGTATCTTTCATACATAGCAATCTGAGGTTTTACAGCAGGCACAATATCAAATACAGCGTCTATAATGTACTTGTTAAACTTGTACATAGCTTTTGCAGCAGCCTTTGGTGTATTTCCGTATTTTGTAAAATATTTTTCTGTTATAAAATTCGGTATATAGTTTAATCTTGGGTCAAGTCCCACAACAGTAGGATTTCCCGTAGCTTTGATTTTATCTATAAGCTTATCTATGATCATTTCAAAACCTCCATATATAATTCATAATGTATAATTCACAATGCATAATTAATTATGAATTATGCATTATGAATTGTGAATTATTTCATAAGTTTTCCGTTGTCTACAACAACTTCTCCTCCGCAGATAGTGTAAAGCACCTTGCCTCTTACCTCTCTGCCGCCGAAAGGAGTATTTTTAGCCTTTGAAACCATTGTATTTACATCAATTGTATATTTGGTATCTATATCTGCAATGGCTATATCGGCATCAGATCCAACCCTCAGCTGTCCCTTGTCAGAACCTAAAATCCTTGCCGGATTAGCCGTCATCTTTGCAACCATATCACTAAGTGATATAAGTCCGCTTTCAACAAGTTCTGTATATGAAAGAGCAAAGCTTGTTTCAAGACCTATTATACCGTTTGCAGCTTTTTCAAATTCACAGTTTTTATCATCAATATGATGCGGTGCATGATCTGTTGCAATAACTTCAATTGTATTATCTTTTAAGGCCTGTCTTATAACTTCAAGATCTCTTCTGCTTCTCAAAGGCGGATTCATTTTATAATTGGAATCATAATCTGTAATGTCCTCATCACAGAGAGTAAAGTGATGGGGTGCTGCCTCTGCTGTAACAGGGATCCCTGTTGCCTTTGCATTTCTTACCTGTTCAACACTTCCTTCAGTGCTTATGTGACATATATGAAGTTTTGCTCCCGTAGCCTTTGCAAGTATAATATCCCTTGATACCATAAGTTCTTCTGAATCGTCACCTATACCTTTTAATCCCAGTATTGACGCTCTTTCACCTGCATTCATTGAGCCTTTTGCAAGTCTTATTTCTTCACAGTGGTCAAATATAGGCAAGTCAAACATTTTTGAATATCTCATTGCATTTTTCATAAGTGCAGGGTCATCAACTGATTTGCCATCCTCTGATATAGCACAGGCACCTGCCGCCGCCATCTGTCCTATATCTGCAAGTTCCTCACCCTTTTGTCCTTTTGTTATTGCTCCTATAGGCAGAATATTTATAACAGCATCTCTCTTGGGGCTTAAAGCATATTCAATCATAATTGCATTGTCAGTTACAGGATTTGTATTTGGCATTGTACAAACCGTTGTGAAACCTCCCATGGCAGCCGCTCTTGAACCTGTTGATATAGTTTCCTTATTTTCATATCCGGGATCTCTGAAATGTACATGAAGGTCAATTAAACCGGGCATAACCACAAGCCCTGAGGCATCAATAACCTTATCTGCATTTTCTTCAATATTATCCCCGATTTCTGCCACCTTGCCATCTTTAACAAGTATATCCTTAACAGCGTCAACACCGTTTGCAGGGTCTATAAGTCTGCCCTTTTTAATTAAAATACTGTTCATAAAATACCTCCTGCCTTTTTTTCGTTTGCTTCAGTCAAAAGTTTCAATACAGCCATTCTTACTGCAACACCGTTCTTAACCTGTACATTTATTACTGAGTGCTTGCCGTCTATAACTTCTGTGCTAAGCTCCACACCTCTGTTTACAGGACCCGGGTGCATTACAAGAACATCTTTCTTGGCATATTTAAGTATTTCATTATTTACACCAAAAAGATTTGAATACTCTCTTAAATTAGGAAAAGGCATATTTCTCTGTCTTTCAAATTGAATTCTCAGTCCCATTACCACATCAGCATCTTTTATTGCAGAAGGAATGTCAGTACTTATCTGTACTCCAAGGCTTTTCATTGAACTGCTTACAAGTGTAGATGGTCCTGCAAGAGTAACCTTTGCCCCAAGCTTTGTAAGTCCGAAAGCATTGCTTCTTGCAACTCTTGAATGAGAAATATCACCAAGAATTACAACTTTCAGTCCTTCAAATCCACCCTTTCTTTCCATAATAGTATACAGATCAAGAAGAGCCTGTGTCGGGTGCTCATTAGATCCGTCACCTGCGTTTATAACACTAGCTTTAACATTCTTAGCCAAAATATGTGCAGCACCTGTAAGCTGATGTCTTATAATCATTACATTTGTACCCATCTGGTCAAGGGTAACACCTGTATCTATAAGACTTTCCCCCTTTGAAACACTGCTTGTAGCCACACCAAGATCCTTTACGATAGCTCCCTGATACTCTCCTGCAAGCATAAATGACATTTTAGTTCTTGTGCTGTTTTCATAGAAAAGTGTTACAATACTGCTCTTTGCAAGACAATCTGTCCTGAGCTCCGGATTATCTATTTTTTCTTTCATATCCTTTGCAGTATTTAGTATAGTCATAATTTCATCAGCACTTAAATCTCTTAAGCCCAATAAATCTTTTCTGTTATACACATAAGCCGCCTCCTTCTGAATTGTTAAACCTCTGACTTTTCTCACACGCTAAAAAGGCAATAAAGGAATTAAAATAAAAACCTTTATTGCCTTATAAAATCCAAAAAGAAAATAAAAGGAGAAGGAACATCAAACAAGCCGTTATTAATTGTAGTTTGCTTAAGTTTAAACATAAGATTTTTCCTCCTTCATTTATTTATATCCTTGAAATTTTATCATTTATACAGTTTTTTGTCAACTAGAAATTTGTATTTTATGACAAATTTTTTCTTAAATTAATTATAATATATTTTGTCCAAAAACACAATTTATTTTTTCACATTTTTACTATTTTTAATTTACATATTTTCAAACCATTGCTTTTTATACAGTTCAGATATATAATTAACATATAGATAATCAAATTATTTGCTTTCCTGAAAGGGGCTGATCAGATGGCTTTACGTGACTGGAATAAAAACGGCGATAAAAACGATCTGTTTGACAACTATATGGATTATAAACTTTATCAGAAATGGAAAGAAAACAAAGAAAATAAACAAAAGCACAAAAATTATAATAATGACAGTTCAAATTACAGCGGCATATTATTTACAGTCATAACTGTTGTAGTTTTCTATGCAGTTTTATACGCGATTTCTTTAGAAAGAGATTTTTTACTTTCACTTGTTGGCTGGAGCGAATATCGAATACATACTATGTCTGACCTGGATAAATTATTTTTGGATATTATTACTATCGCAATAGACATAATTGCTTTAATTTTTGTAACCTGTACCATACTATTCATTAAAGGCAAAATAAAAAGTCTTTTTACTAAGAAATAATCCTCTGCAAATAATTAATTAAAGTTAGTTTACTGTAACAACAAGAAAGATTTCTAAAAATATTTAGCTCAAAAAAATATCTAAATTACGTTATTTTATATCTTCTGTAAAGATTAATAAAAATTTGATAAAAATTTAAAATAAAAATATTGCATAAACTCTTGAAATTTATCACACAATATTGTATAATCTTATCAGACGGAAACAAAAAAGCTTGTTTTCACTGATAAAATTATTTTATATATATTGTCTGAAATGTTCGCGACCTTTTATTTTTGAACCTACATTTTTTGAACGGGATTCCTATATTGTTTTGTCTATGTCAGGCCGCAAGCTAATTCCCTTTGGGCAGCGGAAGGCAGATGGCAAATCTGCGGAAACCCACCTAGCTCGGCTAGGTGTCAAAAAACTGGGGACGGCATTTCGGATGATTTTACAAAAGACGGGACTGTTGTTTACAGTCCCTTAATTTTTAAGCTGTTTTATTAAATTTTCAAGTTCTGCATTTGCATTATCATCATGTTCAGGCTTTATCGTTGAAGTATTAAGACATCTTACATATCCCCTGACCTTTACATTAAGCCCCATAAGCATTATTCTCACAGTCTTTTCCGCATCAGCAGAATTTACAACAGAATCACCCCCGCCAACAACTATAACATAGCCATTTTTCTCCTTAAGCTTTTTACCATTCATAAAAAACATTTGAGTTCTTGACATCATAGCCATAAGCACACCTGTAGGCTGATTATAGTAAAGAGGTGTAGCAACAATAATATTGTCATAACTGTCAATATTATTTAAAAGCTCTGTCATATCATCATTGTATATACACTTTCCCTCTTTACATTTTCTGCAGTCAATGCAGGGAGAAAAGTCACTATAATATGCACTTATAACATCACATTCAATACTTTCCTTAATTTTGTTTATAAAATACATTGTGTCGCCTTTTTTTCTCGGTGACCCGTTTATAATAAGTGTTTTCATTCCGATTCCCTTTCAGCCTTATTATATTTCTTTTATCTGTTCAACATTTCCCTCAATTAATTCTTCAAGAATATCTCCTAAGTTATCACAGAAAAATTCCTCTCCGGACATTCTTATATCCTCCGTCATATTTATGTGTTTTTTCATTATACCACATTTTTTTACCTTAATATATACATTTTTTAATTTTTGTGATATACTAAAACTTATTAAATATTTAGGAAGATAACCATGACATATAAAGAAGCTTTAAATTATATAAAAGAAAACTCTAAAAATAAAATAATACCCGGGCTTGAAAATATGGAAAAGCTTTGCTCTCTTTTAAGTAATCCTGAAAGAAAGATAAAAGCAATTCATATAGCAGGCACAAACGGCAAAGGCTCAGCAGGTGCCTTTATAGAAGAAGGACTTATAAGTAACGGCTATAACGTAGGACGCTACACCTCTCCTGCCGTATTAAATTACAGAGATATTCTCACTTACAATAAAAAGAGAATAACAGAAGAAGAATTTGCGTCTGTTACCTCAGAAGTAAAGTCAATACTTGAAAACTCTGACTGCAAGCCTACCGTATTTGAACTTGAAACAGCCATTGCCTTTTACTGGTTAAGTAAAAAAAACTGTGACTTTGCAATAATAGAAACAGGTATGGGAGGCAGACTTGACGCCACAAACGTAACAGATAAAATACTTGCTGTTATTACACCTGTATCAGTTGACCATACTAAATTTCTCGGAAGCACTATAGAGGAAATTGCAACCGAAAAAGCAGGTATAGTAAATGGTTCAGCAGTTTCAGCACAGCAGGAACCATCAGTTAAAGAAATACTCAGGGCAAAAAGCAATGATATTACTTTTGTATCAACCCCTGAAAACATAATATACAGCAATGATAAAACAACATTTAAATATAAAGACTATAAAAATATTGAAATTACAATGCTTGGTAAATTTCAGGCACAAAATGCCTGCCTTGCAATAGAAGTCTTTGAAAAGCTTAATAAAATGGGTTATAATATAAACAATATAGAAAATTCTTTAATAAATGCTCAGTGGCACTGCCGTTTTGAGAAAATAAGTTCTGATCCTCTCATTATTATAGACGGAGCACACAACCCTCATGGTATAAAAGCCTTAAAAGAAAACACAGAGCTTTATTTTAAGAACAGAGATATTGTCTTTATAACAGGAGTTTTAAAGGATAAAGATTATAACAAAATGGCTGAAATAATCGCTCCTCTTGCTAAAAGAATTTTTACGATTACCTCTGACTCACCCAGAGCATTGTCTGCCGAAGATTATGCAAAAACTATATGCAGATACAACAAAAATGTAACAGCCTGCAAATCAATTAAGGAGGCTGTAAATTCAGCCCTTGAATATGATAACATTTTGGTTTTTGGCTCTCTTTCATTTATGGGAGAAATATATAACTGTTTTAATGAAACTATGGAAAAATACAATAGAATAAAAGAACACAGCCTTTTTAAAGAAATTATAAATATAATAAATAATAATGAAAAAACAAGAATTTTCTGCAAACACGGCATAGACCATTGCCTTGATGTTGCCCGTATAGCCTATATTCTGTCTTTTGAAAACAATTTAAACATAAAAAAGGACATTATATACGCTGCTGCACTTCTTCATGACACAGGCAGAGCTTTTGAAGATACCGGACACAACGAAAAAAGTGCAGAAATTTCAAAAAAAATACTTGCTGACTGCGGTTATTCACAAAGTGAAATATCTGAAATTATATCTGCTATATTAAATCACAGAAAAGATACATCAGAACTAAAAAGTTTAAGTGACATAATATGCAAAGCAGATAAACTTTCAAGACAGTGCTATAGCTGCAAAGCACAAAATGAATGTTACTGGACCGAAAACAGACGAAACAAAAACATAAAATACTAAGGAGAATTTGTAATGATAATAGGGAACAGGGAATTTAAGGACAGAACATATGTAATGGGTATACTTAACGTAACTCCCGACAGTTTCAGCGACGGAGGCACACATAACACCCTTGATTCAGCCCTTAAATATGCTGAAAAAATGATAA
Source organism: uncultured Lachnospiraceae bacterium (assembly GCA_964526435.1). Classification (GTDB taxonomy): domain Bacteria; phylum Bacillota; class Clostridia; order Lachnospirales; family CAG-274; genus Gallispira. The sequence goes on along the minus strand of CAZGIC010000023.1, from coordinate 8,458 downwards.
ATGAAGGTGCAGACATCATTGACATAGGCGGTGAATCCACACGCCCTGGTTACACACCTGTAAGTGATGATGAAGAAATATCAAGAGTGGTTCCCGTTATTGAAAAAATAAAAGATAACTTCGACATACCAATATCTGCAGATACTTATAAATCAGCCGTTGCAGAAGCAGCAGCAAAAGCAGGTGCTGACCTTATAAATGATATATGGGGATTTAAATATAATGAAAAAGTGGCTGAAATAACATCAAAGTACAACTTAGCCTGCTGTCTTATGCACAACAGAAAGGACGCAGTTTACAATAACTTTATTGAAGATGTGCTTTCAGACCTTAAAGAAAGTATTTCAATTGCAGAAAAGCACGGTGTTAATAAAAACAAAATAGTTATTGACCCGGGAGTTGGCTTTGCAAAAAACTACGAACAAAATCTGGAAATCATAAACAAACTTGAAGAACTTCACAAACTTAACTGCCCTGTTCTTTTAGGAACATCCAGAAAATCAGTTATTGGTCTTACTCTTGATCTTCCGTCAGACAAAAGAGTTGAAGGCACAATCGCAACAACAGTAATAGGCGTTATAAAAAATTCTCTCTTTGTAAGAGTACACGATGTAAAAGAAAACAAAAGAGCCATTTTAATGACAGAAAAAATATTAGGCAGGTGGTAAATATGGGAAAAGTAATTATTGAAAGTCTTGACTGCTTTGGCAGACATGGAGTTTTAAAGGAAGAAAATACACTTGGGCAGAGATTTTTTGTAACCTGTATTATGGATACAGATTTTGAATCTGCCACAGAAAGTGACGATATAACAAAGGCTGTAAATTATGCCGAAGTATCAAAATTTATTACATTATATGTAAGAAATAATATTTTTAAGCTTATAGAAACTCTTGCATCAAAGCTTGCAGATGAAATACTTATCAATTTCAATATTAATGCAGTTACAGTAAAAATAGAAAAACCTTCCGCACCTGTAGGTCTGCCTCTTAAGACTGTTGCGGCAATGGTAACAAAAAAATGGAGCAAGGCATATTTAAGCATAGGCTCAAATCTCGGCGACAAAAAAGCATACCTTGATTTTGCCATATCTTCTCTTAAAGAAGATAAAAACATAAAAGTAACAAAGGTATCATCTTATATTAAAACAGAGCCCTATGGCTACACAGAACAGGATGCATTTTTAAACTCCTGTGCAGAAATTAAAACAATATATTCACCCTATTCTCTTTTAAAAGCGGTAAATTCAATTGAGTCAAATGCAGACAGAAAAAGAGAAATACACTGGGGGCCAAGGACCCTTGATATTGACATAGTTTTGTATGACAACATAATATTAAATGATGCAAAGCTTACAATCCCCCATATTGATATGGAGAACAGATTTTTTGTGCTGAAGCCCCTTTACGAAATTGCCCCCTATGCAATTAACCCTGTAAACAATAAATCTGTTAAACAAATGTATGCTGACTTAAAAAACAGTATTTGACCAAAAAGAATGATTTTTTGACCTTATTATATTTTTAGTAAAATTTAATATTGTTATTAGCCTGAATTTGTATTATAATATATTCACGGTTATAAATAATTACATAAGGAGGGTGTATAATAATGTCAGACACAGATATGCTGAAGCTTATTCTTGAAAAAGTCACTTCACTTGATGAAAGAGTTTCTTCTATAGACAGCAGAGTTTCTTC
>CAZGIC010000023.1:0-6658 GCA_964526435.1 uncultured Lachnospiraceae bacterium | reverse complement strand
GTTTCTTCTTTAGACAACAGAGTTACATCTTTAGACAGCGAGCTCAGATCTGTAAAACTCACCCTTGAGAACGAAACAAACCGCAATATTAAGATTATTGCCGAAGGTCATCTTGATATAATGAAAAAACTTGATGATGTTTTAAAGGTTGAGCACGAAAAGGAATTAATGCTCGTAAGACTAAACACACTGGAAAACGAAGTCAGAAAAATTAAAGAAATAATATCCGCATAAAAGGTCAGTTTTGCTGATCTTTTATTTTTTGACACCATTTCTCAAAAAACTTTAATTAATTTTTAATTATTATGCTATTGATAGTTTCATTTTTAGGGTATATACTTAGAATACAAAGTATCAGGAGGTAGTTAAAATGAAATTAAAGCAATTTATAGTGGCAGCTCTTGCAGGCATTTCACTTCTTACAGTTAACGCATATGCCTACAGCAGTCTTGAAGTTAATGAATGGGTCGATGACAAGGGCACAGTATCCAAATATACAGTTGTTTCAAATTCAAAAGGATTAAAAGGTGTAATCAATAAGAGCGGTACTATAATAATTGACACCGTATACAATGATATTGTAGAAATTCCCGGTTGGGAAAAGTTTGCCGTACAAAAAAGTAACGGAAAATGGACAATTATAAATGTTTCAGGCGGTACCTACTTTCAAACCACATACGACTACATAGACATAGAATTTTATGAAAAAGGATATGTAGAGGTAGGTTATTATGGTGAAAATGAGTTCAAAAACAAAATAGGACTCCTTGACAAAAATATGAATTTAGTTATTCCGGCAGAATATCAGACATTTATGTTTACAGATAAAGACGGTTTAATTGCAGGAAAACTCAATTCTGACAATGAATATGATTATTATAAGCTTACAGAAGATAACTCTCTTGAGTATATAGCCACTCTTCCGGGAATATTAACTGCAAATTCACAGCAGGGCTTATACTACATAACATCATATAAGTCATGCCAGAAATATGATGCTGAAACAGAAACATATTCCCGCAGTTATCTTACAACTCTTGGATTGGCAGATGAAGACTATAATGTAATTATTGAACCAATTTACGAAAATACATCTTTTTCATTTAATAACGGTCTTGCTATTGTAAAAAGCGGAAGCACAGTATATGAAGAAAAGGTTTCAGGAAATATAGGTAACGGAAAATATGGTATAATTGACACTACAGGCAAAGTAATTACCGAATGTATATATGACTCAATCACCCGTTCAGGCAAAAATTACACATTTACACTTGACGGAGAAAAAACAACTCTTTCCGTTAATGAACTTTTAGGAGAGCCAGAAACAATTCAGTAATTATTAATGAAAAAAATAAGATACTAACCTTGTGTGTATGATTTCCACTGCTTTAAACTTCCAAGCAGAATTCTTAAAAAAGGACAGTTCAGGCAAAAATATCCCTGAACTGTCTTTATATTTTAATATACTCTTATAACCGAAGAAATCTCTCTTATCATTGCCATACCCCTGAATATAGCAAGAGCATCTTTAAAGTTTCTTTCAAGAACAGAATCTGTAATTACAACAAGTTCTGCTGTATTACCCTTCTTTGTTTTCTGTATAACTCTGTCTATTCCCACATCTGTATTTCCCAAAACACTTGCAACACTTGCAAGAACACCCGGTCTGTCATCAACCTGCATTCTCATAAAATACTTGCTTTCCATATCATCAATATTCTTTACAGGAATACTCTTATAACATGTACAGCCTATTCTTCCGTTACAGTTATACTGAATATTTCTTGCAACATCAATTATATCACCCATAACAGCACTTGCTGTAGGGAGTTCACCTGCACCTCTTCCCATAAACATTGCATCGTCAACAGCGTCCCCATGAACAAATACTGCATTGAAAGAATCATTAACAGATGCCAGCGGATGACTGCTTGGTATGAGCATAGGATGTACCTTTACCTCTATACCTGTATCTGTATTTCTTGCAACTCCAAGAAGCTTGATGTCACAGTCCATATCCTTTGCATACTTTATATCCTTTGCGGTAATTTTTGTAATTCCCTCAGTGTACACATCTTCAAAAGTTACTCTCGTATTAAAGGCAATTGATGCCATAATTGCAATTTTTCTTCCGGCGTCATAGCCCTCAATATCGGCAGTAGGATCTGCCTCGGCATATCCAAGTTCCTGGGCCATTTTCAGTGCATCACAAAATTCCATACCCTCTCTTGTCATTTTTGTAAGTATAAAATTTGTTGTACCGTTTACTATACCCATTATTTCAGATATATAATTTCCTGCAAGACACTGTTTTAAAGGTCTTATAATAGGAATTGCTCCCGCAACTGCTGCCTCAAACAAAATATCACACTTATTTTCCTTAGCCAGTTCCATAAGCTCATGACCATTTGACGCCATTAAGTCCTTATTTGCAGTTACAATATTTTTCCCTCTTTTAATAGCTTCCGCAATATAAGTTTTTGCAGGTTCAATACCTCCCATAACCTCAACTACAATGCTTATACTGTCATCATTTAAAATATCATTGAAATCATCTGTAAGAAGAGAACTGTCAATTTCTTCCCTCTCCTTATTTTTATTTCTCACCAGAATTTTAGCTATGCTCATATTTCTGCCAATTTTATGGATCATTTCATCCTTTTGTCTGTTCATAAGCTTGTACACACCGGTACCAACTGTACCTGCACCAAGTATCGCAATCTTTATATCGTCCATTTTTCATTCTCCTAATAAACATTAATAACGTAATATAATTATACCTTGGATAAAAGTATTTAATCCTTATAATATCAAGGATTTTTCCTGTTTTACAAGAACCTGAGACATATTTTATATATATAATGAAATATGCCCCTTTTCTCTGATAATCATATCATATTTTAACATTTAAATCAACACTTCTGTATGTTAAATTGCTGAATTTTGAGTTAATTCTAAAAACAAAGAAAAAAAACATCTGACCGAATTCATACAAACACAGCCAGATGTTCAAATCATATAATTAAATTAGTAATTTTCAGCCTTAATCTGGAAGAAACTCTGTGGATGAGCACACACAGGACATACCTTAGGCGCTTCCTTACCGATTACAATATGACCACAGTTAGCACACTGCCAGATCATATCTCCATCTCTTGAAAATACAAGTCCACCTTCAATATTTTCTAAAAGCTTTATGTACCTTGCTTCATGTTCCTTTTCAATTGCAGCTACGCCTTCAAAAAGCTTGGCAATTTTTTCAAAACCTTCTTCTCTTGCTTCTTCCGCAAAAGTTTTGTACATATCAGTCCACTCGTAGTTTTCACCTGATGCAGCATCTTTTAGATTCTCTATTGTATCAGGAATACCGCCATGTAAAAGCTTAAACCAAAGCTTAGCATGCTCTTTTTCATTTCTGGCAGTTTCTTCAAAAATATCAGCAATCTGTTCATATCCATCTTTTCTTGCCTTGCTGGCATAAAATGTATATTTATTTCTTGCCTCTGACTCACCTGCAAAAGCTGTTTTTAAATTAGCCTCTGTCTTAGTTCCCTTTAAATCCATAATAAAAACCTCCTTTATAATTTAAATTATTAATTATCCCTGCAATAATAATTATACCAAATTTATTTTATTAATAATTATTAACTAACAATAACACCCATCACAAATTTACTAAAACAAGGCTGTCATTTACACAACAGCCCTGTCGTAATAATTATCTTGGATATTTGATCTGAGCCTGTGCAGCTGCAAGTCTTGCAATAGGCACTCTGAATGGAGAACAGCTTACATAGTTAAGACCTACTCTGTGACAAAATTCAACAGAAGAAGGATCTCCGCCGTGTTCACCGCATATACCTAAAACAATATCAGGTCTTGTTTCCTTACCAAGCTCTGCAGCCATTTTAACAAGCTTTCCAACACCATCCTGGTCAAGTTTTGCAAAAGGATCAAATTCATATATTTTCTTTTCATAGTAAGAATCAAGGAATTTTCCTGCATCATCTCTTGAAAAACCAAATGTCATCTGTGTAAGGTCATTTGTACCGAATGAGAAGAATTCAGCTTCCTTTGCAATCTGGTCTGCAGTAAGGGCAGCTCTTGGGATTTCAATCATAGTACCAACCTTATACTTTAATTCAACACCGGACTCCTTAATTATTTCATCTGCAGTCTTCTTAACTACACTCTTAACATAGGCAAGCTCTTTAATCTCACCAACAAGAGGGATCATAATTTCAGGTACAATATTCCACTCAGGATGTGCCTTTGACACATTTATTGCAGCCTTTATTACAGCCTTTGTCTGCATTCTTGCAATTTCAGGATATGTAACAGCAAGACGGCAGCCTCTGTGACCCATCATTGGATTAAATTCGTGAAGTGATGCAATAATGTTCTTTATGTCTGCAACACTCTTACCTTTAACCTTTGCAAGTTCCTCAATATCAGCTTCCTCAGTAGGAACAAATTCATGAAGAGGCGGATCAAGGAATCTTATATTAACATGTTTGCCTTCCATTGTTTCATAGAGTTTTTCAAAATCACTCTGCTGCATTGGTTCTAGCTTAGCAAGAGCAGTTTCTCTTTCTTCAAGAGTATCGGAACATATCATTTCTCTTATAGCTGAAATTCTTTCAGGATCAAAGAACATATGCTCTGTTCTGCAAAGACCTATACCCTCTGCACCAAACTCAACAGCCTGCTTTGCATCTCTTGGTGTATCAGCATTAGTTCTTACTTCCATCACTCTGAACTCATCTGCCCATGCCATAACTCTTCCAAACTCACCGCCTATTGAAGCCGGAACAGTAGGTATTGCCTCACCGTATATATTACCTGTAGAACCGTCAAGAGAAATCCAGTCACCTTCTTTATATACTCTGCCTGCAAGTTCAAACTGCTTATTTTCTTCATCCATCTTAATAGTACCGCAGCCTGATACACAGCATATACCCATACCTCTTGCAACAACAGCTGCGTGAGAAGTCATACCGCCTCTTACAGTAAGCACACCCTGTGAATAATTCATTCCCTCTATATCTTCAGGAGAAGTTTCAAGTCTTACAAGTACAACTTTTTCTCCTGCCTTTGCCCATGAAATAGCATCTTCTGCATTAAATACTATTCTTCCGCAGGCAGCTCCGGGAGATGCTGCAAGAGCAGACGCAACAGGCTTAACATTCTTTAAAGCTTCTGCATCAAACTGTGGATGAAGGAGAGCGTCAAGCTGTTTAGGATCAATCATACAAACAGCTTCCTGAGGTGTAATCATACCCTCATCAACAAGGTCACAGGCAATCTTTAAAGCAGCAGCAGCAGTTCTCTTACCGTTTCTTGTCTGGAGCATATAAAGTTTCTTATTTTCAATTGTAAACTCCATATCCTGCATATCTCTGTAATGATTTTCAAGTTTACCACATATATCTACAAACTGGTCATATACTTCAGGCATTACATCCTTTAACTGATCTATTGTCTGAGGAGTTCTCACACCTGCAACAACATCTTCACCCTGTGCATTTATAAGAAATTCTCCAAAGAGCTTCTTTTCTCCTGTTGCAGGATTTCTTGTAAACGCAACACCTGTACCTGATGTATCTCCTGTATTACCAAATACCATAGACTGTACATTTACGGCAGTACCCCATGAGCCCGGAATATCATTCTGTCTTCTGTAATAAATAGCTCTTGGATTATTCCATGAGCGGAAAACAGCCTTAATTGCACCCATTAACTGTTCCTTAGGATCAGATGGGAAGTCTGTACCTATTTTAGCCTTATACTCAGCCTTAAACTGTTCTGCAAGTTCCTTAAGATCCTCTGCAGTAAGCTCTGTATCAAGCTTAACCCCCTTCTTATCCTTCATATCATCTATAAGCTGTTCAAAATACTTTTTACCTACTTCCATAACAACATCAGAATACATCTGTATAAATCTTCTGTATGAATCATAAGCAAATCTTGGGTTACCGGTCTTTTCTGCAAAAGCCACAACAACCTCATCATTAAGTCCAAGATTAAGTATGGTATCCATCATACCCGGCATGGATGCCCTTGCACCTGAACGAACAGAAACCAAAAGAGGATTTTCAAGATCACCAAATTTCTTGCCTGTAATTTCTTCCATCTTTCCAATGTATTCCATTATCTGAGCCTGAATTTCATCGTTAATGGTCTCATTGTCTTCATAATACTGAATACAAGCTTCTGTAGTAATTGTAAATCCCTGAGGTACAGGCATACCAAGACTAGTCATTTCAGCAAGATTTGCACCTTTACCGCCAAGTAATTCCTTCATCTTACCATTGCCTTCAGAAAATAAGTAAACAAATTTTTTGCTCATTTTAATCGCCTCCAGTTGTGCACCCTGCACATAAATATATTCTAAATCTTATATATATTATAGCATAAACTTTAATTATTGCAAGCTTTATTTTTAACAAATACTGCAATATAGCTATTTTTTTACAAAATTATAATAATTTTTTAATAAAATCACATTATATTATCTTTTATCCCCCTCTATTTATAAGTCAGAACTTATTACGCCATATAAAAATATTCTTTATTTCCTATATTTTTGCATTTTAATTCATAAAAAATCCCCTGCAGCTTTACACCACAGGGGATAATAAATCATTCTACAATATTT
>CAZGIC010000022.1:0-22425 GCA_964526435.1 uncultured Lachnospiraceae bacterium | reverse complement strand
TTTTTTTATATTGTTATAATATATATAATAGTATATAAATTTGTCGCAAGGAGGTCATTAAATGAGATGCCCGTTCTGTGGTAAGGCAGATACAAAGGTTATAGATACAAGAACTATGGAGGATAACACTGTAATAAGACGCCGTCGTTATTGTGACGGCTGTGAAGGCAGATTTACAACATATGAAAGAATTGATACCATTCCCCTTACTGTTGTAAAGTCAGACAATACAAGGGAAACTTTTAACAGGGACAAGCTTACAAAGGGCATACTTATAAGCTGCAGCAAGCGTCCTGTGTCAAGAGAGGTCATTGACCAAATGGTAACGGATATTGAAAATACTATTTTGAATTCGGCAAGAAAGGAAGTTCCCAGTAAAGAAATAGGTGAAATGGTTATGGAAAGGCTTAAGAATATAGATGAAGTTGCCTATGTAAGATTTGCTTCTGTTTACAGACAGTTTACAGATGTGGACAGCTTTATGCAGGAACTTGGTAAACTTTTAAAGGAGAAAAAATAGAGTTATATAAAACGACAATATATACTAAAATTATACAAAATATGATGTTTGAATTATGACAAAATTGTCGATATGGACTAAATTTTATAAATTTAATAAAAAAGTTTGACGGTTATATTAGAGAGTATTATAATCTATTAGGCAGGTGTAAAATACACTGTGGTTAAAAAAGGAGGATTAAATTAATGGAGATATTTGTGTGTGTTGGAAGTTCATGTCATTTAAAGGGCTCCAAAACTGTTATTGATAAGTTTGCAGAACTTATCAGGTCAAACAATATAGATGATAAAGTTATTTTAAAGGGCTCTTTCTGCATGGGGCAGTGCAGTCATGATGGAGTTTCAGTTAAAATAAACAATGAATTTTATTCTGTTGCAGATGAAGATATAGAAATGTTTTTTAATAAAAAGATTTTACCTAATGTTTAAGTGGAGGCTTTTATATGGGCTACATAAGGGTAAGAAAGGCAAATTGTAAAAACTGTTACAAATGCCTTAAAAACTGTATTGTAAAATCAATTAAATATGTTAATGATAAGGTCGAAATTATTGAAGATGAGTGTATATTATGTGGTGTCTGCATGACAACTTGTCCTCAGAAAGCAAAAAAACTGCAGAATGACATAGATAACATAAAAGATTATTTAAATGATGAAAATATTGTTACTGTGGCAAGTCTTGATCCAAGTTTTGTGGCGGCATTCGGTGAAAATGCGTCTTCTGCGGCATGGGCACTTAAAAAGCTGGGCTTTGATTTTGTTGAAGAGGCTGCAATAGGTGCAAAATATGTTACAAAAGAGTATCTCAGACTTATCAGGGACGGGAAAATCGAAAATATTATCTCATCTTCGTGTCCCAGTGTCAATATGTATATTCAAAAATATTATCCCGAACTTGTGAAATGGCTTGCTCCCGTAATGTCCCCTGCTCTGGTTCACGGCAGAATTATAAAGGAGCTTAGAGGGAATGATGTAAAGGTTATTCATTTTTCTCCCTGCCTTGCAAGAATAAAGGAATGTTCCGAAAGTACATACATTGATGGTGTTGTTACATATGAACAGCTAATGAAATGGTTTATTGAGGAAGGAATAACGCCGGGAGAAGAATCTGAAGAAGAAAGAAATGAGTATGGATTTGACAATGAGGCCGGATATTCCAGAATATATCCCATTGTAGATGGTATTGTATTTGACTTGCAGCATCAATACTGTAAGCTTACAAAGACAGAGCGTATAGAAGGCTATGACCTTATTGCTGTAAGCGGACTTGGAAATCTGACAAGGATTTTTGATGAAATGAGGAATGGCAGTATAAAAAATGCTTTTATAGAAGGTTCTGCCTGTTACGGCGGCTGTGTAAACGGTCCGTTTATGCCTAAAATGAGATCGACGGGATATAAAGCAAGAATAGAAGTTAAAAAACATGCAGATAATGCAACAAAGTCAAGGCATTATGATGTTTCAAGTGTGAGAACCGAATATAAGCCTGAACCTGTATGTCAGAATATGCCAAGTGAAGATGAAATACGGGCAATACTTTCTCAGATAGGTAAAAATTCAAGGGCACAGGAACTGAACTGCGGAAGCTGCGGTTACGCTACATGCAGGGAAAAGGCAATTGCCGTGTATCAAAACAAGGCGGATCTTTACATATGTATGCCATATATGACAGATATAAATCAGGCAATGAGTAATGTTACATTAAGTCTTACGCCTAATTATATAATTGCTGTTGACAGCGATATGTATATTAAGGAGTTTAACGTTGCAGCACAGAAACTTTTTAATATTACAAGGCTTGAAGCCCTGAACCGTAAGCTTTCAGACTTTATACCTACAACGGATTTTGAACAGGTAATTGCCAATAAAAGCAGTATATATGATAAAAAGGTCTGTTATCACGAATATAATATTGTTACTGAACAGACAATTGTATATTCTGAAGAGAGAAATATGGCTATTGCTATCATAAAAGATGTTACCCAGGAAGAAAAGGATAAAGAGATCCTTTACAAGAGAAAAATGGAGTCTGTTGAAATGGCACAGAAAGTTATTGATAAACAGATGGTTGTGGCACAGCAGATAGCAAGTCTGCTTGGAGAAACTACTGCTGAAACAAAGGTTACGCTTAATAAGCTTAAAAACCTTATAGATTCTGAGGGAATGAATGATGTCTGATAATGTATATGTAGATGGAGCGTATAAAAGCTTAATAAAATATACCGAGGAACTTTGCGGTGACAATGTTGAAATTGTGAGAAGTGATGATAAATATATTGTAGTTCTTTCAGATGGACTGGGAAGCGGGGTAAAGGCTAATATACTTTCTACACTTACAGCTAAAATTATTTCAACTATGCTTTATGAAGGTTCTACAATTGAGGATACTGTTGATACAATAGTTCATACACTGCCTATATGTAATATAAGAAAGGTTGCTTATTCAACATTTATAATATTGCAGATAGATTATGAAGGCAATGCCTATCTTGTTGAGTTCGATTCCCCGGGCTGTATATTTGTCAGGAACGGAGAACTGGTTTCAATTGAATACAGTTACAGAGAAATTGCCGGCAAGAATATAAGAGAGGCAAGATTTAAGGTCAAACCTGATGATGTGCTGACATTAATGAGTGATGGCGTTGTGTATGCAGGAATAGGACAGCTTATGAATCTTGGGTGGACATGGGAAAATGTGTCCCGGTACTTAATAAGTCATATTAAGCCAGGAATAACAGCTGCAAGTCTTTCAAGTATGCTGTGTGAAACATGTAATCAGCTTTACATGAATAAGCCCGGTGATGATACAACGGCTGCAATTGTGAGAATAACACCGAAAATGGTTGTAAGTCTTTACAGCGGTCCGCCTGTTGACCCTAAAAGCGATGAAAGACTTGTGACAGAGTTTATGATACCGGAGGGTAAGAAGATCGTATGCGGCGGAAGCTCTGCTACAATAGTAAGCAGAGTGCTTAAAGAACCTCTTATACCAAGTCTTGAATATATTGATCCGGAAATACCGCCTACCGCAGAAATACCGGGAATAGACCTTGTTACGGAAGGAGTTATTACTCTTAAAAAGGCAGTAGATATTATAAAGTCTTATATTGAAAATCCTACAGACAAGGAAAATCTTATGAGTCTTGAAAAGAAAAATGGAGCATCACTTATAGCAAAAATGCTTATGGAAGAATGTACCCACTTTAATATGTTTATTGGTCAAAAAATTAATCCGGCTCATCAGAATCCTAATCTGTCAGTGGATTTAAGTATAAAAATGTTGATTATGGATCAGCTTTACAGTCTTATGGTTAAGGCAGGAAAAGTTGTTAAAAGATATTATTATTAATTTTTCAGGAGGATTAAAAATGGAACAGATAACCGACATTAATCAAATTAAAAATGCCGTGCTTTATAAAGTTGCAGAATATGCCTATGAAGGTACACTTGATGATAAAATGGAACAGATACCTTATGAAATTACGGATCCTATTGTGCCGAGTTTCAGATGCTGTGTTTACAGGGAGAGGGAAATATTAAGACAGAGAGTAAGACTTGCAATGGGTAAGCTTCCCGCAGGTCTTCACTATGAAAAAAAGGATAATACACAGATTATTCACGTTATGCAGTCCGCCTGCGAAGGCTGTCCTATTGACAGGGTAACTGTAACAAACAACTGTCAGAACTGTCTTGCAAAGAAGTGTATGAAAGCGTGTAAGTTTGGTGCTATTATACATACGCCTCACGGAGCTTATATTGACAAGACAAAATGTAAAAATTGCGGTGCCTGTGTAAAGGCCTGTCCGTATAATGCAATTGTAGATATTGAAAGACCATGTATTAAAGCATGTCCTGTAAACGCTGTTGATATGGATGAACATGACCTTGCTATGATTGACGAGGATAAGTGTATCAACTGCGGTCAGTGTGTTGTTAAATGTCCTTTTGGTGCAATAGGTGCCGTATCTATGATGACTAATGTTATTAATTCAATAAGAAATAATCCTGAGCATACATATGCTATGATTGCACCTTCTATTGAGGGACAGTTTGGTACGGCTACTATTCCTGCTTTAAAGCAGGCTGTTGAGGCACTTGGCTTTAAAGAGTGCTATGAAATTGCTCTTGGTGCAGATGCTGTTGCGTGGAGTGAGGCTAAGGAGCTTGTTGAAAATATTAAAGAAGGTAATAAGATGACAACTTCTTGCTGTCCTGCCTTTTACAATATGATTGTAAAACATTATCCTGAAGTTAAGGATAGAATGTCAACAACAGGTTCACCTATGCTTGCGGCAGCCAGATACTTAAAGGAAAAGGATCCTGAAGCTGAAATTGTATTTATAGGACCTTGTATTGCAAAAAAACATGAAGTTATATCAAGATATATGGGATTGATAAGTGCTGCTCTTACATTTGATGAACTTGCAGCAATGTTTGCCGTAAAGAAGGTTGACCCTGAAAAATTTGAAGGGGGAGAGCAGTTTGCTACACGTTACGGTAAGGGCTTTGCAAGAAGCGGTGGTGTATCAGCTTCAGTTGTAAGAGTTATAGAGGAAGAAGGTCTTGACCTTAAGCCAAAGGCGAAAATATGCAACGGTGCCGCTGAATGTAAAGTTGCATTGCAGATGCTCAAGCTTGGCAGACTTCAGGAGGATATTATTGAAGGTATGGCATGTGAAGGTGGCTGTGTAAACGGACCTATGCGTCAGAAAGAATTGTTTGAAAGCAAAAAGGTATTTGATAAGAACGTAAATGTAGAAAATGACAATATAATAAATACCTGTAAGGAAAATGGTTACGGCGATCTGAATATTCATGTGCATAACCGTGACTGATGATAAAGACAGGGTATAAATTTTTTTATTCGGAATTGCATCATGGGGATTAAAGTTTGCAATGCTAATACAAGTTAATTGTTCAAAAACTACAATTTTTAATTACAAATAAGTTTATTTACAGTTTGAAATCCGTAAGCCTCAGGTTTGCGGATTTTTTTATATATTTTTAGATATAATGTTATTTTTAACAAAAATTACTATATTATTAAAATTTAAATTTAGGCTTTTAATATTGTTAAAAATTTAGTATACTATAATTTAGGTTGTTATATCCCTTTATGTATAAAAAGAGCGGAGGAAGAAAAATGTCTGATAAAATTATGCTTTTAGACGGCAATAGTTTAATGAACAGAGCCTTTTATGCTATGCCTGTTCTTACAAATAAGGACGGAGAATTTACAAACGGCGTTTACGGGTTTTTAAATATATTTTTTAAATTACTTGATGAGGAAAAGCCTGATTATTGTGCTGTATGCTTTGATGTTCATGAACCTACATTCAGACATAAGGAATACAAGGATTATAAGGGTACCAGAAAGGGAATGCCCGAAGAACTTGTGCCTCAGATGGATACAGTTAAAAGGGTTCTTGCTTCAATGAATATAAAGACATATGAAATGGGCGGATATGAGGCCGATGATTTGCTTGGAACAATTGCAAGGACTGCTGAAAGCAAGGGTATAACTCCTGTAATTGTAAGCGGTGACAGGGACTTGCTTCAGCTTGCAACAGATATAATAAAAATAAGGATACCAAAGACAAAGTCAGGAACAACTGTTGTTGAAGATTACAATGCAGTTGATGTTATTGAAAAATATGGTGTAACACCGGAGGAATTTATTGATGTCAAGGCATTAATGGGAGATGCAAGTGATAATGTGCCAGGTGTCCCCTCAATTGGTGAAAAAACCGCAATTAAAATAATACAGGAGTACAAGTCTGTTGAAAATGCTATTGCAAATGCAGACAGTGTAAAGCCAAAAAGGGCAAGTGAAAATCTTGTAACTTATGCAGAACAGGCAAGAGAGAGCAAGTGGCTTGTAACAATAAAGACAGATGTTCCAATGGAGTTTGATTTTGATGATACAAGGGTCAGAGATATATTTAATGAAGAAGCATACTCAATGTTTAAAAGATATGAGTTTAAGTCAATGCTAAGCCGCTTTGATACGGAAAAGGTAAGTGAAAAGCATATTGCTGAGTATACGCTGATAAAGGGTGTAAATGAAGCTAAAAAAGCCATTGCAGATATAAATCCTTTTGAAAACTGCGGTTACAAAATGATATATGAAAATGAAAAACTTAAGGGTATATCTGTAACACAGAAAGAACACAGTGCTTATGTATTCAGAATGAGTGAAGAAGAAATTTTGACTGTTTTTAAAGACTTCTTTGAAAATCAAAATTGTAAGATTGCTCATAACGGCAAGAGGGATATAGTGTATTTAAAGAGAAAGAATATTGAGCTTGACAGTATTATTTTTGACACAATGATAGGGGGATATATTATAAATTCTTCTATGGACAATTATGAATACAATGAGCTTGCTGAAGATTTTTTAAATGAAAGCTATCCGTCGGAAGAAGAAATTATGGGTAAAGGAAAAAGCAGAAAGAGCTTTGATGATTTAAATGATGAAGAATTTACGGAATTCTGCGGAAGAATGTGTGACATAAGTTTCAGAGCTTATCCCGTAATTGATAAAAAAATAAAGGAAAATGAGCAAGAAGAGCTGTACTATAAAATAGAACTTCCCCTTATATATGTACTTGCAAATATGGAGTATGTAGGCATGGGAGTTGACAGAAATGCCCTTATTGAATACGGTAAAAGTCTTGACGGCAAGCTGGAGGAACTTACAAAGGATATTTACTGGCTTGCGGGGGAGGAGTTCAATATTAATTCTCCTAAACAGCTAAGCTATATTTTGTTTGAAAAACTGGGGTTAAAGGGCGGTAAGAAAACAAAAACAGGCTGGTCAACATCTGCCGATATACTGGAAAAGCTTAAGGACAAGGATGAAATTGTGGGTAAAGTTCTCGAATACCGTTCTTACAGCAAGCTTAAGTCCACATATGCAGAGGGGCTTCTGGCAGTGCTTCACGATGATGACAGAATATACTCCACATTTAATCAGACAATAACAACAACAGGAAGAATAAGTTCTACAGAACCTAATCTGCAGAATATCCCAATAAGAATTGAACTTGGAAGAAAACTCAGAAAGGTATTTATACCAAAAAAGGACTGTGTTTACATTGATGCGGATTATTCTCAGATAGAATTGAGAGTGTTGGCTCATCTTGCAGGAGATGAAAACCTTATAAATGCTTTTAAAGAAAATCAGGATATTCATACAATGACGGCGTCTCAGGTTTTTAATGTACCTTTTGATGAAGTTACACCTATTCAGAGAAGAAATGCAAAGGCAGTAAATTTCGGTATTATTTACGGTATAGGTGCCTACAGTCTGTCTCAGGATCTGGGAATTACTAAAAAAGAAGCAGACACTTATATTGAAAGCTATTTTGCAAAATATCCTAAAATTAAGGAATTTATTGACGGCTGTGTTGAATTTGCGAAGAAAAAGGGCTATGGGATTACTCTTTTTAACAGAAGAAGATATATTTCAGAAATAAACAGCAGTAATTATGTACAGCGATCCTTTGGTGAAAGAGTGGCTATGAATATGCCTGTTCAGGGCACGGCTGCGGATATTATAAAAATTGCTATGGTTAAAGTTTATAAAAGAATGAAAAAGGAAGGACTTAAGTCACAGCTTGTGCTTCAGGTTCACGACGAGTTGCTCATAGAGGCTTACAAAGATGAAGAAGATAAAGTAGCAAATATACTGGAAGAAGAAATGGAAAATGCAGTGTCTCTTTCTGTACCTTTAATAGCAGAGGTGCATGCAGGGGATAACTGGTATGATGTTAAATAGAGGTGATTGTATATGAACGGTAAGAAAATTTTGTCCTATGCTGCAAGTTTTGTGCTCTTTGCAGCAACGGGACTGATGATAATTTTGGTTTTACAGCTTGATACAAGCGGAGTTGGGATAACAAACGGTGAATTTATACCTATAAGAAACTGTATGTTTGCAGTGGGCGTTCCCTGTCTTGCAAAGTTTTATATAAGCTGTGATAAAGAATATAAGGAAAGCAGATATTGGATAATCGGATATTTTATATGTATTGCATTATGGATTGCCTTCCTTGCTTTTGCATATACGTCATCTTATTTTACAAACATAAGGACTATGTGTCTTGCGAGTTTTGTACTTATGTGCCTTGCTGTGTATCTGGAATACGGTATTTTAGAAAAATAGATAAGGTGGTATTATGAAAGTTATAGGACTTACGGGAAACAGCGGCTGCGGTAAGGGTGCTGTTGCATCTGTTATGGCTGAACAGGGTGCATTGATTATTGACTGCGATAAAATTGCCCATGAAAATATGATGTCCTATGGGATTGCTTATGACGATATTGTATCAGCCTTTGGTAAGGGGATACTTGGAGCAGACGGCGAAATAGACAGAAAGGCATTGGGTTCTGTTGTGTTTAATGACGGAAATAAACTGGAACTGCTTAACTCTGTTACACATAAGTATATAACAGAAGAGGTCAAAAAAAGAATTGATTTAAATAAGGATAAAAAGTGTATTGTAATAGATGCACCTCTTCTTATAGAAGCAGGGCTTGACAAAATGTGTGATAGTATATGGGCGGTGTGTGCACCTCTGGAAATAAGAATTGAAAGAGTAATGTTAAGGGATAATATTGACAGAAAAAGTGCAGTCTTAAGATTTAAAAATCAGATGAAATTTGAAGATATTGCAAAAATTGCCGATGTTATTATAAGGAATGAAAGTGATATGGAAGAACTGAAAGATAAGGTTTTAAAATTTATGAATGATGAGGAGTTAATTTAATGTTTAAACTGATTAAATTCCTGCTTACGGCAATATTATGGATAGTTATATTGCTGTTTATAGCTTATTGTGCTATGTGTATACTCTTTCCTGTTAAGTATTCAGAGCAAATTTTAGAGTATAGTGAAAAATATGATTTGGAACCGGGGTTTGTATGTGCTATCATAAAAGCGGAAAGCGGTTTTGATACTACTGCTGAATCCCATAAGGGAGCAAGAGGACTTATGCAGCTTATGCCTGCTACTATAGACTGGGCAGTTGAAAATATGGGTATTGAAAATTTTAGTTATGCAGATATTGAGGATCCTGATGTCAATATTGAAATAGGGTGTTGGGTGCTTAATTTTCTTGCAAGGCAGTTTAACAATAATGAAGAGCTTATGGCAGCAGCTTATAATGCGGGAAGCGGTAATGTAACAAACTGGCTTGCTGATACACAATATAGTTCTGACGGGGAATATCTTGACTATATACCCTACAAGGAAACTGAAAATTATGTTAAAAAGGTAATGTTTTACGAAAAGGTTTACAAAATTATTTTAAGGACTGATTTATATGAAATTGCGAGCAATTAGTGCTCTTGTGATATGCTGTCTGATTTTAAGCGGATGCGGAAATGAGCAGATGGCTGAAGAAAACAGTAATTCAAATACGGAACAGGTTGTGGAAACTAAACCTACAACAGGCGGGACAATTACTCTTGCCATGCATACTCCGGAAACACTTAATCCTATTGAGAACAGAGATAACACTGTTGACAGAATTTTAAGGCTTATTTATGAACCTTTATTTGTTGTAAATGATGAAATGCAGGTTGTGCCAAATCTTGCGGAAAGTTACGAAGTAAACGGAAATACTGTTACCCTTAAACTCAAATCAGGTGTTAAGTGGGACGATGGCAATGCAGTAACAGCTGATGATGTTATATATACGCTTCGGGAACTTGAGGATGCAGAACTTGACACCATATATAAAAGCTGTGCTGACAATATAACATCTTATTCAAAGGTAGATGAACTGACTGTTAGAATAAGTTATTCAAAAGGACTTGGTTCTGTGGGATACAGCCTTTGTTTTCCTGTTATTCCTAAGCATTACTATAACAGCAGAGCGGCTGAGGCTCTGAAACCAGTGGGAAACGGTGCCTACAAGTTTTCTTCATATACCCTTGTAAAGGAAATGGAACTTGTTGCTTCAGAAACAGGGCTTAACGGAAGCCCCTATATTTCAAATGTAAATGTAAAAATAATGTCAGATACTCAGACTGAAGTACAGGCACTTGAAGCAGGTGTAATCGATGCAATGACACTTGATATAAATAGTTTAGGTTCTCTTTCAACAGAACTTAGCAGTAATGCTGTAGAATTTCCGACAAATCAGTTTGAGTTTTTAGGCTTTAATGTACAGAATGAAATGTTTTCAAATGTAAACATAAGACAAGGGCTTGCTCATCTTATTCCAAGAGAGGATATTATCAATGATATATATTTAAATAAGATGACTGAGTCAGTTACTCCTATTAATCCTGACAATGCTTATACGTCAAAAGTTGGAGAGGACAGTTATGAATTTGATACAAATCTTGCAAATACCCTTGTGTCAACAGGAGGAAGAAGTTTTGACAGCTTTACATTTAATATACTTGTAAACAGTGAAAAT
This sequence comes from uncultured Lachnospiraceae bacterium, assembly GCA_964526435.1. Classification (GTDB taxonomy): domain Bacteria; phylum Bacillota; class Clostridia; order Lachnospirales; family CAG-274; genus Gallispira. The sequence continues at coordinate 11,477 of CAZGIC010000022.1, read as the reverse complement.
TCTGCAAGGGTTGAAAGTGCAAGACTCATAAGCGAAGCTTTTAACAGTGTTGGCATGCATACAGGTGTTGAGGCGGTAAGCTATGCAGAATATATAGAAAGACTCAAAAACGGTGATTTTACTGTGTATATGGGTGGTGTAAGGCTTAAGGAAAATATGGATGTTTCTGCTCTTATAAGCAGCAGCGGAAATATTAACTACGGTAAATATGCAGATGTTAATATGGATAAACTTGTTGGTGACTGTACATCTGCAATCAGTGAGGAAGGTTATAAGGCAGCTTTAAATGAATTGAGTAAATATATAAGTTCTCAGCTGCCTGTAATAGGTATAGGATTCAAGTCAGACATTCTTGTAACAAATGACAGAATAAAGGGAGAAAAGACGCCTTCTGTTAATAATATTTATGGAAGTATTTATAATTGGTATATTGGATAGAGGTGACGAAATGATTGATAATAATAAAACAATGATAAAAAGATGCTTTCTGACAGGAGAGTATGTTTTCTTTGCTACTGACAGGGCTAAAAGACCCCACAGCTTTAAAAGGGATACTGTTAAGACAACTCCAAAGGAATATTGTCCTTTTTGTCCTCAGAACAGTTATATGACACCGGAGCCTGTATATGATGACGGATTTATAAAAATTGTGCCCAATAAATATCCTTTTGTTCATACAAATGAGGATACTTATGGAGTTCATGATGTAGTTATAGATACAAATGTACATGATGAAAAGCTTATAGATTTTTCTGATGAGCATATGTTCAAGCTTATGTCAGTTTTAAAAAACAGATTTATACAGCTTGAGGGAGATGAAAAAAGCAAATATGTTCAGATATTTAAAAACCAGGGAATGGAAGCAGGAGCCAGTCAGTCTCATTCTCACTGGCAGATAGCCTCTCTCCCCGTTGTGCCTCTTAAAATGGAACATTTGCTTCAGGTTTTAAAAGGATATTATGAGGAAAATGATAAATGCTATTTTTGCAGTCTGGATTTCGGAGAAAGAATAGTTGAGGAAAATAAGAGCTTTACATGTTATATTCCTGCTGACGGTAAATTTCCTTATGGTATGGATATTCTTCCTAAAAGGCATGTATCTTCAATTAAAGAATTTACTGATGAGGAATTAACAGACTATGGCATTATATTGAGAAATTCTTTAAGGCGTCTTGTTGCTATAAGACCTGGAATAGCTTATAACATATGTCTTTATTCTGCACCGAGAGATGAACAATGTCATGAATATTTTCATTTCTATACTCAGATAATACCAAGAATAGGTCATATGGCAGGTTTTGAATTTAGTACGGGATGCTATATAAATTCAGTACTTCCTGAGTCAGGAGCAGAAGAATTAAGGAATGCTGAGATATAATATTTGGAGGCTTTAAAATGGATAAAATTAAATTGGGTATACTTACAGGAGGAAATTCTGCTGAAAGAGATATTTCATTTAGATCCTGTGAAAACCTGATTAATTCTTTGGATAAAAATAAATACGATATACATATATATTCTCTGCCCGGTGACAATGACAGAGAATGGATTAAGGAACTTATGGAAGTTACTCCTGATGTTGTAGTAAGCACCCTTCATGGAGGATACGGAGAAGACGGCTCTATACAGGGACTTTTGCAGTGTATGGGAATACCTTACGTTGGAAGCAAGGTTTTGTCAAGTGCTCTTTGTATGGATAAAAAGTCCTCTAAAACTGTGCTTGAGGCAAATCATATACAGACGGCAGCAGATATTTTCATTAAAAAAGGCGAAAGTATTGTTTTATTTGCAGATGAAATACGTCAGCTTGGATTCCCCCTTATTGTAAAACCTAACAGGGGTGGTTCAAGTATAGGTATTGAAATTGTATCAGATATTAAAGAACTTGAAAATTCCGTAAATAAGATTTTTAAAAACTATAATGATGATGCACTTATTGAAAAATTTATAAAAGGCAGAGAAATAACTTGCTGTGTGTTTGAAAATAAAGGCATAACTCAGGTAATGGCTGTTCTTGAAGTAAACAAAAAGGGTGAAATATTTGACTATGAAGATAAGTATGAAAGAGGGGTATCTTCAGCTCTTTCACAAATGCCTCTGTATATGCAGGATATGGTGAAAACTATTGCAGTTAAAACATTTAATTTTCTTGAATGCAGAGGTTTTGCCTGTGTTGATATGATAGTAATGGAAGAGCAGATATATGTAATTGAAGTGAATACGCTGCCCGGACTTACAGAGAATAGTATTGTTCCTAAAGCCTGCTTAAGCTATGGTATGGAATTTGGTGAGTTTATGGACAGCCTTATTACAGAGGAACTTTCAGAAAAAGGGATAAAATAATATGTTAATAAGAAGAGCAATATGAATATTTCTATTGAATCACTTATTGCTATGTTTTTTTCTGTATCTCATTTTATAATTGGATTTGAAGTTAAAACTAAGTTAAGGAAGTTTATATTGTAATAAAGGGTAAAATTGATAATTAAATTGTAAAAAAATTCTTGACTTTGTTTTTTATGTGTGGTAAAATACACTTTGTGTGATGTTAAGAACATCATTCCTTGCTCTTGCAAAAGGCAAGGGCCAAAGACCAAAAGGAGGTGCAAAAAGATGAAAAAGTATGAACTTTGTGTAGTTTATTCCCCATCTTTAGATGAAGAAGCGTTAAATGCAGCTAAGGAAGGCGTTAAAGCTCTTATAGAGAGATTTGGCGGTACTGTAGAAAGCGTTGACGACTGGGGAAAGAGAAGACTTGCTTACGAAATTCAGAAGGTAAACGAAGGTGTTTATGAATTCGTTACTTTCAGTGCAGAGACTTCAGCTCCTGCTGAAATCGAGTCTCGTATGCGTATTAATGAAAAGGTACTTCGTTATTTAATCGTTGCTCAGGAAGAGGCTTAATTAAAGGAGGTCGCCTATATGAACAAGGTTATATTGTTAGGAAGAATGGCGAGAGATCCTGAAGTCAGATATACTCAGTCAGCAGAGCCTTTGGCAGTGTGCAGATTTGCTGTTGCTGTTGACAGACCTTTCTCAAGAAACAGACAGGAAGGTGAGCCTACAGCAGATTTTATAAACTGTGTATGCTTTGGCAAACGTGGTGAGAATATCGGACAGTATTTCCGTAAGGGCAACAGAATTGCTGTAACAGGCAGACTGCAGGTAAGCAGCTATACAGACCAGCAGGGTAACAAGAGATATTCAACAGATGTTATTGTTGAAGATTTTGAGTTTGTTGAGTCAAAGGCTGAAAGAGAAAATTCAGCAGAAGGCGGATTTAATACGGCTTTTAATGCTCAGCAAAGCAGTCCTATGCCTTCATCAGCAGGTTTCAGCATTGACAGTGATGCTGAGGACGAGGATTTACCATTTTAATTGTAAGCCGAAAGGGCTTGTTTGTTATTGAATTTTTTAAGTAAGGAGGATTCTTATCATGGTTAACAAGAAACGTGGAAGAAGAAAGAAGAAGGTTTGTGTTTTCTGTGCAGAAAAGGCAACTTCTATCGATTACAAGGATGTAGCAAAGTTAAGAAAGTTTGTTTCTGAAAGAGGTAAGATTTTACCAAGAAGAATTACCGGTAACTGTGCTAAGCATCAGAGATTATTAACTACAGCTATTAAGAGAGCAAGACACGTTGCACTCATGGCATATGTAGCTGAGTAATTAAATATATAGAATTTATTAAGGCGGTGCATATGCACCGCCTTGTTGCTTGTGTAAAACTATGTCATTTATTCGTTTACAAATGCTCTGTAAATCATTGCACAAGCTTCTCCCCTTGTAATATTGTCATTTCCTCTGAAACTGTCACCGCCTACAATGCCCATTGCCTTAAGCAGCCAATATATATTTGTTTGTTGTTTTTTTAGTATCTGACCGTTCTGAATTATATATAACAATACCATTTGATTCGCAAGATGAATGAATTACAAAATCTGTATAGTTGTCATTAATAGATAATATTTCTTGATTTTATTATATCATATTGTAAAAAAATTATGATATATTAATTTTTGTTTTGAGGATTTTGTGCGTTTTATATTAACTTATACTGGACAAATATGTGTTTTTGATATAAAATATAATTAAAATAGGGAGGTGTTATTAATGGATAAGGTTATTGTAACAATTAACAGACAATTCTGTGGAGGCGGTAATTACATAGGGAAAAAATTATCGGAAAAACTGGGAGTACCTTTTTATGACAAAGAGCTTGTAAATATGGCTGCAAAAGAGGCAGGTTATGCAGAGTCTACTTTTGAAAGAGTTGATGAAGTTGCAACGAACAGCTTGCTTTATTCTTTAATTATGGGTGTTCATAATTCTGCACAGGTAGGAATAATGCCTGATAATGATAAACTTTTTACTATTCAGGCAAATATTATACGAAAAGCAGCTCAGGAAGGTTCTTGTGTTGTGCTTGGACGTTGCTCAAATTATATTTTGAGAGAAGAAAAGCCTCTTGTAAGAATATTTTTAAAAGCTGATATGGATTTCAGAAAAGCAAGATATGAAAAACTTTACGGTCAGCCTGAAAAAGGTACTATTGAAGATGATATTGAAAAGAGAGATAAAAAGAGATCATCTTACTTTAAATTTTATACAGGTCATCGCTGGGATGGACTTGATATGTACGATTTAGTTATAAATACGGGAAAAATCGGATTTGATGAGTCTGTAGATCATATTATAGATTATATTAATAAAATGAAATATTAATAAAAAAATCAGGTTAGAAAATGGAGTTATTCTGACCTGATTTTTTTGCTTCTTTGCTATTGGGATATTTATTAAAATCCAAAGCTGTTTTCTGAAAATGGTTGTTTATTCAAGTAATATTCTAAGGTATATTTCTCCGTATTTTTTTATTTTATAGCTTCCCAAACCCTCTACTTTTTTCATTTCCTCAAGTGTTTTTGGCTTTTTTATTGCCATATCCATAAGAACGGCATCGTTTAATACGGAGTATGAAGGTATATGTTCATATTTTGCAATTTCTATTGTGATTTTTTTCAGGCGGTTATAGAGTTCTCTGTCTTCTGAAGGAGTATAGCCTTTTATGTGTTTTGCCTTTGTGCAGTTACCACAGTACTTACAATTTGGCTCAGCTCTTTCCCCGAAATAATTTAATATATATTCTCTGTAACACCTTTTTGAAAGTGCATAGGCCCTTATCTTATCAAGCTTATACATATATTTTGCTTTTATATCCTCTTTCTCATCTGATGTAAGGGTGTCATTTTCATCTACAAGATTTATAAGGAATTCATTTGTTCTGTAGTCTTGTGGTGAATAGAGCATTATACACTGTGCAGGGTTTCCGTCACGTCCCGCTCTTCCTGCTTCCTGATAATATGCTTCCATACTGAGAGGCATATTATAATGTATAACATATCTTACATCGGGTTTGTCTATACCCATACCAAAGGCATTTGTTGCAACCATAATATTTTTTTCGTCAAGTATAAAGCTGTTTTGGTTGCGTGTTCTTTCTTCGTCATCAAGTCCTGCATGGTATCTTGTGGAACTGAATCCCTTTGAATTAAGCATATAATTAAGTTCTTCTACATTTTTGCGGGACATACAGTATATTATACCGCTTTCATTTTCATGTTTTTTTATTATTTTTAATACTTCACTTGTTTTAATTTCAGGTATTTTTACGTCAAAATAAAGATTTTTTCTGTCGTAACCTGTTGTAACAGTGTAAGGATTATTAAGTTCAAGTTTCTTTATTATGTCTTTTTTTACTCTTTCTGTTGCAGTTGCGGTAAAGGCACCAACAACAGGCCTTTTGTTAAGAGATGATATAAAGTCTTTTATGTCAAGGTAGCTTGGTCTGAAATCCTGTCCCCATTGAGATATACAGTGGGCTTCATCAACGGCAACAAGGGATATGTCTACAGACTTTGCAAAAGAAAGAAAACTTTTAGTCATAAGTCTTTCGGGAGCAACATATATAATTTTATATGTATATTTTTTAGCATTATCAAGGGCTTTGAAATATTGTTTTTGTGTAAGGGCAGAATTGAGATATGCACCTCTGACACCGCATTGTATTAAATTTTGTACCTGATCTGTCATCAGTGAAATAAGAGGAGATATAACAATTGTTATGCCTTTCATTTTAAGTGCAGGGATTTGATAACAAATGGACTTTCCGGCACCTGTAGGCATAACGGCAAGAACATCTCTGCCAGCAATAAGATTTTCAACTATTTCTTTTTGTCCCGGTCTGAAAGATGTGTAACCAAACACATTTTGTAGAATGTTAAACATAATTACCTCATAAAATAAATTTAAACATGATAAAAGGCAGCGTGGAGAGAGCTGCCTTTTATCTGGAGAGTTGTATATGAATAATAGAGTTTGGCAAAATAAAGATTTACAAACTGCCAACAAATTTGTTATAATTAAGTAAACAAATTTGTTATTTGTTGTCTACAAATACATTATACAATATCTTCACAAATTTGTAAAGAAAAATTAAGAATGTTAATTGTAAATTTTTTGTAAACAAAAAACGCAATATAAAAAAGAAAAAATTCTTGAAATTCAGTTAAAAAATGATATAATTAAATGTTGTATAAGATACTGAGAGTTAAAATGTAATATTTTATGTAATTAAAATAGAAATCAATTTTGCGTAAAATATGAAAATCCAGTTATTTTTAAAAATAACAAAAAGATTTTAATATTTTTAAATAACTTAAACGGATTTGTCGGTATCATGGGGCAATACTTTTGCTCCGGTATCTGAATTGGAGGTGGGTCTATGAAAAGATGTATGCATTGCATGAATGAGTTTGATGAAAATTTGGAAATCTGTCCTTACTGTGACAGAGAATATATACTTGAGCCAAATAATAAAAAGCATTTGTATCCCGGTACGGAATTAAACGGCAGATATGTTGTTGGATATTCTGTAGATTTAAACAGCATTTTTGTTACATATGTGGCGTGGGATAAGACTGAAAGTGAAAAGGTTCTTATAAATGAGTTTTTGCCAAATAATTTTGCCAGCAGAAATGAAGGCGATGAACTTGTTCTTACAAAAAGCGGTGAAGCTGAGGAAAGATATTATGCCGGCATGAAGGCATTTGGTGACGAGTGTCAGGACCTTATAGGGCTTGAACACAATGATGTTATTGACGGATTTGACGAAAATAACACATATTACGTTGTAAGAAAAATTATAAAGGGAACTTCTCTTGCGGAAATTATAGATGATGATTATGAAATAACAGATGAATATGCAAGACGTGTTATTGTTGCTGTATTAAAGGCCATAGAGCCAGTTCATGAACTTGGTATAATACATGGAAATATTACACCTGATACTATAATCATTGATGAAAACAGTTCAATTGTTCTTACTGATTTTAGTTTCTGCGGATATATGGCAAGGGTTATGCCTATATATACAAATGAAGGTTATTCACCTGTTGAACAGTATAAGTTAGGGGCAAAACTTACAACAAGAGTGGATATTTATTCCATAGGAGCAGTTTATTATGAACTTATAACAGGTGAAATACCTGTGACAGCTACATCAAGAAGCAAACAGGATACTCTTATACCTATATCTGAAGTAGAAGGGGTAACATTAAGAACTTCTATATCAAATGCAATAATGAATGCTCTTAATATTAAAGCTGAAAACAGGACTCCTGATGTGGAAACATTTTTTGAAGAATTGAAAAAAATGGACACAAAAAGACACTGGGAAAGACATTCCCAGCCTGAAAGCAAGAAAAATGATTTTTATAAAGACGGCGGTTTCTGGAAAAAGGCTGTTATTTACGGAATTATAGGCATAATGGTTATATGTGTTATTGTTATTGCTGTAGAAATATTCTTAATTAAAAGAAGTGTTGACAGCAGAAATGATATGGAAATTTCAACAGAAGCTTTGCCTGATGAAGATAAGAGTATATTTGATATTTTCGGCTATGACGAGGATGAAGAGGAATCAGAAGAAACAACTGAGGAAACAACTGAGGAACCAACTGAAACAACGACAGATGATGATATATTGATACCGGGAGATGATGTGGAGTCAGGCTCAGGTATCCTTGCTATATTCAGATAAGCTGTATAAATCCCAGAATTATTATAATAAGACCTGATATGACAGATATATATTTGCTGTCAATATCGGGTTTTATTTTTTTGCCTGCCTCTATGCCTGCAAGGAGAAATATAAGCTGCATAATCATTATTGTCAAAGGAAGAATTATTCCTAAATATGCTGTACCTATAACTACTGCTGAAGAGTCAATAGAAAGGGCTGTACCAATTGCCATAGCTTCGCCTGTTTCAATTTTTCCGTTGCGGTTAATGTCTGTTGTTTCAGGCTTATTAAGCATTGATTTTAAGCTTCCTTTGTTTTTACAGTCTGCTGCAAGAAATATGCCCATGCCTATAAGTATAAGTCCGCCTATGAGCTTTGCATTGGGCAGAAAGGCATACATAATATCCCCAAGCTTTATTGCTCCAAGTATAATTACAAGTCCTGTTAATGTCATTGCTGCTGCAGATTTTAAGGGTAGTCTTATTTTGTTAAGTCCGAAGCTGAAACCGAAAAAAAGTGCATCTATTGATAATATAATTGAAAGGGAAAGTATTTTTAGCATATTATCACCTCTATTTAAGTTATGCTGTGGTTATAGTTTTGTGCTTGTTCGCATATATTGAAATAAGTAAATTTGGAATATTACATAAATTGAGGAGGAACAGTATGAATTACCACAGTGAAGATATAAGACAGGTAATAAGGGATTTAAAGACAAGCATTAATGACGGACTTGATTTAAAAACTGCGGAAAAAAGACTTAAGGAAGATGGAGAAAATGCTCTTGAAAGTGAAAAAAGCACTCCAATTATAATTAAGTTTTTAAATCAGTTTAAAGATTTTATGGTTATTGTACTTATTGCAGCTGCTGCAATAAGTGCTTTTGCAGAAGTATATTCAGGGGGAAGGGAGTTTGTTGACAGTATAGTAATCGGAATCATAGTTGTATTTAATGCAATAATAGGAACTGTTCAGGAGTGCAGGGCAGATAATGCTCTTGAAGCATTGAAAAAAATGACTGTACCTAAAACAAGGGTCGTAAGGAATGGTGAAGAAAAGGAAATAAATTCAGAAAATATTGTAAGAGGGGATATTATACTTCTGGAGGCCGGGGATATTGTGCCTGCCGATTGCAGAATTATTGAAGAGGTTGCCTTAAAGGCTGATGAATCTCTTCTTACAGGAGAAACTGCCGGAGTAGAAAAAAGGGAGTGTGTGCTGGATGAGGATATTCCTCTTGCAGACAGGAAAAATATGCTTTATATGGGTACAAGTGTTGTTCAGGGAAGAGTACGGGCAGTTGTAACAGCAACGGGTAAAAATACCGAAATGGGTAAAATATCAGCTATGCTTAAAAGAGAAGATGAGGAAACTCCTTTGCAGAAAAAGCTGAACAAGCTTGGAAAAGAACTTGGAGTGGGTGCCATACTTATATGTATTTCAATATTCGGAATAGGTGTATTAAGAGGATTTTCTGCATTTAAAATGTTTATGACGGCTGTAAGCCTTGCTGTGGCTGCAATTCCTGAGGGACTGACTGCTGTTGTTACAATTGTACTGGCAATAGGTGTTCAGAAAATGGCAGGTAAAAATGCAATAGTCAAAAAGCTTTCTGCTGTTGAGGCTTTGGGAAATGCAACTGTAATATGCAGTGACAAGACAGGAACAATTACAGAAAACAAAATGACTTTGTGTTACACAAGCAGCGATGAAACTATTAAGCTTGCCTGCTTATGCTGTGATGCTGATATTGAAAAGGGAGAGGCAACGGAGCTTGGTATTGTAAGAGGTGCAAAGGAAAAAGGTTTTGATAAGGAAGAAATGGAAAATAATATGCCAAGGGTATATGAAATTCCCTTTTCATCTGAAAGAAGGCTTATGACTACAGTACATAAGAATGGAAATGATTATCTTGCAGTAAGCAAGGGGGCAGTTGAAGAAATACTTAAAATCTGCGGAGACGGGAAAAACAGGAATGTACTTAATGAAGCTGACAGACTTGCTGAAAAGGGGCTTAGAGTGTTGGCTGTTGCAAAAAAGGTATCCTCAACAGTTGTAAAAGAGGAAAGGGGATTTAAATATGCAGGACTGATTGCCCTTGCAGACAGACCCAGAAAAGGTGTTGCCGAATCTGTTGAAATATGCAGAAGAGCAGGAATAAGAACTCTTATGATAACGGGGGATAACGGAATTACTGCAAAGGCTATTGCAGGGGAAATAGGCATAAATTCTTCCGTCATTACAGGGAAAGAAATTGAAACAATGACAAATGAAGAACTTAAAAAATGTGTGCAGAATTGTTCAATATATGCAAGGGTTACACCGGAACATAAGTACAGAATAGTTGATGCTCTAAAACGGGACGGGGAAGTAGTTGCCTTTGCCGGCGACGGCATAAACGATGCACCTTCAATAAAACTTGCAGACATAGGCTGTGCAATGGGAGGAAACGGAACGGAGGTTGCAAGGCAGGCAAGTGATATAGTACTTGCAGACGATAATTTTAATACAATAGCAGCAGCTATAAAAGAGGGCAGGGGTATATATGAAAATATATTAAAGGTTATTCACTTCCTTCTTTCATCAAACATAGGGGAAATACTTGTCATATTTCTGGCTGTTGTTATGGGATTCAGTGTTCCACTTATTCCTGTACAGCTTTTGTGGGTAAACCTTGTTACAGACAGTTTGCCTGCTGTTGCTCTTGGTGTTGATACCTTTGATAAGAATATTATGGAGGGCAGAATACGTGAAGAGGGTATGTGGAACAGAATTATACTTGAGGGCATTATGATAGGATCTCTTGCTCTTCTGGCGTTTGCAATAGGAAAGGTGTGCTATGGTGATCTTACTATAGGAAGGACAATGAGTTTTTGTACCCTTAGTATTTCGCAGCTTGTTCATGCTTTTAATATGAGGAGCAGAAGAAGTCTTTTATATGTGAATATATTTGACAATGTTTATTTAATAGGTGCTCTTTTACTTGGAGTATTTTTGCAGTGGCTTGTTGTTGAGCCTGAGTTTATGAACGGTATATTCGGTACATCACCTCTCAGAATATCACAATGGCTGTGGGTAATGGGGCTTTCACTTGTGCCGTTAGCTGTCTGTGAGATTGAGAAAAGACTGTAAATTGACAAGTTTTCCCTTTACGTTTATAATGTTTATATAAATATTATCAGAACTATGTTCTGACTGCTGTGTCCCACAGCTGCCCTTTTTCACAGGGCTAATATAATACCTCGGCTTACGCCTCGGTGATTTTTCGCACAAAATTGAAAGCGAGCTTTCATTTTGCTGCTCATAAGTCATATTACAGGAAGTTAAAACTTCCTGTTGCTATGGTCACTTCGTTCCCATAGCTCTTTGCTGACGCAAAGTATATTATACCCTCGGCTG
>CAZGIC010000021.1:0-22711 GCA_964526435.1 uncultured Lachnospiraceae bacterium | reverse complement strand
AACAGATTTATATATATAGCTTGAATAGTAAAGGGTAAGTCCGTTATAGTCTATGGTTTCTCCTGTTTCATTATCTTCTCTTACAGCAGGTGTTGTAAAAAGGGAAAGAATTCCCTTATCTGTTTTGTAATTAAATGAAATATCCTTATATGAACTGATTGTGTTTCCTGCCTCGTCTATATCACCGGAAACTGAAGGCTGAGCATCTTCAAATTCATATCCGCCTAAATTTTCAACATATTTAGGTGTATAGTTTACAACTTCCTGAACTTCTTCTGCTGTAGGAAAATGATTTATTGAATCTCTTGGGTCAGAGTATCCGACCATTGAAGCAACACCACCTGAGGCGATAACTCCTGTTGCAAGGGCAACTGTTAAAAGTGAAGCAACTACTATTGTTCTTGGTGTAAAGTTAAATCTTTTCATATTTTTATTCTCCATTTCTTCCAACTGAGATTTAATTGAAGTAAGGAGGTTTTCAGAAGCCTTTATGTTTTCGGCTTTTTTGTTGAGTGTTTTTTTGATTTCATTATCTAAGCTATTATTCATATTGAGTCCTCCTTATCAATTGATTTCCTTAACTTGCTTTTTGCAGTAAAAAGCCTTGATTTGACTGTACCCTCCAGACAGCCCATTGTTTTGGCAATTTCCTTGATTGACATTTCGTTGAAATAAAATAATATTACTGTAGTTTTAAGCTTGTAGTTAAGCTTATTGATCTCTTCATATAGACGGTCGTATTTTTCATCTTTGAAATATTCATCACAGGCTGATGTTTTTATGTTGTCGGTTATTTCATCAGTCAATATGCAATATGTATCTGTCTTTGCGTGCTTCCATGCTATACGAGTCAGGATTTTGTAAAACCATGGTTTAAATGAATCCGGATTCCTCAGGGTTTTTATAGATTTTATACACTGCACAAAAGCTTCCTGAACAACATCCTCGGCAGTGTAGCTGTTGGAGGTTATAAGATAGGCTGTTCTTAAGGCTTTTGCACTGTATTTGTTGTACAGCTCATCTATGGAACTTGTGTCACCAAGTTTCAATTTTTCTATTATTTCATAGTCTTCCATATTGTTCCTCCTTAGATGCATCTACTTATAAGAGGCAGGCAGGGGAAGAAAGGTTCAAAAAATTTTATCATATTAAAAAAATTTTTTCCAGTTAAAAAATGAAAAGCTTCTGAAAAAATACAGTATTGCAGTTAATGTTCAGCAACTTATAAATTTTTAATACTAATTTAATTTTAGTACTTGACATTGCATAGTAGTAGGTGTACAATAATAGTGAAAGGAGGAATTGTATGAATGTACAATTTAAAAAAGGCGTTCTGGAGCTTGTGGTTCTTCTTTCGGTTGTAAAAAGAGATATGTATGGATATGAGCTTGTTGCCGAGGTATCAAAGGTTGTTGAAGTGAATGAAGGGACAATATATCCTCTTCTTAAAAGACTTACAAACGAGCATTATTTTGAAACCTATCTTAAAGAGTCAACTGAGGGTCCTCCGAGAAAATATTATCATCTGACTGAGGGAGGAAAAATATATATGAACAAGCTTAAGGCTGAGTGGATAGAATTTTTTGAAAAGGTCGACAGATTTATAAAGGAGAGTGACAATAATGAATAAAAAGGGGCTTATCGATTTTCTTGAAAACAGACTATCTGTCCTTAAAAAAGATGAGAGAGAAGATTTAATAAATGAGTATATCCAGCATATAGACAACAAAATTGCCGAGGGAATGAGCGAAAAGGAAGCTGTGGGAACCCTTGGAGATGCCGAGGATATTGTGAGGGAAATACTTTCTGCATACAATGTGGATCCTGATTACGACAAGGAAAGCGGAAGAGAAATAAACTCTTTTGTAAATAATGTGTTTCATCGTGTCACAGGAGCTGTTAAAAGTATAGGGGATTATATTATAGGTCAAAAGTTTTCGGCACTGCTTATGCTTTTTATAAAAGCTGGTATACTGTTCTTTGCTCTTATAATATGTTTTTTAATAGGCAGAGAAATACTTATGATTTTATGCAATATAGTTGGCGGATGGAATATTTTAAGAAAAGTAGTTTCATTTATGTATACTATAATTGCAATACCTACAATTATTTATATTTTTGTAAGATTTTTTGATTACAGCATACATAAGGGTGAAGGAAGAAATGTAAGGACTGTTGTAAATGACGGACAGACTGTTGTAAATAACAGTGTGAATGCTGTCAGGACAAATACAGAAATAAGAAATGTGAAAGCAGGGAGCAGTGATTTCAGCTTTGGAAACATTATGAAGAGTATCATTATTTTTGCTTTAAAGATTTTTGTTATATTTTGTCTTATTCCATGTGTGTTTACCCTTATTTTTACTGTTATTGGTTTTGGCGGTCTTTTGGTTATGTCATTTGCAGGTTATCCGTTTGTGGGACTTACACTTGGTGCTTTAGGTTTTAATCTGGTGGGCTGTGCAATTGTGGCGTTGCTTGTAAAGGTCATATTTTTTAATAAGGGGGCAGTTAAATGAAAAAGTTTTATACAATAGCCTGCGGTTGTATTGTGGCAGGACTTGTGCTTATGGGTGTGGGAGCTGCTGTATGTGTATGTGAGGTCAACAGCTTTCAGTATATGGGAAACAAATATGAAAGCACTATGGAGCCTGTTGTAAACAGGACTGATGTGAAACTTCCCGACAATCTGGCTAAAATTTATTACGATGACTGGGAAAATATTGAAATTGTTGCAGACAGTACACTTGAAGACAATAATGCTGTTCTTGAAACCAGCTATACATCAACTCATGATATAGATATTGATATAAAAATAAATGATAACAGGTATTTGAAAAATGATTATACAGGGAATTATTCAAAGTATACTGTAAATGAGCTTGAAATTGAAAGAAGGTATTATTATGACAGCGGACTTGATGACTTTAATGACTTTAAAAGTGTTTTAAGTGATATTAAGAACAGGACTATATATGATTATAACACGGTTGAGAATGTAAGTGTTACATTAAGAGTATCCGAAGAGGCATATGACAGATTTTCAACATATCCTGAAGGTTACAGTGTTGTAAGCTATGGATATTATATGGGGGATATGGAAAGAAGAAATGAGTATGATGAGGGTATAAACGAAGATCATTATTATGATTATGACGATTATGATGACTTTGATGAAGATACATACAGTTATGCTGTAGAATCATAATATTTGAAAACAGTGAAAAAGCCCCTGCTGATATATACAGTATAATATATCAGCAGGGGGTTTTCATATTGTCTATATTTTTTTGGGCGGTCTTTCGCCGAAGTACTGATAATAGTCTGTTTTAACATTTCCGTTGAAAAGCTTTCTCTTCTTGTCTGCTTTTCTGCCGTATAACTTTTCAAAACCTTCATGAGATGTAATAAAATAGGCTGACCATGTTTTATTGCTTCTGAATAAATTACCCATATCTCTGTAAAGTCTTTCAACATCGTCAAGATTACCCATTCTTTCTGCATAGGGCGGGTTTGAAACGCAAACTCCGTAATCTCCGGGAAGCTTAAGCTTGTTAAAAGGAATCTGTCTGAAAACAATACAGTCATCAACACCTGCGTTTTTTGCATTCTGTTTTGCAATTTCAACAGCGTGGGCATTTATATCGGAGCCGTATATTGAAAGCTCTGCATCATAGTCAATTGCAGAATAAGCAGACTTTCTTTCTTCCTGCCAGATTTCCTTTGGAATAAAGTCCCAAAGCTCTGCAGCAAATTTACGGCTTAATCCCGGAGCAATGTTTCTTCCTATTAAAGCTGCTTCAATGGGCAGTGTTCCTGAACCGCAGCAGGGGTCAAGGAATATTCTGTCCTTTTTCCAGTAACTTAACTGTATAAGTCCTGCTGCCATAGTTTCCTTAAGGGGAGCAATAACCTGTCCGTGTCTGTAGCCTCTCTTATGGAGTGAAGGACCTGATGTGTTAAGTGTAAGAGTAACGGTGTTTTTTAATAAGGCTGCCTGAATTGTATATTCCGCACCTGTTTTAGGAAAATGACTGACGGCATACTTTGTCTGGAGTTTTTTGATAATTGCCTTTTCAACTATGGACTGACAGGCAGGTACACTTGAAAGTGTTGACTTAAATGATTTGCCTGTAATAACAAAGTTAGCATCTTTGGGAATAAGTTCGTCCCAGGGAAGGGCATAAGTACTATCAAAAAGTTCTTCAAATGTTACAGCCTGAAATCTGCCTATTATCATAAGTACTTTGTCGGCTGAACGAAGCCATAAATTTGCTTTGGCTATTCCCTTTAAATCAGATGTGAATTCTACATAGCCGTCTGATACGGATATATTTTTAAAGCCTAAATTTTCAATTTCTCTTTTGACAACAGCTTCCAGACCAAAGGAAGCTGTTGCCTGCAGTTTATAATTTTTCATTTTATTCTCCTGTTTTCTTATTAATTAAGTACAGTATAACTTTTTTTTATTTTTTTGTAAATAGAAAATGTTGAATAATTATTGAAAATGTTGTATACTAAAAACAAAAAAGTATAAGAGGTTTGCTATGTATAAATTACTGAAAACAGAGGGGATGGCAAAAAGAGGGCAGTTTGAAACTGTTCATGGTACAATAGAGACTCCTGTATTTATGAACGTGGGTACTGCAGCAGCTATAAAAGGTGCTGTATCCACAGAGGATCTTGAAAAAATTAAATGTAAGGTGGAGTTGTCAAATACCTATCACCTTCATTTAAGACCGGGGGATAAGGTTGTTAAGGCTTTGGGCGGACTTCACAAGTTTATGGTGTGGGATAAGCCTATACTTACGGATTCGGGAGGATTTCAGGTTTTTTCCCTTACAACTTTGAGAAAGATAAAGGAAGAAGGTGTGTATTTTAATTCCCATATTGATGGTCATAAAATATTTATGGGGCCGGAAGAAAGTATGGAAATACAGTCAAACCTTGCATCTACAATAGCAATGGCATTTGATGAGTGTCCTTCAGCTCTTGCAGACAGAACTTATATTAAAAATTCTGTGGACAGAACTACACGATGGCTTGAAAGATGTATTGTAAAAATGAATGAGCTTAATTCAAGAGAAGATACAATAAATAAAAATCAGCTCCTGTTTGGTATAAACCAAGGGGGTACATTTAAGGATATCAGAATTGACCACGCAAAAAGAATAAGTGAATATGATCTGCCCGGATATTCAATAGGAGGACTTGCAGTAGGTGAAAGTCATGAGGTTATGTATGACATAATTGAAAATGTTGTACCTCATCTGCCCAGAAACAAGCCTACATATTTAATGGGTGTGGGAACTCCTGCAAATATACTTGAAGCTGTTGACAGAGGCGTTGACTTTTTTGACTGTGTTCTTCCTGCAAGAAACGGCAGACATGCAAATGTGTATACTAATAAGGGTAAGCTCAATCTTTTAAATGCAAAGTATGAGCTTGATGATACACCTATTGATGATGAGTGTCATTGTCCTACATGTCAGAGATACAGCAAGGCTTATATAAGGCATTTGTTTAAGGCTAAGGAAATGCTTGCAATGAGGCTTTGTGTAATTCATAATCTTTATTTCTTCAATAATATGATGGAGGAAATAAGAAATGCTCTTGACGAAGGAAGATTTAAAGAATATAAGAAGATGAGGCTTGAAGGCTTCCTTGAAAATGATAAAAAATAAAATTAATATATACAGAAAGGGAAAAATATGGCTATTAAACGAATTTTTGTTGAAAAGAAAAAAGGCTGTGATATTGAAGCAAGTCAGCTTTTTACAGATATTAAGGAAAATTTTGAAATGGACAGTCTTGAGGGACTTAGAATTCTTTACAGATATGATGTGGAGGATATTTCTGATGAGGCTTTTTCTGTAGCTGAAAAGACAATTTTTTCAGAGCCTCCTGTTGACAATGTTTATATTGAAAGCTTTGAAGCGGCTGAGGACGAAGTTATATTCGGCATGGAATATCTTCCTGGTCAGTATGACCAGAGGGCAGACTCTGCCATGCAGTGTATACAGATCATATCAGGTGATGACAAGGCTGCTGTAGCTGCTGCAAAAATTTATGTTTTAAAAGGAAAATTAACAGTTGAGGATATTGAAAAAATAAAGAACTACTGTATTAACCCTGTGGATTCAAGAGAAGCAGCTATGGAAAAACCTGAAACGCTTAAAATGAATCTTAATATACCTGAAACTGTTGAAACACTTACAGGTTTTATAGATAAAAATGAAGAAGAGCTTCTTAATTTAAGACTTGAAATGGGTCTTGCAATGAGTAATGCTGATATTATATTCTGTCAGAAATATTTCAGAGATACAGAAAAGAGAGATCCGAGCATTACTGAAATAAGGGTAATCGATACTTACTGGTCAGACCATTGCAGACACACAACATTTGCCACAAATATTACAGATGTTAAGTTTGAGGACGGAAAATACAAAAAGGTTATTGAAGACGCTTACAAACTCTACCTTGATTTAAAGAAGGAAATGGGAAGAGAAAACAAACCTCAGTGTCTTATGGATATTGCAACAATGGGTATGAGAGCATTAAAGGCTCAGGGCAAACTTGATAACTTTGACGAGTCAGAGGAAATAAATGCATGCAGTATTGTAGTGCCTGTGGATATTGACGGAAAGACAGAAGATTACCTTATAATGTTCAAAAATGAAACTCATAACCACCCGACTGAAATTGAACCTTTTGGTGGTGCTGCAACATGTATAGGCGGATGTATAAGAGATCCTCTTTCAGGCAGAAGTTATGTATATCAGGCTATGAGAGTGACAGGTGCGGGAGATCCTACTGTTCCTGTGCAGGATACTATTCCCGGTAAGCTTCCCCAGTCAAAGCTTGTGCGTTCAGCGGCTCATGGCTACAGCTCATATGGTAATCAGATAGGTCTTGCAACAGGTCAGGTTGCTGAAATATATGATGAGGGCTATGTTGCAAAGAGAATGGAAATAGGTGCCGTAATTGCAGCGGCAAAGAAATGTGATGTTATAAGAAAAAGACCTGAAAAGGGTGATATAATCATTCTTACAGGGGGAAGAACAGGAAGAGATGGCTGCGGCGGTGCAACAGGTTCATCTAAAGAGCATACAGAAGAATCAATACATACTTGCGGTGCTGAGGTACAGAAGGGTAATGCACCGACAGAAAGAAAGATACAGCGACTTTTCAGAAATCCTGAAGTAAGCAGAATGATAAAAAGATGTAATGACTTTGGGGCAGGGGGAGTTTCAGTTGCTATAGGTGAATTAGCTGAAGGGCTGGAAATAAATCTTGATCTGGTACCAAAGAAGTATGAAGGACTTGACGGTACAGAGCTTGCAATTTCAGAATCTCAGGAAAGAATGGCTGTTGTAGTTGACAAGGAAAATGTTGATAAATTTATTAAATTTGCCAATGAAGAAAATCTTGAAGCTACAGCAGTTGCAGAGGTTACAGATGACAGACGTCTTAAAATGTTCTGGAATGGCAATGATATAGTAAATATTTCAAGAGATTTCCTTGACACAAACGGTGCTGCACAGTATTCAGAAGCTGCTGTTGAGGCTCCAGGTGAAAAGCCTGCGGGAATTGAAACATCAGGCAATATAAAGGAAAAATGGCTTAATGTACTTTCTGATTTGAATGTGGCATGTCAGAAAGGGTTATCAGAAAGATTTGATTCAACTATAGGTGCTGGTACAGTTCTTATGCCTTTCGGCGGTAAAAATCAGCTTACCCCTATTGAGGCAATGGCTGCAAAGGTTCCTGTGCTTGAAGGTGATACAACTACAGCAACTCTTATGAGTTACGGCTATAATCCTAAGGTTGCAAAGTGGAGTCCTTTCCATGGTGCTCTCTATGCAGTTGTTGAATCAGTTGCAAAAATAGTTGCAGCAGGTGGAAATTATGATTCATGCAGACTTACTTTCCAGGAGTATTTTGAAAGACTTGGTGAGGATCCTGCAAGATGGGGCAAACCGTTCAGTTCTCTCCTTGGTGCTCTGGTGGCACAGATGAAGCTTGGTACTGCTTCAATAGGTGGAAAGGACAGTATGTCAGGTACATTTATGAATCTTGATGTACCTCCTACACTTGTTTCATTTGCAGTTGATGTGTCTGATATTAATACTGTTATTTCTCCTGAATTTAAGACAATTGAAAGTTCAATAGTAAAGCTTGTTACAAGGTATGATGAAAATGATATGCCTGATTTTGATGAGCTTATAAATAACTTTAAGACAGTAAGCAGACTTATTAAGGAAAAGAGGATTATTTCAGCTGCTACTATAGGTGTAGGCGGTGTGGCTGCTGCTGTGAGCAAAATGGCATTTGGCAACGATATAGGTGCTGAAATAAATGACGATGATTTATTTAATTACAGTTACGGTTCATTTGTACTTGAAATGCCTTATGACAATGAAACTATTGCAGAAATGCTGAAGGGTTGTAATTATAAGATTATAGGTGTAACTACTGAAGAAGAAATCTTAAAGGCTAATGGTGAGGTAATTACAATTGATGAGGCTAAGAGAACATGGTTCAAGCCTCTTGAAAGAATATTCCCGACTAAATATTACAGCAGTTTTGATGAAAGTAATATAGAGTTAAAGCCTTTTGAAATTGCGGTTAAAAAACATTTGGGAAAGGGAATTGCTGCACCGAGGGTATTCATACCTGTATTCCCGGGAACCAACTGCGAATATGATACAAAGAAAGCCTTTGAAAATGCAGGAGCTGTTGCAGATACTCTTGTAATAAGTAACCTTAAAAATGAATGGCTTGAAGAAAGTATAGATAAAATGGTTGAAATGATAAACAACAGCCAGATCATTATGATCCCGGGCGGATTTTCCGCAGGTGATGAGCCTGAAGGTTCAGGCAAGTTTATAGCTGCCGTATTCAGAAATCCTAAGGTAATGGAAGCTACAATGAACCTTCTTAAGAACAGAGATGGTCTTATGCTGGGTATATGTAATGGTTTCCAGGCTCTTATTAAACTTGGACTTGTGCCTTACGGTGAAATAAGAGATATGGAAGAAAATTCACCTACTCTTACATTTAACACAATAGGCCGTCATGTATCCTGCCTTGCAGATACAAAGATTATTTCAAATAAGTCACCATGGCTTTGGAATACGGCTGTTGGACAGGTACACAGAGTTGCTTTTTCACACGGTGAAGGCAGATTTATGGCTGACAGTGCAACTATTAAGGCATTGGCTGAAAACGGTCAGATTGCAACACAGTATGTAAATGAAATGGGACAGCCTACTTATGATATTAAGTATAATCCAAATGGTTCAATATATGCTGTTGAGGGTATCACAAGCCCTGACGGAAGAGTTCTTGGTAAGATGGGACACTCTGAAAGAAGAGGAAATGGTGTATTCATCAATGTTCCCGGAGATAAGGATCAGAAGATTTTCCTTTCAGGTGTTGAATATTTTAAACTGTAATTATTGCTGACTTGCCCCGAAGATAATCGGGGCAAGTTTAGTGATTTATCAATTGATATGGTTTGGTAAAAACTTGTAAGACAGTTTCCGGTAATTGTTTTAAATAGATATAGCAGAATGATTATAATAGAAATTGTTATTTTATATGTAAAATGTGCATAAATTTATTGGAATGATTTTGTAAAAATTGTAAAATAATAATAAATATAAAAATTTTACAACAATTTAAAAAAAAATTGTTTGAAGCAGATGAAAATTGTGTTATAATAATAAATAGTGAATGTTTAAGTATAACTGTCATTTACGATTGCTATATTTATAACATTAAACAATGTAGTGCCGTAAAAGGCTCTATATTAAATTTCTAATTTTATTTTTAGGAGGAAACAAAAATGGTTAAAGTTGCTATTAATGGTTTTGGTCGTATTGGTAGACTTGCTTTCAGACAGATGTTTGCTGCTGACGGATATGAAGTTGTTGCTATTAACGACTTAACTGCACCTAAGGTATTAGCTCACTTATTAAAGTATGATTCAACTCAGGGTAAGTTTAATGGTACTGTTGAAGCTAAGGAATCTTCTATCGTAGTAAATGGTAAGGAAATTGAAATTTACAAAGAAGCTGATGCTTCTAAGCTTCCTTGGGGTCAGTTAGATGTAGATGTTGTACTTGAGTGTACAGGTTTCTATACATCTAAGGATAAGGCTTCTGCTCATATTACAGCAGGTGCTAAGAAGGTTGTTATTTCTGCTCCTGCAGGTAATGACTTACCAACAATCGTATACAGCGTAAACGAAAATACATTAACTGCTGATGACAAGATCATATCTGCAGCTTCTTGTACTACAAACTGTTTAGCACCTATGGCTAAGGCTCTTAATGACTATGCTCCTATTCAGGCTGGTATTATGTCAACAATCCACGCTTATACAGGTGATCAGATGACTCTTGACGGTCCTCAGAGAAAGGGTGACTTAAGAAGATCAAGAGCTGCTGCTGTTAATATCGTTCCTAACTCAACAGGTGCTGCTAAGGCTATCGGCTTAGTTATTCCAGAGTTAAACGGTAAGTTAATAGGTTCTGCTCAGAGAGTTCCTGTTCCTACAGGTTCTACAACTATCCTTACAGCTGTTGTTAAGGGTACTGATGTAACTGTTGAAGGTATCAATGCTGCTATGAAGGCTGCTGCTTCTGATTCTTTCGGTTACAATGAGGATGAAATCGTATCTTCTGATATTATCGGTATCACTTATGGTTCATTATTTGATGCAACTCAGACAATGGTTAATAAGATTGCTGATGATTTATACGAAGTTCAGGTTGTTTCATGGTATGATAATGAAAATTCATACACTAGCCAGATGGTTAGAACAATCAAGTACTTTGCTGAATTAGGCTGATATTGATATAATATATTTTTGAGGGCTTGCTGTGTTTACGGCAGCCCTTTTTTGTTTGAAAATTATTAAAACTTAAATTGCTTATTACTGACAAATGATAAAGAATGGCATAATATATTACAGAGAAAAATAATTAAACAACGGGAATTGTTACGTTTTTATTATTTTTTTAAAAGCTTGTGGAAAAAAAGGTCGTATTATTGTATACTATATCATGAGGTGATTTTATTGAAAAAGTTAAAATGTTTAATTATTACGACTTTTGTTGCTGTTGGATGCTATTTTGCAACAGTTAATGCTTATGCCGATACAATTAGAATTGGACTTGAAAATAACTTTAAGAATGTTTCTTCGATAACAGTAAATGACAGCGTTATGGGAGTGGGTATAGGAGATGGTGAAAAATATTCTATAGCCGGTACATATACAATAAAACCTGTTACAGGTAATTATTATATTATTGGTGAATATTTTGATACATATGCCGAGGCAAATGCCAAGCTTCCTGCATATACAGGATATAACTGTGTAGTTGCACTTACCGACAAGGGATGGACTATTTATGTAAGGACAGATGGTAAAAAGCTTAACAAAACAACTGTAAATACAGGAGACTATTGTGTGGGCTTTGCATACGAAGGTAAATACAAATTTATTGTGGACGGAAGCAGTCCTGCAAGAGTTAATGCTTACGATGGGATAATAGGTGTAGGTGATAATTACTACAGAGATGATATTGAAATATACAGAGAAGGCAGCACACTTACAGCGATTAATGTAGTTGATGAAGAAAAATATCTCTATGGTGTAATAAATTCAGAAATGCCGTCATCATGGAGTATAGAAGCACAAAAGGCTCAGGCTGTTGCTGCGAGAACATATATGGAAAGGTGTAAAGGAAAACACGATACATATGATCTTTGTGACGGCGTTCACTGCCAGGCATATAACGGCACTCAATATGAAACAGAAGCAGGCATTACAGCTGTAAATGAAACTAAAGGACTTTGCATATACTATGATGGAAGTCTTATAGAAGCTGTATATTTTGCATCTGACGGAGGAGCAACTATTGACGGTGCTGAGGCATGGGGTTATGAAACTCCTTATCTTAAGGGTAAGTCTGATATATATGAAAAAGAATATAAGGAATGGACAAGGGAGTTTACATACAGTGAATTGACTGATATGTGTAACACAAAGGGTTACAACATAGGCAATGTTATTAAGGTGGAAGCTGAATATAACGATAATGGTATTGTTAGCGGACTTACATTCAGAGGTTCAAAGGGAATGATAACTCTTGAGAAAGATGAAATCAGAACCGTATTTTCTGCAACGTCAGGAGGAAGTCTTTATTCAAGAAACTTTACTGTTGCCAGTGGTGCAGATACAAATACGGTAGAGTATTCCGTATATAACAAAAATTCAGGTGAAAATACTGAAGTATCATCTGGTGAAGCTCAAATTGTAACCACTGGGGGAACTGCAGGAGTTGTTACATTGACTGGTAAGGGAAACGGACATGGTGTTGGTATGAGTCAGTACGGAGCAAAGGGTATGGCAGAAGAAGGATATACTTTTGAGGATATATTGAAATTTTATTACACAGACGTTGAAATAAAGTAAGGACGGATTGTTATTATGTTAAAAAGTGATTTTTATTTTGATTTGCCTGAAGAGCTTATAGCTCAGACGCCATTAAAGGACAGATCGGCTTCAAGACTTCTTGTTCTTGATAAAAATACAGGAAAAATTCAGCACAAGGTTTTCAGAGATATTGTGGATATGATTGATCCGGGGGACTGCCTTGTTATAAATGAAACTAAAGTGTTGCCTGCAAGGCTTATAGGAGCAAGAAAGGATACGGGTTCAAGAGTTGAAATTCTTCTTTTGAAAAGAAATGAAGATGATACATGGGAAACTCTTGTATATCCCGGTAAGAAAGCAAGACCGGGGCATATAATTGAGTTTGGAAACGGATTGCTTGAGGCTGAAATTGTTAAGGTGTTAGATGACGGCAACAGAATAGTAAAATTCAATTATGAAGGTATTTTTGAAGAAATTCTTGATAAGCTTGGTGAAATGCCTCTGCCGCCTTATATACATGAAAAACTTGAGGATAAAAACAGGTACCAGACTGTGTATGCTAAAAATGAAGGGTCAGCGGCAGCACCGACTGCAGGACTGCACTTTACTCCTGAATTAATGAATCAATTAAGGGATAAGGGAGTAAATATTGCAAGGCTTACACTTCATGTGGGACTTGGAACATTTCGTCCTGTTAAGGAAGAAGATATAAATGACCATAAAATGCATTCTGAATTTTATATGATAGATAATGAAAATGCAGAACTTATAAACAGAACAAGAGAAAAGGGCGGAAGAATAATTACCGTTGGAACAACAAGCACAAGAACACTTGAATCAATTGCTGATGAAAATGGACATATTGAAGCTTGCAGCGGCTGGACTGATATTTTTATATATCCCGGGTATAAATTTAAGATTGTTGATAATCTTATAACTAATTTTCATTTGCCTGAGTCTACTTTGATTATGCTTGTAAGTGCTCTTGCAGGAAGGGAAAATGTTCTCAATGCCTATAAGGTGGCTGTGGAAGAAAAGTATAGGTTTTTTAGTTTTGGCGATGCTATGTTTTTAACTTCTGATATTAAAAAAATTTGATTTATATAAATATAACCCTCAATATGTTTGAGGGTTATATTTATATCTGGCTTTGTAAAAAAATTAATTTTAATTCTGTTTTTATTCATGTTAAAATAATATTGTATATAGAAGTAATGGTACACAGTAAAAAACATAAGCCAATTTGTAATGAAATTCCTTCAATAATGTTAATTTAACGATAAACTGATAAGAACTCCGATTTTTACTATTTTTTTGTAAAAAAGTTTATTATAATTATGACCATATACAAGGTCGTTGAAACAGTAATTGGTTTAACGGTCTTGTTTTTTTATAAAAGGGCAGTAATTGTATGGAAAAATTTAAAAATATCCGATTATTGGAGCCCCAACAAATATGAGGAAACAGGTTACTCTAAGTATAATAGTTTTAGGGCAAGAATATAAGGAGGTAAAATGTTATGATAAGAGAAAATTACACATCAGGAGCCCCGTTGGAGGAAAAAGTGGGCTATAGTCGTATGGTTAAGCTTGGAAATTATGTTGCAATAGGCGGTACCACATCAGTACAGCCTGACGGCAGTGTATACGGTGAAAAGGATGCTTATGAGCAGACAAAGTATGTACTTGAAAAACAGGTTAAGCTTTTGGATCAGGCAGGGGCAAAGGCATCAGATGTATTTCGGGTTAAGGTGTATACTACAGATATGAAAGCAAGCGGAGATATATGCAGGGCTTATTCAGAAATATTCCATGATTATAAACCTTTATGCACAGTAGTTGGAACACCGGCTCTTAATCGCCCTACACAGATAGTTGAAATTGAGATGGAGGCGATGATTGGAAGCGAATTGCAATAATATGCCGCTGTAATTTTAAATACAATTGTATTGGTATTATATAATTAACTTATTTCTTTTAAATAAATACTTTTGTTCCATATTAATAAAAAAATTTGATTTTAATATTTTAAATCATAATTTTATGATATAATAAAAGATATTAATCTATATAAAATGAGCTGGGCGAGGATGTCTGAAGGTTAAATGACTTTCAGGCATCCTTTTTTTCAGGGAGGGAATGACAATGCCTAATAAAAAAAGATTAATTGTTCCCAGACAGCCTTATACGCTTTTGATAACAAGGCAGTACAAAAAAATGGAAATAATGAAGTATGGAATTTCACATTTTTATACCTGCCATGTTGACTCAAATAATATTGGTGCTGTGAAAATAATTCCTGACGGATGTATCGATATTATATTTCGATGTGGAAATAAAAATTCTGAAGCGATGTATGTTGGTACACCTACATATACACTTTCAGCAAAGCATCTTAAAATATTTAAAAAAGGTGATACAATTTTTGGTGTTCGTTTTCTTCAGGGAAATATGCCATGGATGAAGAATTGTATTCCAAGTGAAATTTTAAACACAGCACTTAATTTTGCTGATGTCAGTGGGCAAAGTGAAATGATATACAGAATATGTTCAAGCTCAGACTTTGAAGAGCAAATAAGGATATTTATGAAATATTATTTACCGGAGTACCATGTTGTATACAATAATATGTCACAGCATCATAGGGTGTCAAATCATATAATGGAGCAAATTTTAAGCAGTGCCGGTCAGGTACGTATAGGAGATATAAGTGAAAAACTTGCCTTTTCGGTAAGGTATCTTAATGAAATATTCAGAACAGAATACGGCATACCGCCAAAAGAATATGAAAAAATTGTAAGGTTTCAAAATATTATTACACAGCTTGAAATATTACCCCATATTACAGATGCTGCTATTGAGGCCGGTTATTATGATCAGTCACATTTGCTTAAAGAATTTCGCAGTATTATGGGAATTTCTCCTAAGGAATATCTGAAAACATATAATGAAATTGACAAATCCAAATTTATTAAATTGAAATTTGCACCAGAGATGTAATATATTCAAGATAGCAGATAAAAATTTTATATTAATGTGTATTTAATGAAAAATGTAAAAGAAAGGTGTTAATGTATGAAAATATAAGAAAAGGAGCGATGCCATATGAATGAAAGAAATCTGGGACTTGGAAGTTCAATTGCAGTATGTGTAGGTCTGATTGTAGCAACTAGCTGTCTTGTATCTCTGGGTACCGGTATGGGTATGGTTGGACGCTGGTTTATTATACCATTGTTTGCAGTAATGTTTTTAAATGCGTTTATAGGTATTTCATTTGCAGAATTACATAGTTTAATGCCGGATGTAGATGGTGGTACGGGTCAATATTTACTTGCAGGCATGGGACCTGTTGCGGCTATTATCGGTAATGTGTCAGTATATTATCTGACAATGGTATTTAGTATAACAGCTGAAATTACTATGTGTGGTATGGTATTAAGCAGTCTGTTTTTTCCGGAGGTGGATTATCGTGTAATTTCCATGATAATTCTGATTGTTTTCTTTATTGTCAATCTTTTTAGTATAGATGTGTTTTCGGCTGTACAAGATGTAGTAGTTATTCTTTTACTGGGGTCTATGCTGATTCTTGGTATTATAGGTACATTTAAACTTGGAACAGGTGAAGTAGTGGATTATACAGCCACAGCTCCGTCATTTGAAGATATTGGCGGACTTAGCGGAATAATGAGTATGGCTGCTATTGCATTCTGGCTGTTTATAGGTGTAGAATTTGTAATTCCGGTTTCAAAGTATATGAAAAATCCTAAAAGAGATGTACTGCTTTCAATGGTGCTTGGTTTAATAATACTTTTTCTTATTCAATCTATATTGGGGACAGGAATGACAAATTATGTAAGTCTGAATATACTTGAAGATGACCCAACAGGAATGCCACATATGACTTTTGCTGCTAATCTGTTTGGACAGGCAGGTCGTTTCTGGATGGGTGGAGTTACTATACTGGCTGCAATTTCTTCAATTAATACGGTTTTTGCTGCTAATTCAAGAATTTTTCAGGGTATGGGAAATTCAGGTCTGCTGCCTAAGGTGTTTACAAAGACAAACAGAAACGGTGTTGCGATTATGGCCTTAATAGTAATGGCTGTAAGTGTTGGAATTATTGTTATTTCAAATTTTGCAGCAAGTAATGGTATTACATTTTTGATTCTGGCTGCATCTTGTTTCTGGCTGGTTACTTACTGTATGGTACATATTTCTGTTTTAAGGCTGAGGAAGAAGTATCCTGAACATCCAAGAAGCAGGCTGTTGACCTTAGCCGGTATTCCGCAGATTATCGGTATTATTGGAAATATTTATATGATTTGTTATATTGACAGTGGCAGTACTCGACTTAAAATTTATGCAATATGTGGTGTTTTGTTTATACTTCTGAGTGCATTTGCCTTTATTTGGATATGTTTTGTAAAGAAGGTAAAACCATTTAAATCTGTACCAATTGAGTATATTAATAAAGATATTAGTATTGAAGAGATATTGAAGTATACTAAAGAACAATAAAACATAATGCAGTGTTGAAACTTAAAAAGTCTGTTAAGGTTTATGTTTAAAAATATATTTATTGAAAAATTTGAGTATAATTTTACAAAATAAACAGTTAATATGCAGAAAGATTTTTCACAGGTATTAATAGTATTCGTTCATCATCAGCATACAATGAAAGTGATTTCAAGTATGTCTGTTTGAATAATAAATTATAAAACAATTTAAGGAGGAATTAACAATGGCTTATCCAAAGGTAGATTTATTGTATTTAAATGAAGAAGACATGATTAAGGCAAAAGTTGATGATGTTGTAAGATGTACAGAGTGTATGGAAGAACTGCTTAAAGTTCTTGATAATGGTGATTACCGTATGGGTGGAAATAACGGAAATTCTCACGGATGTATGGTAATGTTTCCTGATCATCCGGAATTTCCTAATATGCCGGCAAATGGTCCTGACAGACGTTTTATGGCAATGCCT
This sequence comes from uncultured Lachnospiraceae bacterium, assembly GCA_964526435.1. GTDB lineage: Bacteria > Bacillota > Clostridia > Lachnospirales > CAG-274 > Gallispira. Next base: position 5,280 of record CAZGIC010000021.1, on the reverse strand, counting down.
GCTTATATAGGTGGAAGGTTTGATATGGCGGGTATGAAGTGGTATGGCTCAAATGTTGAAAACCGTGAAGTTGGTCTGCCACGTTCAATTCTTATGATGATGCTTAACGACAAGCAGACAGGTGCGCCTCTTGCACTGATGTCAGCAAACCTGTTGAGTGCTTACCGTACAGCGGCTATTCCTGGTGTTGGAGTTAAAAACCTTGCTGTAAAGGATGCAAAGGTACTTGGAGTAGTAGGTCCCGGAGTTATTAATTGTACATCAATTGAGACATTTGCCGCACTTCGTCCTACACTTGATACCTTAAAGATAAAGGGAAGAAGAAAGGAATCAATTGACCGTTGTATTGCACATGTTAAGGAAAAGTGCCCTCAGTTTAAAAATATCATAGTATGTGAAACTCTTGAAGAATGTGTAAGAGGATCTGATATTATAAGCTTTGCTACATCAACGCCTGTTGGCGGATCTGCTGCTTATCCATTTGTAAAAACAGAGTGGATAAAACCCGGTGCTCTGTTTTGTCTTCCGGGTGCGGCTAATTTTGAAGATTCATTAATACTTAATCCTGAAACAAAACTGGTTGTTGATAATATTAAGCTTTATGAAGCATGGGCTGAAGAATATCCATATCCTACATTTGATTTGATTTACATTCTTGGCTGTAAGTTCCTTGATATGGTACATGAGGGCTGCCTTGATAAGTCAAAAATACATGATCTTGGTGCTATATTAAACGGAAAAATACCAGGTCGTGAAAGTGATGATCAGATTATTCTTTACTCTTTAGGCGGAATGCCTGTAGAAGATGTTGCATGGGGTCATGATGTGTATGAATATGCGGTTAAAAATAATATAGGTACAAAACTTAATTTGTGGGAGAAACCTCGTTTGTTCTGAGGTGATACACATATGGAAGTAACAGATAATACTTACTGTCAGTTTTTTAAAATTTAATAAATATGTGATAAATTAGTTATAGACATAAGCACAAATACTTTCTTTATTGAATTTGGGCTTATGTCTATATTTTTTTATATTTGATGAGGTTTGTGCCCGGATATTATACAACTATTATTTTACAGCTGTTTTGTAATTAATATGTAAATAAAAAGACCCTTTCAAAGGCTTTGAGAAAGGGTCGGGAGAATTATAAATTTAAATAATATTAAAAAGTAATGCTGCATCTGACTATGTATGTATATTTTTTATCGCATTGCTTTGTGTTAATGTTACAAGGAATATCATAGTATTCTTTTTTATTGGAGGAATATTTATTTACAAGCATAATTTTGTATTTGATGTTATCGGCTGCTGTAAGCATATTTAATTCTTCAATATATGTATTATACACATTGTGGTTTTTGATTGTATACTTAATATTCCATGTAAGAACGTCAAGACTGGTAAATTTTATTTCCAAACTATTTGCTAAGGCTCCGAAGGTGCCAAGGTCATAATCAATAGTTATAAATTTCTGACCGTTAATTGTTGTATACTCACCGCTATTTGCTTTTTTGAGTAACTCTCTTTTCATAAGATGGTATTGGGCAGGTAAATGTTTTTTAATGTTTTCTATTATTTTTTTATCTTCTTCGTTTTTTACTTGTGCGGGAGTTCTTACACATTTTTTTAATTCCATTTGGAAATCTGAGTAATTTTCTGTTTTTTTGGTCGGAACAGTTTCATTGTTGTTTATATCAGATTGTGAAGATTCCTTTACAGGATTATTGGTTTGTGAATGATTTTTTATTTCTGTTTCGGTAATTGAAGAGTAATTATTTAAAAATGGTTTTAATAAGTAATACAATATTAATATTATAACACATATGATGATAATTAATATATACATATGACGTATCATTTCCTTTCCTTTCTGTATAAATAAAATAATGTTTTATTAATATTCAAATATAATGATAAACATGGATTTTACAGCATAATTATACCATTTGTTTAAAATTATTTCAATATATTTATATGAAGTTACAGAAACAGCATATTATAAAGTGTTAGTGATAATTTAATAAAAACAGCGTTAAACCATACTATTAAGACATAAGGTATGATTTTAACGCTGTTTTGTAATGGAAAAATTAGTTAATATTAAATATGAAAAATTATATACAAATAAATATTTTAAATGACTATTTTGGCAATACTATTGAAATTTTAAATAGATCACCATCTGTCACTATATTCATAATGCCGCCATGAAGTTCAACTATGCTTTTGGCAATTGAAAGACCTAAACCTGAACCTTCTGTAGTTCGTGAGGGATCGCCTCTTTTAAATCTTTCAAAAAGTTCATCTGCATCAAAGTTCATATTGTAATTGGCAACATTTTTAAATGTAATAGTAACTGTTTTTTCTTCTTCTTTTATATCTACGTAAGCTCTTGTGTTTTTAGCAGAGTATTTGAGAATGTTGTTAATAAGGTTATCAAATACACGCCACATTTTCTGCCCGTCGATATTTGCAAGTATGGAATCAGAACTTGTGGAAACTATAAACTCTATTTCAGCTTCTTCAATTTTATATGAAAGTTCTCCCAGTGTCTGATCAAGAAGAGCAACTATGTCAGAATACATTTTATCAAGTTTCATATGACCGCTTGAAAGTTTTGAAGCCTCAAAGAGGTCATCAATAAGTACCTTAAGACGTTTTGATTTGCTCTCTATTATAGAAATGTATTCCTGTGCTTTGTCATTATCAATGTTAAGCTCCTTTAAAAGGGATACATAGCTTATAATTGATGTTAAAGGAGTCTTTAAATCATGGGATACATTTGTAATAAGCTCGGTTTTAAGGCGTTCGCTTTTGAGTATTTCGTTGACATTTTTTTGCAGTCCTGTGTTTATTTTATTTATGTTGTTTATTGATGTAGTAAAAGGACCTGATTCTTCAGGGATTGTGTCCATATTGCCATCTGCCAGTTCCTGTAAATAGTAGCGGAGCTTTATTTCGGCAACAGTTGCTTTGAAAATTACACAAAATATAACAGTTGCTATAGTTAAGATTATATATATTATAAATGTTCTCAATAGAAAATTTGCACCTAAAAGAGCAATATACATTATGCCTATGAGCCAAAGGATTATAATTGCCTGAAAAATAAGAAGTCCCGTAAGCAGGTATTTTTTTGTTTTAAGTGCAAGCTTTATATCCATTATTCCTTCAGATACATATTTGATATTAGGAGATTTAAAAATCAGTTTTGGATTCCTACATATTAGTATTATTCTGCATATGAAAAGAGCAAATAATACGGATATACCACAGGCAATTACAAGCATACCAAACGGCAGAAAGTAATTTCCGTTTACAAGTGAAGTTGTAAGAACGTAGAAATCAAATTTGCTGTGTCGTATTATAAATACAATAAGTATTACCATTAGTGGTAATATAAAGACTGATGGTATTTTCTCATAACTTCTATAAATGTGGGTAAGTATCTCCTTAGTTACATCTTTGTGATACAGGTAAAGATAGCATGCAATAAGAGCAACTGTACCAAAAAGACAAAGAGTAAGAATAGGGGATGATAAAACATTATTGTACTCTATTTCCTGCTGTAACAAAAGCATTTGTTCCCTTGTTGCCATTGATGTTGTAACGGGAATGGATATATCACATGTTAACCCCTGATCTATGAAAGACTGATTGAGAAGTTCATTGTTAAACTCAATTGAAAACATAGGATCCTCAATATTTATTGTTTCATAGCTGCCTTCAGTATAAAAATCATTTGTATTTGTGGCAATTACTCTGCATAAGGTATTGCTGTAAATGGAATAATGAAAATCTTCATTTGAAAGAAGATAGTCTTCTATAGAATTATAATTATTAATAGCATCACTTAATTCAGCCTGCCTGTCAACCAAGTTGTCAATTGTTAAATCGGATATATTAAACTTGTATAGTGTTTCCGGGCTCTGGGACGATGTAATTGATGTATCAGAGGATGTGTCATAATCATCATCGTCCCCTGTAAAAGGCTGAATTTTTGCATAAAAATTCCGTGGCATTGGAGTTGCAACACCTGTTGATATATAATTATCTATTTCGGAAAGCTTTAATGTTGCTTCGTTAATATCAAAGTTACGGTAATAAATATAATATCTTTGAAGGTTTTTAGCATATCTTATTACTTCCCTGTTGATTTCCGTACTGTCTCTGAAATAGGACATATTGCTTTCGTTAAAATCAAGTTTTTTTTCAAAGCAGGTTAAAAATCCTGCAGAAGCCAGTATAAGGGAAAATATTAAAAGGAATGAAACCGTAAGTTTATTTTGAGATTTTGTATCCAATTCCCCACACCACCTTTAAATAGATCGGCTCTTTTGGATTTACTTCTATTTTTTCTCTTATTCTTCTAATGTGAACAGCAACAGTATTTTCGCTGTTTATAAAAGGTTCGTTCCACACTTTTTCATAAATTTCTTCTATTGAAAAGATTACATCAGGATTTTCCATTAAGAGCTGTAAAATCTTAAATTCAATTGGTGTAAGTTTAACCGGCTTATCATCAAGCTTTACTTCTTTTGTCTTTTTGTTAAGATAAAGACCTCTTATAAGGAGCTCATCTTTTGTTTTCTGAAAACTGCTGAATTTTGTATATCTTCTTAAATTTGATTTTACTCTTGCAATAAGTTCAAGGAAATTAAAAGGTTTTGTAATATAGTCATCAGCACCTATATTAAGTCCAAGAACTATATCTTTGTCCTCAGATTTAGCTGAAAGAACGATTATTGGAATTTCCTTATCCTGTCTTATTTTAAGTATTGCCTGAATTCCGTCCATTTTAGGCATCATTAAATCCATAATTATAAGATGTATGTCAGGGTGTGCCTCAAGTACCTTCAGGGCCTCTTCACCATCATGTGCTTTATATACAGTCATCTGTTCGTTTGTAAGGTATATTTCTATGGCATTAAGTATTTCTTTGTCATCATCTGCTACTAATATTTTGTATTCCATATATATTTCCTCCTTTTGTTATTATAATTTAATTATAAAGTAATATTATGACTTTTGAAAGGCATATTTATTAAGGTTCTATGAACATTTTACCATACTTCTTTAAGTAAAGCAAAGGCTTTGTTGTGTTTTGTTATTTGTTTCCGGGTAACAGAAAATAATTGCAGGTTTTGGATTTGTATGTTTTACGCAGTTACGGGAAAGGGAATTGACATATAATAATGGAGGTTTTAATAATTTTTTAAGATATTTTTAATACTTTAATTGACAGAATTGCTGAAGTGTGGTATATTATTTTCATAG
>CAZGIC010000020.1:0-23959 GCA_964526435.1 uncultured Lachnospiraceae bacterium | reverse complement strand
TTCCGAGTCGTTAAAAAAGTATTTTGTTAATAAAATGCTTTTAAACGGTCAATAACCCCCATTTTCATTTGAAAATGGGGGTTATTTTTGCAGGCTCTATAATAAATGGCTCTTTGTCAATAGTTGGAGTATACCTATATAATAAAATTAACCATTACCTACAGATTAAATTTCTGTAGGTAATTTTTTATGAAAATATATGTAAAATGCGATTTCTAAATCTTTTAAAATTTCTATATCCGTAAGCGTTTCGCTTTAAAATCTTTATTTTATTGTTACAGCCTTCTGTAAATCCATTTGTATAGCTGCATTTAAATGAATTACTTATACCTGTTATCCAATTCCTCATTGTATTTGCACAATCCGTGAACTTGCTAATATTACTATTTTCTGCCTGATATATCCATTTTCCTATTGCTTTTTTTGCTTCTTCACTGTTTTTACTTTCCATTATGTTATAGAAGTCCTCTTTAAGCAAATATGCTTTATATAAATCATTATCATAGTTTAATATTACGGTTAAAGCCTGCATTTCCTCATCTTTAAGGCTTTTATACCTTTTAAGAAGAAGTCTTTTTGAATGCTTTATATATATTCGCCTGTCTTTTTGAAATTTCTGGTTCTATAATAAATGTTGGAGTTTGCACCCCAACATTTATTATAGAACCATATTTTTATAATTCATTAATCAGCTAATATTGCAGTTTTCTGTATGGTATATCCATTATCATAGCACATTGCTTCTTCGCTGATTTTGCTTACAATTATGTTTAAAAGTCATTTTTAAGCAAACATGGTCTATAAAATCATTTATAAACATATTTAAATAATTGTGTTGAAAATGGAGATTTTTAGAACGAAGTATTTGTAAATAAATTACAAATATTGATAAACATTTTTTTATATGCTATAATAATATTAAATAAAATGGGGACATAAAGAGATATATAATTGTAAATTATTTGAACAGAAGAAAATATTTTTATATTATAAATAAAAATGTGCTGTGTTGAGATTGGGGATGGCAAAAATGTATTACAGATTAGCATTCAAGGAGCGTATATTAAAAGATTTGGAAGATTCAATAATTGGAAATAACAGTATGGATTTGTATGTTAATGATAATAAAGAGAAAGTAAATGTCACAAAATCAGAAAATATACCGGCTGATGAATTAAACAGTAATAATAAAAAAGAAGAAGATAAAAATGATAACTGTGAGAATATCTTAGATTTGATGTGTCAGATTGATGATGTAATTACATATGCGGTGGTACATAATGGTGAATGCATAGTTAGGGATATTTGTATAAAAAATGTAACAGATAAAGATATTGATAATTTAATTTTACACATAAATTCAAATAGTAATTTGTTCAAAAAATTTGAAATGGGAATTCAGAAAATTAAACCGGAAGAAGAACTGCATTTCAAAAACTTAAAAGTAGATATTAATGCTGACTATCTTGCATCTCTGACAGAAAAAATTGTTTGTAGTATAAATGTAAATGTTAGTTTTGAAAACAATGTTTTAGTATCTGAGGCAAAGAATATTACAGCACTTGCATTTGATCAGTGGCCTGGTTTACAGTATACACCGGAGCTTCTGGTATCTTTTGCAATGCCAAATCACCCTGTTGTTATAAGTTTATTGCAATTGGCAGCAAAATATCTGGATAAATGGACTAATGAGCCATCTTTGGCCGGATATCAGTTTGATGATCCAAACCGTGTAAAAACAATGGCAGCTGCAGTATATGCTGCAATTCAGCAGAAAAACATAACATATGCAGAGCCCCCTTCAAGTTTTGAAGTGTTTGGACAGAGAATAAGGCTTGCTGACGCTGTTATGGAACAGCATTTGGGCACTTGCCTTGATATGACTCTTCTGTATGTTGCATGTCTTGAAGCCATGGGTTTAAATCCTATTATGGTTATGATGAATGGTCATATATTTGCCGGTGTTTGGCTTATAGATGAGTCATTTTCTGATATGATTATGGATGATCCATCACAGCTTGAAAAGAGAATGTCTAAAGGTATTCATGAAATAGTTGTAGTTGAATGTACTGCAATGTGTGCAGGAAAAAGCCGTAACTTTGATGAAGCAGCAGCAATGGCAGAGCGAAATGTTTCTAACTATGGAAATTTTATGTTTGCTATTGATGTTAAGAGAGCAAGAAGTATGGGTATTTCTCCGTTGCCGGTTCGTATTAAGACAGATGCTGGATTTGAAGTGCAGCATGAAGATAGAGAAGAAAAAGATGTTACAAATGCGCCTAAAACAATAACGGATACCTTTGATTTGTCTCATTCATGGGGAAAAGAAAAGGTTACAAAACAAATGCAGTGGGAACGAAAACTGCTTGATATGAGCTTGAGAAACATGCTTATTAATATGCGAATGACTAAGACAATAGTACCGCTTCTCTCATCTGATATAAGCACACTTGAAGATGCATTGTCTGAAGGGGAGGAGTTTTATGTGCTTCCTCGTCCAGAGAATATGTCAATTGCCGGAAATGGTGATATTCCTGTGGAAACTTTGGGCAATTTAGGACCTTTTTCAGATTTTATAGCTTTAGAAGGCAAACATAAAAGACTCCATTCTCTATACACAGAAAAAGAGTTAAATAGCTGCCTGACAAAAATATATCGTTCAGCAAAAGCATCAATGGAAGAAAATGGTGCCAGTACTTTGTATCTGGCAATGGGATTGCTTCGTTGGTTTGAAGGTAAGAAGAGTGATGTTGCAAGGTATGCACCTGTTGTGTTGATACCTATTGATATTATACGTAAATCTGCCAACAAGGGCTATGCAATGAGAATGAGAGATGAGGACGCACAGATTAATATAACATTACTTGAATTTTTGAAACAAAATTTTGATATACATATTCAGGGCTTAAATCCTGTGCCAATGGATGAGCATGGACTTGATATTCCTAAAATTTTTGCAATTATACGTCAGCAAGTTATGAATATGTCAATGTGGGATATTGTTGAAGTGGGATTTATAGGAAATTTTTCATTCTCACAGTTTGTTATGTGGAATGATATTCATAATAAGAGTGATTTTCTTGAAAATAATAAAATTGTTCATAGTCTTATAACAGGTGCAGTTGAATGGGATTGCACAATTCCCCCAAATGTTGACACAGATGAAGCATATCTTCCTATAACAGTTGATTCCTCACAGCTCAGGGCTATTAATATGGCTGCTTCCGGTGTCAGCTTTGTGCTGCATGGACCTCCAGGAACAGGTAAATCACAGACTATTACAGCAATGATTGCAAATGCACTTACTAAAGGTAAAACAATTTTATTTGTTGCAGAAAAGATGGCAGCTCTTGAAGTTGTACAGAAAAGGCTGGCTTCACTGGGAATTCAGGACTTTTGTATGGAACTCCATTCTAATAAGGCAACTAAAAAATCTGTTCTTGATCAACTTAAACATAGTTTGGAAATTAAAGCTTCAGGAGATAATACTGATTATAATAAGAAAATACAAGATATACGAAAAATGAAAAAAGATCTTGATTCATATGTAATTGCGTTAAATCTAAAAAGACATTTTGGCAAAAGCCTGCGTCAGTTAATGGATATATACGAAATGATTGAGGAAACGGATAAAGATATTAATTTTGATCATAGCTATGTTATGACATTAACGGAAAATGATCTGGAACATAATTTGCAAAGACTGAAAAGATTAATTGTAGCCGGAAAGGCAATTGGACATCCCAATAATCATCCTCTTTCAGCCGTTCGTAAAAGAGCGTATAGTCAAAGTATTAAGTTTAAGCTGGAACCTGTAATTACTGTTTATAAATCTGCTCTTGAAAAATGCAGAGATGATTCAAAAGAATTTACAGAGCGTATGAATATGGATATGCCTGTGACAGAAAATGACTGGAATAATGTTTGCAAGTGCGCTTCATGTGTTATTGATATTGTAAAAATACCGGATTTCCTTATAAATGCTGAGTTAGTTGACAGAGAGTTTTCACAGCCTAAGGCGTTTATGGATAAAAAGGAGTCTTTTGTAAAAAAAGAGGAATCTTTCAAATCTCAATGGAATGAAAATTTTCTTAAAATGAATATGGATATTTTTCGAGATAAGTATGATAAAGCAAATAAAAAAATTTTAGGAATAGGGAAAGGGAAAGCTCTTGCTGCACTTACATCAGAATTACAGGCTTATGCATCATTTACTGTAGAAACAGAAAAAATCCCTGCCTATTTAACTGATGTAGATTTTTACCAAAAGGAAGCTAAAGAAGTGGCTGATATGGAAGCTGCACTTCCATATGAATGGAAAAAAATTATGGCGTCTTGGAATACAAAGGAAGATATTGAAGAATATCAAAATACTATAAAAAAGCAGTTGCAGGCAATTGATGATTTCAGTATATTAATTGAAAAAATAAAAGACAAAGAAGAAGGAAAAATATATATCAGTCTTGCAGAAAGTTTGATTGAGGATATGAAAAATTTAAAAAATTGTGAGAATGAAGCCGGAGAACTTTTAGATTTAGCTTTTGAAAATAATGAAGGTAGCTGGATTGATAATAGGCTTGCAGTATGCAACTGCATTATTGAAAATGCCTCATCTGTTAAGGACTGGATAATTTATAGAGATATTGAGGAAGAATGCAGGGAAAACTGGCTTGCGCCTGTTTGTGATGCTTATGAAGCCGGTATGCCTCATGAAGATTTGATAAATGTTTATTTGCGGTCAATATATAAAAGAATAATATTGTCAATAATTGAAAGTGAGCCTGTATTAAACAGGTTTACAGGAACAGGATTTAATGAAAAAATTGCACAGTTTAAAAAATTAGACAATGAATTTATGGATTTGACAAAAGAAGAAATGTATTACAAATTGACACATCATTTGCCGCTTCCTAATGAATCTGTGCAAATAAGTAAAGAATTGAATATTTTGAGGAGAGCTATAAGCAGCAATGGAAGAGGTATTTCTATTCGTTCTCTGTTTGAGCAAATTCCTCATATATTAACAAGATTTTGTCCGTGTATGCTGATGAGCCCTATATCTGTTGCACAGTATCTGGCTGCAAAAAATGATATGTTTGATATTGTTATATTTGATGAGGCTTCTCAGCTTCCTACATGTAAAGCAGTAGGAGTATTAGCAAGAGGGAAAAATGCTGTAATAGTAGGAGATCCGAATCAGATGCCGCCTACAAGCTTTTTCGCAGGCAATACGGTTGATGAGGATAATCTTGATATTGAAGATCTGGACAGCATTTTAGATGATTGTCTTGCTCTCGGTATGCCACAGACACATTTGCAATGGCATTACAGAAGCAGACATGAAAGTTTGATTGCCTTTAGCAATAATGAATTTTATGAAAATTCTATGTTTACTTTTCCATCTGTTAATGACAGAGAGAAAAAAGTCAGCCTGGTTAAAGTAAATGGTTTCTTTGAACGTGGAAAAAGGCGTGTGAATGAAGGTGAAGCAAAGGCTATTGTTGAAGAAATTAAGAGAAGATATAATGATTCCCAACTAAAAAAACAATCAATAGGTGTTGTAACATTTAATATCAGTCAGCAGACTTTAATTGAGGATATGCTTCTGGAAGAATATCAGAACGATACTGAATTCGACAATTGGGCTAATATAGGCGAAGAAACACTATTTGTAAAAAATCTTGAAAATGTACAGGGGGATGAAAGAGATGTTATTTTATTTTCTGTTGCTTTTGGCCCTGATGCAGAAGGCAAGCTGTCATTGAATTTTGGACCATTAAATAAAACCGGTGGCTGGAAACGATTAAATGTGGCGGTATCGCGTGCAAGAATGGAGATGGTTGTATTTACAATTATGACAGCAGATATGATCGATTTGAAACGTACTAAGTCAAAAGGTGTTGAGGCTCTTAAAGATTTTCTTGAATTTGCTGAAAAGGGCAGATTACAGGGTGAGTATATCGAAACCAGAGTTAGAAAGGATCAGGGCATTATGGAACAAATATGTCAAAGAATTTCTGACGCAGGATTTAAGTATCAAAAATCTGTTGGTCATTCTGATTTTAAGGTGGATATAGCAGTTATCAATCCTTGTAAAGAGGATGAATATTTGTTGGGAATAATGCTTGACGGAGAATCATACTGTAAGGCTCAAAATACAAAGGATCGTGAATTAGCACAACCAAGTGTTCTTAAGGGGTTAGGATGGCAACTGTACCGTGTCTGGGCAATGGACTGGTGGGACAACAAAGATAAGGAAATTGCAAATTTGCTTCGTATACTTAATGAGAAAAAAGATGAAGCTTATAAAAAAATTATGGAAGAAAAATCTTTATTCCCAAAAGAAGATGAAGATAATTCTGATACAGCGAAAAGAGAAATTGCAGCAAAAGAAATACAACTTGAATATGTCGATGCAATTGAAGAAAAGGCTGATAATAACGCAGGGGAAACGACTGAAGGATCTGTAGAAAAAGGCATTGATTCAGAAATTGACCTAAAATCTTTTCAGAAAGAAAATATATTAATTGCGAGTGGACAAATATTGAATAATGAAAATACTGAATATCTTCCAACAAAAACAGAAGGATCAGTTGCTGAGGATACGACGGAGAAGGGAACAGAATTTCCGACAGAAGCTAACTCAAAAGAAAATGAATATCACCTGGAGAATTATGAATTAGCACAAATAGAAATTACACCTATGTCTACTTCAGATTATGTAATGAAGAATTCAATGAAAATTATAACGGAAAAGCTTAATTCCATTATAAATACGGAAGCTCCAATTGAATATGACAGGCTTGTGAAAAAGGTGCTTAGGTCGTTTAATATCAGCCGTTCAAGTCAGGCAACACTTGATGCTACAGATAAGGCATTGAAGAAAACTAATTCAAAGGTTAACAAGCAGAACGGAATAAAATTTTATTGGAGAAAAGACCAGGATTATGATTTATACAGGGTATACCGTATAGATGTGTCTTCTGATGACAAACGAGGACCTGATGAAATTTGTCAACAAGAGCTTAAGAATGCAGTTTGTATTACACTTAAAGCTAAGGGAGCACTTGATAAGGAAGCTCTTGTTAAGGAGACTATTCGTACAATGGGTTATGCAAGAAGCGGAACGGGACTTGCAGCTGCTGTTGAAAGAGGACTTAAGTATGGCAGAAAGACAGGAGAAATCGTACAGGGAGATGATAAGAAATTTTTATTAAGTTAGTTATTTACGATAAATATAATTAAATAACTTTATTGACTTTTGTTTCGGAGGAAGCCAATAAAATAATTTAATTTGTCAAATGGTATGGTTGTATTTTAATTGACATTAAAAGCTAAATTTGAGTGCATATTCGTTGATTAGAATAATGCACTCTTCTTTTTTATACAAATAAGAATATACATAAGGCTTATTTATCTGTATGGTATAACCAGCTTATTAACATTTTTTTGGATTTTAATGCTGTCATCGTGAATTTGAACAGTATACCAAGAGAAATGCAACAAGAATGTCTGGATAATATTGAAAGCGGTATAGTGGTATTGAAAACATATTTGGAAGAAAATATTGCCTTAAAAGAAGGTGATGATGATATTCCGGTTACGGGTATGGCAGTTTTGCAACAACAATATATACTGGTTCAAGCCATAGAGAAATGGATTTGTATTTTAAAAGGAAATTTGGGGTAAATAGAAATGATAAAGCCCAATAGATTATATGGCATATCTGCGGCAATAAAACTTGTAATAGAAAGGATACTATAAAAAACTATTTCTCTATTACCTAAAATGTAAGTATGAGATTTAAGAAAACAATATAATTATTAATTCTGGGATATTGAGTTCTAATGACAATTATGTATTTGGTTTAATGAAAAATGGATTTAATTGACTGATATATAAATATTATGCTATAATGAAATCGCAGAAATTTTTATTTTAATAAAGATGGATATATTAATTAACTTTAGTAAATTCAAAATGTATAAATTCTGAATTTTAAGAATGTGTAAAGAATTGTTTCTGTAAGTGTGTATAATGATAAGTAAAATACCAAAAGGTACATTGATAGTTATGTATTGGCATACAAAAATCAGTGTATGAATAATAAATTGGTGTAAAAGGAGGCTCTTTATGAAAAAACATTTAACAGCTATTTTATTGACGGCAGTAATGACTATTTCTGTTGTGACTGTGCCCTCATGGGCTGATACAGGCGAGGAGGATTTGCCTGAGGTAGGTGAGGAGCTTTACGGTTTTAAGGTAACAGACAGGGGTGAGTACAGGGCTGCTGATGCTGAAACTGTTACATTCAGCCACATAAAAAGCGGGGCAACTCTTTTTCTAATAAAAAATGAAGATAAGAATCTTACTTTTAATATTAGTTACAGAACACCCCAGACTGATGAAAGCGACAGAAATCATGTTTTTGAACATGCTATTCTTGCAAGTTCAGAAAAGTATCCGGCTACGGATATATTTTTTGACGTTGCAAATAAAACTTACAATACATATGTAAATGCAAGCACAGGATTTACTACAACAAATTATATGGTGGCAAGTATGAGTTCGGAGCAGCTAAAAATAATGATGGACGTGTATCTGAGCTGTATGACTGAACCGGGAATAATGGAGAATGAGAATTTTTTCAAAAGAGAGGCTTTAAACTATACACTTGAAAGTCCTGATGAGGACATAGAGCTTGGGGGAACCGTATTTTCGGAAGATATGGGATACCTTACAGATATAACATACAGAGGGTATAATACGGTAATTGACAGTCTTTATCCGGGGGAAACGGCATCTAATATGATCGGCTGTTCTGTTGAAAACTACAAGCTGCTTACCTATGACCATGTAAAGGAATTATATGATTTGTGTTATCATTTTGACAATGCAATAATTACACTGTACGGAGATATAGATTATGAGGATTATCTTAAATTTATTGATGAAGAATATCTTTCTAAATACAGTGATAACAATACTGATTTAAGTGAATATTTAGATGATACAACAGAGGCTAAGTTTACTGATAATGTTGTTTATGCTCCTGCTTATGAAGGAGATACTGTTGAAAATGCTTCTGTTGTAAGTTATGCTATTGATCTTCAGGAATACAGTTATGAGGATATATTAAAAATATCATATCTTTGCAATGTACTTTCAAGCAATAGTTCAGTGCTTACAAGAAAGTTACAGGAAGCAGGAATATATAATTCATTTGGCTGTTCTGTAGTCATTGACAGCTACAAACCTTTTATGACATTTGAACTGTATAATGCAAATCCTGAAATAAGAGAGGACTTTATGAATATTGTGAAGGATTCCCTTAATGAAATTGCAGAAAATGGTGCAGGAACCAGCTATGACAATATAATGAAAAATATTGAAATTTCAGAGTCACTGCAGTCTGAAAGCAGCAGTTTTGGAGTTAATTCGGCAGTGCTGTTAAGTGTATACTGGGCTGTTACAGGAGAAACGGATTTGTTTGATATTGACAGTGAAGTTTTTGATGAAATGAAAGATGATAAAAATCAGACAATTATTAAAGAGCTTGCATCAAGGCTTCTTGAACCTGATAATTCAGCATTGACTGCAACTGTGCCAAAGCCGGGACTTGCTGAGGAAATAAACAATGAAAGAACGGAATATCTTGAAGATATGAAGGAAAATATGAGTGACGAAGAAATTGAAGCAATGGTTGAAGAAACAGAGGAATATAATCAATGGAACGAAAATACTGTGCAAAATAACAATGTTTCAATCAGTCCCGATGAACTGCCTGAACCTGAAGAATACCCTGATGTAGATGTAAAAACACTGGGGGATGTGACAAATTATTCTGTGGAAATTGAAAGAAGTGTTGGCAGGTATTCTCTTGCCTTTGATGCAGGCAGTGTAGAGCAGGAAGATTTGTATTATCTGTATTTATACTGTATGCTTCTTTCAAGTATTGATACGAAAAATTATACAAGCGATGAACTTACAGAAATTATGCTTGCTTATTTAAACAGCGGAAGTGTAAATTTAACATATAAGAAACTTAAAGACAGCGATGTATATACACCTATGCTTACTGTAGGCTGGTACAGCAGAAGTGAAGATTACGGTGACGCCCTTGATATACTTCTTGATATACTTGAGAATACTGATTTCAGCAATTATGAGGAAATTATTCCTGTTCTTGAAGCTGTTTTACCTTACTATGATCCGGGAAGAACAAGTAACCCTCTGGGCTTTGTGCAGGAGGTTGGTCTCAGCGGATTAAATGAAGAATATAAATTCAGCAGTTATTTTGACGGAAAGGAATTTTATAACTTTCTTGAAGATGTTATAAATTCACTTAAAACTGATGAAACATATGCCTCTGAGTTTACTGAAAAGCTTGAAGAAATGGCTGAGAAGGTTGTAAACAAAAGTAACCTGATTGCAACTGTAATATGCGACAAAGAGGGAATAGAGGAAGCGGAAAAGATAAATAATGAAGTGCTTAACAAGCTTCCTGAAGGAGATGGTCAGAGAGCTGAGTATGACTTTGGCGAAACTTATAAGAATACAGCTTATATAGCAGAACTCTCCAATCAGTGCAGCTTTTTTATAAGTGAATTTACATCGGATTTTAAGGGAGAGTATATGCCTTATATTTGTATGATAAATGATCAGTATACTGTACCTGAATTAAGATACAGAAATGGTGCATATTCCGCAGGAACCAGTTTTATGATAATGCAAAACAGCGGTGCCATGTATTCATACACCTATTCTGATCCTAATGTGAGTAAGACGGCTGAAGTATACGAAAATATGGCAAAGGCATTTGAAGATGTGGAAATTACACAGGAAGAACTTGACAGTTACATTGTGGCTGCATACAGCGGTTTTGTGGTGCCGGAAGGTGAATATACGAGGGCTTATACGGCAATAACATATGAGATACTTGGATTTGACGGAAATATAATAAATGAGTATGCGGAAGGTATTAAAAATTCAAGTACCGAAGATATGAATGATGCTTTTGAGTGTATTCAGAAAATGATCGATAACGGATATCTTGCCTTTATAGGAAACAGCGAAGCTATAAATGGGGATAGTGAGTTGTTTGATGAGGTTGTTGATTTAAGGGAATAAAAAGGGAGTAATTTATAATGAATAATAAAAGAGAGGGCGAAAGTCTTCTCTTTTATTATTGTTAGTACAAAAATATGAACAACTATTATGTTAAAATTAAATAAATAGTAAACAATAAAAAAATTAAATACAGAGTATGTTTACAAGAAAGGATGATTAGATGAATGAGAAAATTGAAAATTTATTTAGTGAATGGTATGAAAAGCAGTGCAGAGATGAAAATAGTATAAACCGTTTTATTTATGATGGTTCCATTAGTAATGAAAATTTGGACAGCCATAAAATTTTGTTTGTCTGTCGTGAATCTCACTGCAGTAAACCTCTCGATGAGAGTTGGGGAAAGGATAAAGACTTTTGGTTTAAAAATGTTGTATGGGGCAAAGAGAAAAATGGAAGAAAATATTATAACTGTATGGATCTGATTGCAGGATATATAGGCAAAGATATTTCTCTCAAGGAATGTGCTTATATGAATATCAATAAAAAAGGCGGCGGTCCAAAATGTGACTTTAAAGCTCTTGAAGAGTATGCAAAAAAATACAGAGGATTTATTACAAAAGAAATAGAAATATTAAATCCAGAGTGTATTGTGATTTTGGGTAAACTTGCTGACTATGGGGCAAATACAGCGGAAGAAATTTTTATTGAATACGGAAGGGAACATAATACAGATGTTTATATGTATGACAGGCATCCCTGTTTTTACAGCAGAGATATTGAAAAACATATTTATAAAAAATGATAATGTTATGTATAGAAGTGGATACGGGGTGAGTTATTGTGTTTTCAAATTTGTATAAGGAAATATATTTGTTCTTATTAATGCTGTTGAAAAAGGACTGACTCTTAGGGAAATAAATGATAAACTTTTTATTGCGGGAAAAATATATTGGGAAGGCTGTCTGAATAAAGCCAATGATTAAGTGTGATTTGTTATTTATATTAAAGATATGTATTTATGATTATATATAAAAATACTGCGGACAGGGGGACTTGAATTATGTCCCAATTAAAAATACTAGAAAAAGGAGGATTTTTGTTGTCGCTGTCATTTTGGCATCAATTTTGGCATCAGATTTTTGGTGTTAATAATATTTTGTATTAAATTATTGTTATAATTAAGTGTACATATTCAGTGTAATATCATGAAAAATACAATTTAATATTTAGACATTTGCATAAGCCAATATCCGTGTTTGATATTGGTTTATTTTAGTGCTTAAATTTTTCTTTATATACCTTATATACTTTATTTTCCAATACATATTAATCATAAAAAGATAGATATACAATTTAGAATATAGTCCATTGTACATAAGAATTAAAAAAAACAAATTATATAATAACAGGAGGAATTGCAAATGAACGATTCAATTATTAAACCCGGAGTAATTAATAGAATAGTAGAAAGATTAAAAGATACAAAAATTGTCGTTGGAGGGAATAAAATAACATATAAAAGTAAATATCATTTAAAATATTCACAAGAGATTGTAAATAATGTATTAGATGCTTTTTTAGATACAGTGAGAGATGCCATAGCAGAAGGTGATACTATACAGATAAATGGATACATAACAATAAAACCATCATATGTAAAGGAACGTATGCGTGTAAATCCATATACAAATGAGAAATTTATAGCCCCTGCACACTATCAGACCAAAATATATTTAGGAACTAAATTACAGGAAGCAAATGAAAGATATAATAAGAAGGTGAATAGTCAAGATGAATAATAATTTTAAAGATATGGCAGTGATTATTAATAGTGAAAATATAAGTAAATTAACAAAGTTGTATGGGACAATGGATAGTATTGAATTACAGCGAATTATAAATAGACATTTAGCTGCGGCTATTGATGATATATTTGAAGATATAGAAAAGAATATAATATAATTATAGATGATATGCAAGCTCATATCATCTTTTTTTTGCAAAAAAACTCAATAACGAAAAGGTATTGAGTTTATGTAGGTAATATGGGGAGGTATATAACTAAATTTTATGTTTAAAGTCCGCCATTACCTATTTATTAATAATATATAAGTTTGCAAACTAATATATAAAATATATGGTCATTGTAACAGAAAGGAATAAGGTGATAAATATTTAATGAGTGAAATTGAAATATTAGATACAAAGAAAGCGGGAATAGAATTATTAAATCCATTAGAGACATTTATTCTAATTGAGGGAACTAAGCACTATTATATTTCATCTGAAGGAAGATTAGCAAATGATACTAAAGGAAAGATATATATACATAAAAATACAATAAGTAAAAGTGTAGGAAAGGTTCATTGGAAAATATTTTTTGAAGACTATGATGGTTCAACTTATTCAAAAGATTTATATGCGGATTATTTAGTTGCAACAACATTTCTTAAAAAAGTCCCCGGCAAAGATAGAATATATCATATTGATGGAGATAACGCCAACAGTAAATACAATAATCTTATATATGTAAGCAATAAAGAAATGAATGATTTAATAACGGGTAAAATTACAGTTGAGGATTTAAATAGAATACAGGAGTATATCCCATTTCTAAACAGCAATATTGTAAAAGCAAGGCGTTTATGGAATGATATGTATACACGTTGCTATAATAGGGAACTACATAAAAGATTTCCACAATATAAGGATTGTAAAATTTGTGATTATTGGTTAGAAGATAAAAAGAATTTTTATAAATGGGTAGAAGAAAATTATTATATGGTCGGCAATGAACAAATGGATTTAGATAAAGATATTTTATGTAAGGGGAATAAAGTATATAGTCCTGAAACCTGTATTTTTGTCCCACACAAAATCAATACTCTTTTTATTAATGGGAAGAAAAAACGAGGGAAATATCCAATTGGAGTATGTGCTCACAAAAATAAATATAGAGCTGAATTAAAGATTGATAATGTTCAGATAAAGCTAAAAAGTTATGACACACCAGAGGAAGCATTTTTAGAATATAAAAAACATAAAGAAGCACTTATTATGATTACAGCCGATAAATACAAAAATAAGATACCTAATAAATTATATGAA
Organism: uncultured Lachnospiraceae bacterium; assembly: GCA_964526435.1. Lineage (GTDB taxonomy): Bacteria > Bacillota > Clostridia > Lachnospirales > CAG-274 > Gallispira. The sequence continues at coordinate 9,781 of CAZGIC010000020.1, read as the reverse complement.
GCTATGTTGAATTGGAAGATTGAAATAGATGATTAATTAAGGCATATCAAGTAGAGATACTTGGTATGCTTTTTTTTTACGATTTTATAATTAGGTAAGTTACCGGCAAGTTAAACTTTCCGCTGTTTAAGCCACTTTCAGCATTTTTATTGCCTTAAATTTGTCAGTTCAGCAAGTTAAATCAATCAAATAAAATCGTTACCGTTTAGTTTTTATCATAAAAAACGCACGCGTGTTTTTTCGTGCGTTTTCGTGCGTTTTTAAGCATAATAAAAGCACTCACATTCCTGTAAGTGCTTGACTTTTACCTCTATTTATGCTATTATTAAATCACAAGAGGGAGCAACCGAACGGTTGTACCTCACAATTACAAGTATTTAAAATAACCGCTTATCTTGCAAGGATGGGGCGGTTATTTTTTTATTATGTAAATAATCAAAAACAATATAGTTAAATATAATATTTCATTATCCATAATACCACCCCTTTCTTTTCAGAATAGGGGAGGAACAACCGCCCTGTCATTCCCTCTTGCTTACAAACATTATACATTATTTTGTATAATTTGTAAATATATATAATTTTACTTCAAATGTTTATGTCAAATTTAAATCATTCGATATTTTGAAATTTGTCCTATTTTATGTATAGAATAGATAACCGCCTCACGACCTGACTGCTTCCCCCAATAATGTAAAGTGTCGGGGGTATATTATACAGATGTATATAGCATATATAAGCAATTATATTATACAAGCCTTTAATAACTCTTTATATGCAAGCCTGCAAGCCCTATTTTAAGGGGCTTTTTTTATGCGTTTATATTATTCCTGCTGTGCCTCTTTCAGTTTTTCAGCTTCTTTTTTATCAGGTATATTAATTTTGTTGTTGCAGTCTAATTCTATAATAGTATTAAAATAATCGTTCAAAGAGTTATAACTTTTATTTTTTACAAAATTTTTATAATCTTCATTTAAATTTTTTGGTATTAAAATTGACGGGCGGGCATATTTTGCCCCCCCATTTTTTTTGTCTTTCGTTTTGTGTTGCTGGCATATTTTTCACCTACTCATGTAAGATATTATTTTCTGTATCGTCAGGCACATATTCTAATAAGTTGCCCGGTTGACATTGAAGGAGAGTACATAAAGTGTTTAATACTTCTTTACTTGCTATATCTCCAATTCTAATTTTTTGAATTTGAAACTCTTCAATTAATTTTAATTGCCTTAATTTATAAGTGCTATAACCTTTATCTTTTAAGGCTTGTAAAACATCAATTTTATATTTAAGCATAAAATACACCTACTTTCTTTATATATTAAACAAATATACACCTATTAAAAGTGTGCAAAACAAACAAAATAAACACTTGAAATATGTGTATAATGTCAATAGACAAACACTCAAAATAGGTGTATAATATATACATAAACAAGAGATAACAAAAACATCTCAACAAAATAATAACATAATAAATTTAAAAAGTCAAATCAAGGAGGTAACTATTATGTGTATAGCAAAATCAGAACTTGAAACAAGAGTACAAAACTTAAGAAATTTAAAGACGATGAAAGAAGAGTTAGAAAATGAAATCAAGCATATAGAAAATGAAATCATTGACTATATGAAAGAAAATAAGCTTGAAACTGAAATTACAGCAAGTGCAAAAATTACCTATAAATCACAAAGCAGAGTTGCACTTGATAAAAAAAGCTTAGTAGAGATTTTGGGGGATGACTTAAAATCTTATGAAAAAACTACTTACTATAATGTATTAAGAATTAAATAAACTCTTGCAAGGGGCATTATAAAGGGGTGCAAATCCCCTTTAAGGGTATCACAAATATATAATTTTAAGGAGGTAATTATATATGAAATCAGTTTATGAAATGGTCACAGACAGAATAATTGAACAGCTTGAAAATGGTATTATACCATGGAAAAAACCATGGAGCGGTACTATAAACGGGGCTTATAATAGAATAAGCAACAAGCCTTATTCTTTACTTAATCAAATGTTACTTAGTTATAGCGGTGAGTATGCAACATTTAAACAATGGGTAAATTTAGGTGGTCACATTAAAAAAGGTGCTAAATCCGAAATAGTGGTATTTTGGAAAATACAACAAATTGAAGAAACACAGGAAGACGGAGCAAAAGAAATAAAGACAATACCTTTATTAAAATATTACAATGTCTTTCATATTTCACAGGTTGAAGGCGTTGAACCTAAAAATATACTCAAATCAATAGAGATTAAACCTATTGAAGAGGCGGAAAATATAAAAAATATTTATAGGGATAGGGAACACATAAATATAATCGAAACTGTTTCTAATGAAGCATATTACAATCCTTCACAGGATTACATTCAAGTACCTTGTAAGGAGCAATACAAGAACATAGAAGAGTTTTATAGCACACTTTTTCATGAAATAGTACATAGTACAGGGCACAAAACAAGACTAAACAGATTAAACACTGACAGCCTTGCAATGTTTGGGAATGAAACATATAGCAAAGAAGAATTAGTAGCTGAAATGGGGAGTGCAATGTTATTAAATATGCTGAATATTGAAACATCAAAAACATTTAAAAACTCAACCGCATATATACAAAGCTGGTTGAAAGTATTAAAGAATGATAGCCGTTTTATAGTATCTGCAAGCAGTAAAGCAGAAAAGGCGGTTAAATATATCTTAGGCGAAAATTAAAGCCGTTCCGGCGGCTATAAACAGGACTTTAAGCCGGAAGCGTTGTACATCTCTTAACGGGGTGTACAGGTAGTCAAAATATAAAGGAGGTAATTACTATGAAAAAAACAATTTTATCTATTGCAACAACAATTATATCAGCAACAATGCTTGTAGGTGTAGTCGCTGCTCCACTTGAACCATTAAATGGTCGGGGTGATATTATAATTCAAGAATGTACTGTAATAGGTGTTGCTTATCAAAATGGGGATTTAATTCTTAATCTTACAGATAGCAACGGGAACTTATACCAGTACACAGAAACAGAAAATTTTTATTTTGATAGTCCTATAAACTGTATAGTAACGCTTGAAAGAAACACTGTAATAAATGTTGACTTTGAATAATATAAAATACCTGCATCAACTGAAACAAGGTTGTAACATCAAAGTAAATAGAGGCTTACAATGTAAATTTACGTTGCAATGAACTTTGAAAATTTAATAGACGTCAACTCCGAGGGATACAGATTTAAATCTGAAAATACGCAAGAGGGTAGGAACTGTAAGAGGTGTAGACGTCAAAAAAACGCTAAATGAGCTTTTATAAGACGATTTTATGTTTTATAAGATTTTTATATTGTTAAAGATTAAAAATGTCTTATACAGCTTATTAGAACAGTTAAAATGGAAATATGTTAAAGAGTAATATATAAATATAAGATAAAGGGAGACTTTAATATATGACGCAATGGAAAAAGAAATTTAGTGATTTGTGTATGGATTTTTGTATTTCTAAAGAAATATATAATAGTATCCTTGCAAAAGTTGAGGATACATATAAAAATACAAAAATGCCGGCATTTTATAAAGGGAATAGAAATGCTTATCTTTATGATAAAGCACAAATGGACTTAAAAGAAGTACTTTTACAGAGTTTATAGGAGGATAAAAGAAATGAAAAAGTTTATGTCAGATGTAGAGGAAATTTTTAAAGACCTATGGAATGGCTTTGTATGGATAGTCGATTTTGCAGATGAATTGGGTACTCTTTTAGGAGAAAGAGCAGGAAGAGAAAAATCTGTTAAAGTAAAACTTACATATGCAACTGTAAAGGTTAAAAGAAACTGTGTAGTAACGCAGGAATAGAAAATCACAAAATTATACGGGAGGGAATTATTATGTATGGTTGTGCATGGGCTATAATGTTTGGAATATTTTTATATGCTGTATTTTGTAAAGCCAGATAGTAATTAGAAATCAAATTTATTAAATGAATGGAGGAATTTGAAATGAGTATTATACCAACAATAATTGAATTAACTGGAAGAGAAAAGCAAATAATGAAGCCTGTAAACGAAAGATTTCACATATATAGCATGGATTTTAACGATATACAGAAACTGTCAATAAAAAGATTAGCATTTATATGCAATGAGCTTGCAGGAAGAAAAACATGGGAACAATGGAAAGACACAGGAACATGGGTTAAATTTAATGATATGCTTTTGATGAATAGTAATTCTAAATTATATGATAAATATGTATCTTTAGTAGTGGATTTTTTTAATTTTAATGGGAATGATGAGGAAAAACGTGAATATTATAGGAAAAATGAAAAGCATTTCAGTGAAGGTGAAAAGTGTTTTATAGTACACTTATTTAATATGTATCGTACAATCTTAAATTCTGAATTAGATGAGGAATGTAATAAGTCAAGATTAAAAATATTCTATAATAAATATTCAGATATTTTAAAAATATTGGAATATCAGCATTTCAAAGAAGAAGAAGCTGATATTCATGATGATATAGCTCAGGATATTATGGATTTGATTATTTATCCTATTTGGAATAAAGAAAATTATTCTGATAAAATAACAGATGAATTATATAATGTGGCTGAAACTTTTTACTTTTTAGGTAAAATATTCGGAAAACAAATAGAAAGAAAGCAAAACCCTACTGCTTAGATTTCTGAATTAATAGTTTGAGAGTAACGTAATTTAAGAGGGCAGTAAAACAATAGGTACCATGATGATGATTTATTAAGGTCATTATTATGGTATCATTTTATAAATCGTGTCTTTATTTATTACTATCAGATAAGGTTCGGTGAAAACTCTTTATTTAGTATAATATATAAATTTCATGTTCGATATTTTAGAAAACAAAATTGTTATAAAAGATTATGGTTTGGTTTAAATGAAAATAAAACTTAGCTTTTTGAGGTAATAATACTATATATGGTGGGGTAAGTAATAAATAATACTATATATAGTAGCATTAATATAAAAATACTGTTATATGACGGTAAACAAATCATTCACCGCTTTATTGTATTAAAAATAATAGAAAAAATATTAGGGAGGACTGAATATAATGGAAAACAAACTAATGAAAAAAAATAAAAAATTAAAAGAATTTCAAAAAAATATTGCAAAATATATTATAGATAATGAAAAATGGTATAGACCTATTTATGTAAATTTTAATGAAAATAAGTGTGTGCTTAAAGAAATATCATCCAAAAATTCAAACAACACCAATAAGTTTAGAGGAATTATCACATAATTGGGATGTAGAAATAAGTGCATTTAAATCAGAAACACCGATTGAATATTTTATAAGAAAGATTAATGAAGGTCATTTTGAATACTTAGATGATAAGCATTTTTTACAATACGCTATTAAAAACAAAGAGGAAGCGAAAGATGCAATAGATATTATTAAGAAAATAAGTATTGATAATAAATCAAAAAAGGTACGAGAAAAAGCAAAATTACTTTATGACCAATTATTATAATTATGCTATTCAAAACAATAATGTCACATACAAGCAAAGTAAGCTTTCAAAATTTTCTATTCTAATATTAAGGTTTAAGGAGCTATCAGACGTTTTTGCGATTCAGGCATAGTTTTATAGGTGTAATTGGGAAAACGCCTCACAGCTCAAAATATTATTGTAATTTATAAGAAAAAATATAAAATGAAAGGCAGATGTACATAATTATGAATAACAAAACAGCAAAACAAAGAAAACTTCAAATTGGAGAAAAATATTATACATGTAGTTACACAGGAGTGGAACGTGTAAGTATAATTAAAATTTTTGATGATAATGAACATGTTCTGGTAAAAGCAGACAAAGAAGGAAACAAGGCAAAACCCTTTGTAAGACATATAAAATACATTTTTAACAGCGACAACAAAGCTAAAAACGCAATGAAAGATTGAGAACATGATGAAAGAAAAAGAAAAAAAGAAAGCAAGCAACAAAAAAGATAAAACAAAGTAAAACTAAAATCACCTGTTGGCAAATGAAGTTGAAGAAGATGACAAATCAGATGGGGTCGTAATTTGCTACTCCATCTGATAACAAATTAGGCAAAGCTATCAATTACAATAACATACACATCTTATAAACAACAAAACAGTAATAATATATCTTTCTACTCTATATCCACATATCAAAATAAAACAGCTCATATACCGGGGTATATAAAACATAAATGAAAAAAATGATGTTGCTCTCATATATGTGCCTGTAATATCACAAGAGAAATATAGGGGGCTTATTTTGTGTGCAAATGTTTATTGTCTTGCATGAATACGAAAGCAATATATACCGGGTGAATGATTTTGCTTATATGAAAGAAAACATATATCAAAACAAATTTTATGATATTCAAATATATAGCAAAAGACAAATATATCCCCTTCTCAATTACATATAAGAAAATCAAATATAGATATATCAGGACAAACAATATTGCAGGCAAAACATATTCGCTATACAAGCAAATAAAAAATTGCACTTGAAAAAGAAATAAAACAAGAATTAACAGATGAGGGATGTATTAGATAAAAAACAAAAAAAGATATAAAAAAGAAGAGCAAAGACGGGGAGACGATAAATATATATTTATATATATCTATATATATTATATATCATTAAAAATAATTATCTCCAAATTCTGACACATTTTAAACAAAACCGTTCAAACGGCGTGCTTCAAAATTAATATTTGCAAAAAAAATTGGAAGCCACAAGAAAGGAGAAAAAAATATGAAACAAAATTCTAAGATAAATATATTTGTACCTATAAACATATTAACCAATCTTAAATTATCTGATTCTGCGATTGCAGTTTATTGTGCGTTGGATGCGTTAGCTATTCCATATGATTTTAAATCGATATGTGTTATATATCATCAGATTATTTATTTTCTTACAGGAAAAACAAAGCAGCAACGAAATCGCATTATGCGTAATATAGAACATGGATTAGCTGAATTGGTTGATAATAATATAATTTCAATAATTGATAAATATAATAAAAATTTAATTATCGATTGTTCTAATTTGTTATTTGATACTCAAAAAGAAAAATATGTTACTGTAAAAGCATGTGAAATTTATTCTATACTAAAAGACACACAAGATGAACAATGTAATTCATTTAAGGTATTAAGATATTTTATTTCTTTAATGAGCTGTATAAATAAAAAAATAGAAGTTAAGTTAAATAATGGAGATAGTAAAAAAAATGTAATTGGAAATGCGACAATAGAATATTTTGCTAATTTATTATCACTATCACAATCCAGTATCATCAATTACAATAAATTATTAGAAGATTTAAAATTAATTTATGTATGCAGGCGACAACATATGATTATTGATAAAAATAAAAATATTAGTCGATTATCAAATATATATGGGAGATATGAAGATAAAGAATACATAGAAGAATATGCAAAACAAGAAAGAGAAAAGTATGTTTCTAATTCAAATATATGTATAAATACAGATGTTAATGCTGCAAATAAAAAACGCAAGCTTGCACAAATGTATCAACAACTCATTAAAGGCAAAGGACAGGATTATACGGAAGATGAAATATATGAAGTATATGATTATGTTATTGCTGAAAATGAAAAATATGAAAACTTATATAAACAAGAAGGATATACAAGTTACCTTAACAAAATACGTGACGTCAGTATATTTGATAAATATGATTTTATACTATAAGGAGATATGAATATTGATATAAAGCTATATGGTGAAATTAAAAGTCCGTTTTGCCTTTGCAAAAATCTACATTGGATGAAAAGGGAACATACATCAGATGAGTTGGATCGACGACAAAACAAGATTGGAAGTGAAATAAATGCTTGATATTAAACTTAATGAAAACTATAGGCTTAAATCTGATAAGCACAATTTTATTATTTGTCAAGAAATCAAGAGTAAAAAAACTGGGGAAATTAGATATAAGGAAATGGCTTATTATAATAAACTTGAGTATGTAATTGAACGTATTTTAACTCAAATTGTAAAAGAAAGCGACTGTAAAACTTTAGATGAGATATTACAGTTATTAAGAGAAAGCATATCGGAATTGACAAACAATTTTGAAAATCAATTTTAAGCGTGAAATTAGCGTGTGAGAGAAGATTTAATATTTTCGTTAGAATTATTCATTTAGAAAACAAAAACCGCTGTCACACGCTGATTTGATAAAATAATGCTACTTTTATTCTTTTTTGAAAGGAAGTGATTAAAGTTATATTTTTAATTAAAAGCCAAAGGCTATAAAACTAAACAAATAAAAAATTATGCACCTGTCGGAATTTAAATATAAACAGTACAACAAGGAATTGTATTGTTATGAAAATTTACAATATAATAACAGACAAGAATAGAAATGGAATTTATGAGGAGGATAAAAGAATGTTTGATATGAATAATATGCCAAAATGGACTATGATTGATAAGAACCCACCGTCAACGATGGAAAAATGTGTTTATAATCAGTTGTGTGTAAGCTCAATTATAAGAAAAATGAACAAAAAAGATATACTATTCGACCATCCTTTGCAAAGAGGGGAAGTTTGGTCTCCTGAAGTTAAGGGCAATTTAATAAGTGATATATTGCAGGGTAACCCTGTTCCTGAATTAATATTTGCGGAAGAAATCAGGAATGATAATTCCTATATCTGGGCATTAGACGGCAAACAAAGATGCATAACAATATTAGAGTTTAAAAATAATATATTTACTATCAGCAAGAAGATAAGACGACCTATTATTGAATGGTATGCTAAAATAACTGATGAAAATGGTGAATATATTACAGATGAAGATGGGTTCCCTAAGACAGAAAAGCATACATGTGATATAATGAATAAAAAATATTCACAGCTTCCGCCTGATTTACAGGAAGCTTTTGATAATTATTCTTTCAAAATAACACAATATATTAATTGTAGTAAAGAGGATATTGCTTATCATATTGTTAGATATAATCAAGGGAAACCAATGTCGGCAATGCAAAAAGGAATTACAAAAATTGGCGAAAGATTTGCTTCACAGGTTAAAAGTTTGTCTGCAATGGCATTCTTTAAAGATTGTGGTAAATTTACAAGAACTGCGTTTCAGAATGGTACTATAAACAGAATTATTGTTGAGGCTGTAATGGTTACAAATTTTTTGGATAACTGGGAAAAGAATATTGAAAACACAAGTATTTTTATTAAAAACAATGGAAATGATGATATGTTTTCTCAGATGAGGGAGTGTATAGCAAGGCTGGAAACTGTATATAGTGATGATGTTGAAGATATGTTCACAACAAAAAATACTTTCTTATGGTTTGCCTTGTTTAATAAGTTTATAGAGCTTAAAATAGAAGATAAGAAGTTTATTGACTTTATGAGAGCTTTTAGAGATGGCTTACATAGTAAAGAAATAAATGGTGTTTGTTTTGATGCTATAAACGCAAAGGCGACAAAAGACAAAAAAGTCATAAAAGGTAAAATGGAATTACTTGAAACACTTATGTTGGATTATTTTAATATTGATACAGGTAAAAGAGAAGATATTTCAAATGATGAAGAAGTTGTAGATGATAATGAAGATATTGTTGCAAGTGGGGATAATGCAGTTAAAAATAATTCTGAGGTTATTGAGGGCAAGGTTTCCCTTAATCCTGACAATAACACGGACAATATAAGTAATATAGAGGGGAATATAAGCACTAATATAAGTGAGAATATAGATGAAAATGTTGTTGCAAA
>CAZGIC010000019.1:0-24089 GCA_964526435.1 uncultured Lachnospiraceae bacterium | reverse complement strand
CTGATGATGCAAGCATAAGAGACTACTCAAGGGAAGCAGTAGAGAGTTTAGTAAGCGCAGGCAGTATACAGGGCTATCCTGAAGACAACACCTTCAGACCACAAGGAACGATAACAGTCTTAGAATTCCTATCGATGTGTGTGAACGCCTGTGACACAACAGGAGAACTCATAGCAAACGCTTCTGATTCATCAGAAGAAACTGTACCAGGAGATGAAATATCATTTTACAATGAAGTGATTAATACCTACAATCTAAATAATATTTGGGGTGGTAGTGCAATTGAGCTTGTAACAGGTTCTGCATACTTAAACATTCTGAGTGGTTTATCAAGCTATGATTTAACAGCACCAATCACAAGAAGTGAGGCAGCTTCAATCATGGCAAAGTGTTTAACAGTATTAAAGGGCGAAACACTGACAACAGATTTTTCAAGCTATGATATGACTCAGACAATAGGAGACTACAGCACAGTATCAAGCGATAAGAACGCTCAAAGCATAAAGCAGTTATACATTGCAGGTATACTTGTAGGTGATCAAGATAGAGTGTTTAACCCAAGTGCTTCTTTAACAAGAGAAGATAGTGCAGTCATGATATATAAATGTATCAACTCAAGTAAGAGAGACACAAGCGGAGTAGTAGCATCCACAGGAACGCAAGAATCAGTCTCCACAACACTTGAACAAATGGCAATCAACAGAGGCTACAGTGTAGGTGACGTAGTAACAGGAGCAGATGGACAGACCTACACACTACAAGAAGGTATGGCAGGAGTAATCGGAGAAGGACAGCCAGTATCACTTTGTGAAGGAATGGTAGAAGCATCAGGATTAACCGTAAAAAATTACTCTGGCTCTGATGGCACCTATGCTCCATTAGGTGACACCTATATAGTGAATCCAGATACAGGAGAGGGACATTGGAAGTATAGCGAGTGGGATGCTATAGCCAGAGCTTATAAACCAACAGACACAGGTACAGATGGTGAAGTAAGAACGTATGGACTAGGTGGTTGGTGCGTATACGAATGGAATAGTACAAGTAACACGTGGATACTATCTTACCCAAGTTGGTTTTAATGTCAACATAGATAAAACTTCTGCACGGGGTTGACTATTTAAAATATGGCTAGTATTGTGTGATTAAAAAATCTATAGTTGACTATAACTGTTAATTTACAAGATTAATATGCTTTGATGGAATTAAGTAAAAGCAATAAAAAAGCAATAAAAAAGCAAGAATTAAGAATACTAATTTTTTCATTGTAGATACATACTCCTTTCCTCAACCCAAGTTTATCTGACTATTATACATTAGGCGGGAGGTACGGAGTAAAGCCATAAATTAAATACAGAAAAGTTTTGAGAGGATTGTTTACTTAAGGTTTACAGTCCTCTTTTTTATGTGTGTATATTTTATAGTTTATACACTCATTACTTTTAAAATCAAATTTAAGCTCTCTATTGTAGCCGTAGAGGTTTTTTTGTATTACGAGAATAAATATATAACATAAAAAATAAAATCTCTTAAAATCAAAATTTGAGCCAAATAAAAAGAAAACATACAAAAAGGATACATATGTCAATATTCCAAGCTAAATTTTTTGATCTGTACAGGCATAGGTGGTATTGATATCCATACCTTTATTTATATTGCAATATTAAATTCGTTTTTAGACAAAACAAAGGGCAGTGCTGTTCATCCAAGTTTATTTCATTATTGACGCTTTAACAAAATTTAAATTTTCTATATTTACAATTAATTTAAAATACCGCCACATTTATAATAATAGCTCCATAACATAGTTTACAATCTTAATTTCATTTCTAATGACTATCTGCTCATATAAAGTTTTGTAGCCTCTTTTTTCAAAAAATGGTTTTGCTGTAATTGAAGAATGAACTTTTATTTTATCTACATCAAAATGTTTTTCAAGACGGCTGCATATTTCTGATGCTATTCCTTTATGCTGATAGTCTTTATGGACATATAACATATCTAAATAACCGTAACTGTATATATTGCCAAATCCTAAAATAATGTCATCTTTAACAGCAACAAGGGTATAACTTTCATTATATCTTTTATTCCATTTTTCCAAATTTACACTGCCTGTTGCCCATGCATTAAGCTGTTCTGTACTATAATCTGCTGAATTTATACTATGAACTGTATTATAAAAAAGTTCAGCCATTTCTTTACAATCAGATTTTTGATATTTTCTTATTTGCATATTTTCCCCGCCAATTAAAAACAGACCGGCAAAACGAACCCGGTCTGTTTTTATGCTATAATACTTTGTAAACCAAATAAAATTATTTAGAAGCCAAATAACTGTTAATATCAGATACTAAAGCTTCAACATCCATTCCATGTACCATACATGCCTCTTCAAGAGTTTCACCCTGAGAAGAAGGGCAGCCTACACAATGCATACCTGCCTGCATAAGAATAGGTACGATACCTCTGTCTATCATAATTAATTCACCTATAATCATATCTTTGGTAACTGTCTGTGCCATAATATATACTCTCCTTTACAATAATAAGTAATACTTTAATATTTATATTATGATTAAAAATCATTTTTAATTATTTTCATTTGATTAATTGGATAATATCTGAATATAGCCTTTCCCTGCATAAATGATTCAGGAACAAATTTATTATCCCAATATCTTGAATCAGCAGACCTGTTTCTATTGTCACCCATCATAAAATAACAATCTTCATCAAAAAGGCCATCTCCGTCGCTGTCATAAATCTCGACATCTTCTATATAATCAATATAATCCTCTAAAGAATCTCCTTTTGCCGGTACATTATATATTGCATCATCTGTAACCATATCACCATTTACAAAACTATCTTCAAGAGGCTCAGTAGAATCGTTTATATAAATATCATTATTCTTTATTTCAACCTTATCTCCAGGCATTCCTATCACTCTTTTTATATACAGTGTATCGGGGCTGTCCGGATATTTAAATACCGCTATATCATATCTTTCAGGTGAGCTGAAATCATATTCAAGTCTGTTGGCTATAATTCTGTCTCCTGTCATTATGGTATTTTCCATTGATGCTGAAGGTATAACCGCATTTACTATAACAAATTTAGTTATTAAGTAAGCAAAAACAACAGCAAATACAAGTGTAAAAATCCAACTCATTATTTCCTTAAAAATACTCGAAGTTTTTGACTGACTTTCTTCTGATTCCATATTATCCTCATATTTATTATTATTCATATTTAGTTTTCCCCCAATCAAGCGGATTATACTTATAATACAACAATTATGGAGCTATGTCAATAAATTGTTTATTAATTTTTACATAATATAAAATTTAATTTACATTAATAAAACAATTATAAAAATGTGGTTACAAAAAATCCTGTGAAAAATATTTCACAGGATTTTTACAAGGCGACACCCAGATTTGAACTGGGGATCGTGGAGTTGCAGTCCAATGCCTTAGCCACTTGGCTATGTCGCCATATTAAGCTTTTATAAAAAGCGATGACTCGTAGGGGAATCGAACCCCTGTTTCAGCCGTGAGAGGGCCGCGTCTTAGCCGCTTGACCAACGAGCCGAAATCAAAAGAAACTCCCCGAGTAGGGCTCGAACCTACGACCCATCGGTTAACAGCCGATTGCTCTACCACTGAGCTATCGAGGATTATTACTAATTGTCATTAACAAATATATTTTACCATAAGTTAAAACATTTGTCAAGGAAAATTTTATATATATTTTCATATATATTTTAAATAATTAATAAAAAAGAACCCCGACTAACTCGAAGCCCTCCTTCATAAATGCCCGGAACCGGAATCGAACCGGTACGGGATTTAACTCCCGCAGGATTTTAAGTCCTGTGCGTCTGCCAGTTCCGCCACCCGGGCTTAAATACTGCTAGTGCAGTATTTAAAAATGGGAACAACAGGGCTCGAACCTGTGACCCCCTGCTTGTAAGGCAGATGCTCTCCCAGCTGAGCTATGCTCCCATATATGGCGACTCGGAAGGGGCTCGAACCCTCGACCTCTGGCGTGACAGGCCAGCGCTCTAACCAGCTGAGCTACCGAGCCATATATCTATATATTTAAGTACTTAATTATTAAGTACCAGCGACAAATAATAGTATACAGTAATATATAAGATTTGTCAAGCATTTTTTTTAAATTTTTTTATTTTTTTTATTATTCCCTATATACATCATCAATTATATTATAGAAATGGCTGGGAAATACTTTATTTGATATGAAGATATTAAATATTTCATCAACTTTATTACGATCCTTAATTCCTATGGTTTCACAATATTCAACAACTTCTTCATTTCTGATTAACATTCCTACAATTGAAAATTCATTTTCATCTTTTAATATACCTATATATAATTTAAAATTATTTATGTATTCCAAACTAAATTTTTCAATTTTTTTCATACTTAAATCACCCTTAAAAATTATAGCAAAATAAATATAATATTTCAATTAAAAAATTTCGACATTTATACTATATATAGTACTAAATATTATATATTTCTACTAAATATGCTAAATTATATTAAATTTCATACAAGTTTTGTATAATAATAAATTCAAACTGCAAATTTAAATTTGTAATATCAAAATTAATACATAGATTATTTAATTGTAAAAAAATAAACGGTTAAATACAAATAATCAATGTATAAACCGTTTATTTTTTATAATATTATATTTTATATAAAATACAAACTATGCTTATTCCTGGCTGTTTTCTGATGTATTTTCATTTAAATCAACAGACTGTTCATCAATTTTATCCATACTTATTACAGATACACCTTCATTTAAATTAACAAGTTTAACACCCTGAGCAATTCTTCCCACAGTAGAAATATCTTTAACTTTAATTCTGATAACAATGCCTTCGCTTGTAACCATAATAAGCTCTTCACTGTCATTTACAATTGAAAGTCCTCTTATATTTCCGGTTTTCTCTGTAATTTTATATGTTTTAAGTCCTTTGCCTCCTCTGCTTTGAACTCTGTAATTATCAGATGATGTACACTTACCAAAGCCCTTGTCTGTAACAAGAAGGACTTTATCTTCATCTGTTACTGAATCTGCACCTATTACAAAGTCATTATCAGCAAGATTGATAGCTTTAACACCTGTAGCTGTTCTTCCCATAGGACGTACATCAGATTCATTAAATCTGATACTTATACCATTTCTTGTTGCAGCCAGTATATCATTATTACCATTTGTAGTAAATACTGATATAAGCTCGTCATTATCCTTTAAATTAACGGCAATAAGCCCGCCCTTTCTTATATTATTAAAGAGTTCAGCAGAAGTTTTCTTTATTATACCTTGTTTTGTTATCATAACAAGATAATCATTTTCATTAAAGTTTTTAACAGGTATAACGGCTGAAATTTCCTCATTCTTATCAAGCTCAAGAAGATTTACTATAGGAGTTCCCTTTGCATTTCTTCCAGCCTCAGGTATTTCCCAAGTTTTCTTTCTGTAAACCTTGCCCTTATTTGTGAAGAAGAGAATATAGCTGTGATTAGAACTTACGAATAATTTCTTAACACAGTCTTCTTCTCTCATCTGAAGTCCTATTACTCCTTTTCCTCCTCTATGCTGAGTTTTATAAGTATCAAGAGGAATTCTCTTTACATAATTTAAATGAGTCATTGTTACAACTGATATATCATCAGATATAATATCCTCCATATCAATTTCGCCCATATCATCTACAAGTCTTGTTCTTCTTTCATCGCCATATTTTTTCTTAACTTCAAGCATTTCATTTCTTATAACTTCAAAAAGCTTGTTTTCATCAGCCAATATAGCCTTCCATTCTTCTGAAAGTCTTGTAAGTTCAGCATATTCGTTATCAAGTTTTTCTCTTTCCATACCTACAAGGCTTCTGAATCTCATTTCACAGATAGCATTTACCTGTACATCTGAGAAACCAAATCTTTCAATAAGTCTTGTTTTAGCTTCAGCTGTTGTCTGAGAACTTCTCAATATTGAAATAACTTCATCAATGTTGTCAAGTGCTCTTATAAATCCTTCAAGAATATGCATTCTTTCAAGGGCCTTTTTTAAATCAAACTTTGTTCTTCTTGTTACAACATCTTCCTGGAATTTAAGATAATGTTCAAGCATTTCCTTAAGATTAAGTACCTTAGGAACATTATCGACTATTGCAAGAAAATTAATGCTGTAATTTTCCTGAAGCTGTGAATACTTATAGAGATTATTAAGCACAATTTCTGCAGAAGCATCTTTTTTTACTTCTATCAAAATATGAATACCATTTCTGTCATTTGTGCTGTCCTGTATGCCTGAAATTCCTTCAATTCTTTTTTCTTTGACAAGTTCGCCAATACCTTCAAGCATTCTTGACTTATTTACCTGATAAGGAATTTCTGTAATAAGTATTTCTTCTCTGCCGTTAGGTTTAGTTATAATTTCAGCCTGAGCTCTTAACTTAATTCTTCCTCTTCCTGTTCTGTAAGCACTTAATATTCCTGCTTTACCAAGTATATTACCTCCGGTAGGAAAATCCGGTCCTTTTATAATTTTACAAAGTTCATCAATATCAGTTTCTCTTTTTTCTATAATTCTGTTATCAATAATTTTAATAAGACCATCTATAATTTCTGATAAATTATGGGGAGGTATATTTGTTGCCATACCAACAGCAATACCGCTTGATCCGTTTACAAGAAGATTTGGTATTCTTGAAGGAAGTACAGTTGGTTCAAGAAAATCACCGTCATAATTGGGTACAAAATCAACTGTATCCTTATCTATATCTGCAAGCATTTCAAGACTTATTTTAGCAAGTCTTGCCTCTGTATATCTTGCTGCCGCCGCAGGATAACCATCTATTGAACCAAAGTTACCATGACCGTCAACAAGAGGGTATCTCATTGAAAAATCCTGGGCTAATCTTACAAGAGCATCATAAATTGCAGCATCACCATGAGGATGATACTTACCCATTGTATCACCTGTTATTCTGGCTGACTTTTTATGTGCCTTGTTTGGAGCAAGACCCATTTCATTCATAGAATAAAGTATTCTTCTGTGAACAGGCTTTAAACCATCACGGACATCAGGCAGGGCTCGAGAAACAATAACACTCATTGCATAGTCGATATAAGAAGATTTCATTGTTTCGGAAATTTCCGCAGTGACTATTTTATCAAACTGTGTTTTATTATTTTCATCCATAATATATTACCTCTTATATATCTAATGTTGCATATTTTGCTTCCTGCTGAATAAACTCACGTCTTGGCTCTACATTATCACCCATAAGTTTATCAAATATTTCATCAGCAAGCCTTGCATCTTCAATAGTAACCTTAATCAAAATACGTTTTTCCGGATCCATTGTAGTTTCCCAGAGCTGTGAAGCATCCATTTCACCAAGTCCCTTATATCTCTGAATAGGTTTCATTCCCTCTGCACCCATTTCAGCAATAGCCTGATCTCTCTCATCATCACTATAAGCATAAACAATCTTTTTACCTTTTTCGAGCTTATATAATGGTGGCTGTGCAAGGTAAACATATCCCTCTTCTATAAGTTTAGGCATAAATCTGAATATAAATGTCAGCAGAAGGGTAGTAATGTGTGCTCCGTCCACATCGGCATCTGTCATTAAAACAATTTTATGATATCTTAATTTTTCAATATTAAAATCTTCATGAATGCCTGTACCGAAGGCTGTAATCATTGATTTAATTTCTTCATTGCCTAAAATTCTGTCAAGTCTTGCCTTCTCAACATTTAAAATTTTACCTCTCAGAGGAAGTATAGCCTGAGTTTTGGCATCTCTTGCCTTAACTGCTGAACCGCCGGCAGAATTACCCTCTACAATGTATATCTCACACTTTGATGGATCTTTTTCTGAGCAGTCTGTTAATTTTCCTGGTAATTTACCGCTTTCAAGGACATCTTTACGTCTTACCAGCTCTCTTGCTCTCTTTGCTGCCTCTCTTGCTCTTGAAGCCAGAAGTGATTTTTCTATAATTGTTTTGCCTATTTCAGGGTTTTCTTCAAGAAAATATGTTAATTTTTCAGATAAGACAGAGGCAACCGCAGCAGTTGCTTCACTTGTACCAAGTTTTCCCTTAGTCTGACCTTCAAACTGAGGATCTTCAATTTTTACACTTACAATAGATGTAAGTCCTTCTCTTACATCATCTCCGGATAAATTCTTATCACTTGCTTTAAGAAGTCCGAATTTTCTGCCATAATCGTTTATTGTCTTTGTAAGAGCCGTTCTGAATCCCTGAATATGTGTACCGCCGTCTACAGTATTTATATTGTTTACATAAGAATAATTTATTTCATTAAAACTGTCACTATGCTGAAATGCAACTTCAACAAAAATATTGTTATAAACGCCTTCACAATAAAATATTTCATCATACATAGGTGTTTTTGAAGCATTTATATTGTGAACAAACTCTTTAATGCCTCCCATATAATGATATACATACTGAGGCTTGTCTTCCTGTCTTAAATCTGTAAGTGTTATTTTAATACCTTTTGTAAGAAAAGCTGTTTCTTGTAAATGATTTCTTAAAACTTCTATATCAAAAACTGTTTCTTCAAAAATTTCTCCATCAGGTTTAAAACGTATATAAGTACCGCTCTTATCCTCAGGGCATGTGCCGACAACCTTAAGAGGATGCATAACATTTCCTCTTTCATAACGCTGTTCATAAATCTGACCTTCATGATATATATCTACAACAAGCCACTCACTAAGAGCATTTACAACAGATGCACCTACACCATGAAGACCGCCTGATACCTTATATCCGCCGCCGCCGAATTTTCCGCCTGCATGTAATATGGTAAATACTACTTCAACAGCCGGAATACCCTTTTGAGGATGAATGCCAACAGGTATGCCTCGTCCATCATCTCTGACTGATACAGTATTGTCTTCATGGACAGTAACCTCAATATGAGTACAATATCCTGCAAGAGCCTCATCTACGGAATTATCAACAATTTCATATACGCAATGATGAAGTCCTCTTGAAGAAGTTGAACCAATATACATACCCGGACGTTTTCTTACTGCCTCAAGACCTTCAAGTATTTGTATTTGATTTTCATTATATTCATTATATTCCTGCTGTGACATTATTTTAACTCCTTCGTAGGGGGATACCCCATTAAATATAAAAACAATTATAACACATTTTAAAGCAAAAATAAAGAGGTTTTATATCATTAATACTGATAAAATAATCAATATTCAGAAACTACACCATTTTTTACATAGAAAAATTTTACATCTCTTATATTTTCCTTAATGTCATCAATTCCTGTGGAAGTAATGATTGTCTGAATATTTTTAATTGAATGAAGAATATAAAGCTGTCTGCTCCTGTCAAGTTCTGAAAGAACATCATCAAGAAGTAAAACAGGTTTATATCCTGTCTTATTTTTTATTAACTCCACTTCTGCAAGTTTAATTGAAAGGCAAACTGTTCTCTGCTGACCTTGTGAGCCAAAATCCCGTGCATTTAATTCATTAATATAAAAGGACAAGTCATCCTTATGTATACCCACAGAAGTTGTTCCGTAATAAATATCTTTATCTCTATTTTTGATTAATTTTTTTTCAAAATCTTCAGCAGCAACATTAGGAACATACTTAACCTGAAGACTTTCTTTTTGTGATGTTATATCTCTGTGTATTTTATCTGCTCTTTCATTTAAATTTTTAATAAAATCGGTTCTGTCATTAATTATCTTTACTCCGTATTGGGAAAGCTGTAAATCATAAACATCCAGAGTTGTTTCATCAATTTTAGTTTTTAACAATGTATTGCGTTCTTTAAGTATCTTATAATACCTGCTTAAATTATCGGCATATATTTTACTAAGCTGACACAATTCAATATCCATATATTTTCTTCTCTGTGAAGGTCCTTCTTTTACAAGTAAAAGATCTTCCGGAGAAAAAAATATAATATTAACTGTACCAAAAAGTTCATTGACATTTTTTACGGGAATATTATTAATTGCTATTCCCTTTTTATTATTAGGCTTAAGATGTATATTAATTTTATCAGTAAAATCAGACTTTGAAACTAAAAGCTGAATATGAGCGGACTCACAGCCGAATTTAATAATTTCTTTAGAAATATGAGTCCGCTGACTTCTGCCTGTTGCACACATATACATTGATTCAAGTATATTTGTTTTTCCCTGAGCGTTATCGCCATAAAATACATTTACATCAGGAGACAAATCTATATTTAATTTTTCTATATTTCTATAATCTATTAAAGAAAGATTTTTTATAAACATATTTGTCCCGCATTTCTGTTTTAATAAATCTATTGTATTTCAAAAATAAATTCTTTGCCATTATCATAAAGTTCACCGCTTACAGTTATTACATCTCCAACAACACATTTTTTACCTCTTTGTGTGCAGACTTCGCCATTTAATTTAATCATTCCGTCTTGTATAATAATTTTAGCATCTGAACCTTGTCCCACAACATTAGCAAGTTTTAAAGCCTGTTGTAATTTTATATAATCAGTATGTATTTTTATATATTCCATAACAATCACCGCCACTGTTAATTTCTTGGATTAATAGGTAAAACCAAATATTTAAAGTCATCTCCTGTAACACCTGTAATTATACAAGGTGATTTATTGGTATTAAAATGCAGTTTTACATATTCATCATCTATTGCATTGAGAACATCAATTAAGTATTTTGCATTAAATCTTATAATAAGATCTTCACCACTTTCAATATTTATAGCTACATCTTCATTAAGTGTTCCTATAGAAGTATTTGCATTTATATTCATAAATCTGTCAGAAATAGTAAGTGTTATATCTGTCTTTTTACTTTCATCAGATATAATTGTAGCTCTTGAAAGGGCAGTAAGCAAGTCCTGTGTATGAACTGTCAAAACAAGAGGGGACTCACTGTTAAATAAATTTTCATAATTCAAATAATCACCGTCAAGTAATCTTGAAACTACAGTACACTTATCTATAATAAACATTATATGCATTGCTGAGAACACAATTTTTACTTTGGTATCATCATCAGGTAAAAGTCTGCATATTTCATTAAGTGTTTTTGCAGGTACAACTATTTCAGTGTAATTTTTATAATCAACAGCATTTTTTCTCCAGCTTACTCTGAAACCGTCAATTGCCACTACATTAAGCTGGTTATCATCAAATTTTAAAAGTTCCCCTGTAAGTATAGGTCTGTTTTCTTCTACAGCAACTGAAAATATAGTTTTCTTTATCATATTTTTTAAAACCAATGAACTTATTTCAGTTTCACCTATATTTCTGCTTAAAGTTTCTGGTTTAGGGAATTGCTCACCGTCAATACCTCTTATATTAAAAAGAGATTTTCCTGAAGAAATTGTACAATTGAATTTTTCATCTACTTTCAGTGTAACAAACTCTGTAGGTAAATTTCTTATAATATCAGAAAATATTTTTGCGTCAAGAGCAACGCTTCCTTTCTCATAAACTTCAGCTTCTATATTTGTTGTTTCTATGCTTAATTTTAAGTCATTGCCTATAAGCCTGAAACCTTCTCTGTCAGCTATTAAAAGTATACATGAAAGAACATCCATTGTTGAGCGGGTAGTGACAGCTTTTAAAACTATGTTAATGGCATTTATTAAATTGTTTTTATTACATTCAATATGCATAACAAATCTCCTTTATATAATATAATATTATATATAAATATATTATTAATATATATTTTTTAGTTGTAGTTGTAGGGGCTGTGAATTTGTTGAAAAGTCACTGAAAAGCTGATAATGACTGACAAAAATATTCAACATCGCCTGTGTAAAAATTTAAATTATATTTACATAAATCCACAATTATAAAATTACGATTTTAATTATTAACAAAATGCTTTTTTTGTAAACATTAATTAACAGAAAATTATTAACTTATCCACAATTAATGTTTATAAATTTTAGTTTCCCACAATTCTTTTTTCTATACTTTTAATTTCTGCTGCTCTTTCTTCATTGGTTTCAATTAATTTACAGACTTTGTCACAGCCGTTCATAACAGTAGAATGGTCTCTGCCTCCGAATTTTTCGCCTATTTCTTCAAGGCTGTCTTCAAGAAGTTTTCTGCATAGATACATTGCAATATGTCTGTAAATTGTAAGAGGTTTTGTTCTTCTTTTAGAAAGAAGTTCATCTACAGAAACTTTATAAAAATCTGCAACAGTTTCCTGAATATATGAAACTGTAATATTTGCTTTATTATCTTTTATAACATCTTTCATAACTTCTTCAGCAAGTTCCATATCAATAATTCGGTTATTGAATTTTGCATAAATAACAATTTTATTTAAAGCGCCTTCCATTTCTCTTATATTAGATGTTATAGTATAAGCTATGTATTGAAGAATTTCACTTGGAATTTTGATATTTTTGCTCTCAGCTTTTTTCTCAAGTATGGCTGTTCTTGTTTCAAAATCCGGTGATTTTATATCAAAAATAAGGCCCTTAGACATTCTTGATACAAGTCTGTCAGTAAGAGTCTGTATTTCAGAAGGTTTTCGGTCTGAACTCATTACTATTTGTTTTTTTGCATCAAAAAGGGCATTAAATGTATGAAAAAATTCTTCCTGTGCTGCTTCTTTTCCTGATAAAAACTGTACATCATCAATAAGGAGTAAATCAAGCTGTCTGTATTTTTCTTTAAATTCTATTGTTCTTTTATCTCTTATGGCTTCAACAAGTTCATTTGTGAATTTTTCACAGGAAACATACAGAACTTTAGCGTTTGGATTACATGACATAACATGATTTCCTATGGCATGCATAAGGTGTGTTTTACCAAGTCCCACACCACCGTACAAGAAAAGAGGATTATACATATCGTCTTCTCCGGGGTTATCGGCAACAGCAACTGCTGCAGCATAGGCTATATTATTTGATGAACCAACTATGTAATTATTGAAAAGATAATTTGATATAAGTCCGTTTTCTCTTTGAAAAGGTATATTATTATCATTGATTTGATTATTAGTTTCATTAGTATTTTCATTAGCGTTTTCAGAAAATTCATCTTCAAAAATAAAAGACATGGGTCTTCCAAATACTTCAGTTAAGGCTTTGTTTATTTTATCTGAATATTTTTTCTTTATAATATCTTTATAGGCTACTACTCCCATATTCATTGATACTATAAATAAGCTATCGGTATATTTTATTGGTATAATAGGAGATATGAAAGCATCAAAAGTAATTTCATTCATATCTTGCCTGAGAACATCTGTTGTTTTTTTCCAATAAGTTTCTATATTGGACATAAAGGTGCTCCTTTCTTAAATTTTGTACAGTTAGTTTTATATAAAAAATTATTAACCATTGTGGATAAGTAAAAAAAGCTGATAAATAAGCTAAAAAATGACCTGAATAAACAGGTTATCCACAGATTTATTAACAATTTGTTGATAAGTTGATCAAATTTATAAGGTTGTAATACTTTTATTATAGCATATAACTTAAGTTTTTTCTACTTATTTATTAAATAAATTTTCTGCGTTTTTATAAAATATATTGTCCATATCATAAGAATTTAAGTTTTCAAATAATACTGCTTCAACGTACATTTTTGGATTACAAATTGGAAAATCAGTTCCAAATATTATTTTTTTTGAAGATGTTTTATTTACTAAATTTTTAAGCATCCCAAATCTAAATAATCCTGATCCGCTTAAATCAAGAAAATAGTTATCATATTTGTTTAATAGTTTAATATGAGTTTCGTATAATTCTTTTTGATTTGGGTGTGCCGCAACAAATTTTATGTTTTTAAATGTTTTAACAGCTTTTTCTAAGGATTTCATATCTGTATTAAAATCAGTATGGAGTGAAACTATCATATTAAGTTTATCGATTTCTTCATATATAATATGAATGTTTTTATCATAATATTTATCCCAGCCATTGTAATAAGGTACAAGTTCACCGACAAGTTTAATACCTTTTGATGACATTGTTCTCAATTCATTAATAGATTCTTCTATATAACAGGGGTGTATATGTATTCCCGGTGTATAGAAATTCTGCCAGATTTCTTTTAATTTAAGAGCCTCATTATTTAAATTTTTTATTTCAGTAAAATTGTTTGCTTTATATATAACTGAGCCGCAAATATGGCTTATTCCTGCTTTGGTTAAAATACTTTTAAAATTATTATAGTTTACAGTATTGTTATAGAAACATGAATTATAATTTTCATTAATAAAAGGATGTGTATGAAAGTCTATTATTTTCATTTGTATAATACCTCCTGATTATAATTAAATCATTGTAACAAAAAAAATAAGATGTGTAAATATATATTGAAAAAAGAAATTTAAAATGTTATAATTACAGTTGTAATTGGTTATTTTTACAGTAAGGAGATATATTATGGATTTTATTAAAGAAATAGCAGTATTGGTAGCTAATGCTGCAAATTTAGATATAGACGAAGCAGAAAGTTTAATTGAAATTCCAAAACCAGGTATGGGTGATTATGCTTTTCCATGTTTTAAACTGGCTAAGGTTATGAAAAAGTCACCTCAGATAATAGCAAATGAAATAGCAGAAAAAATTGAAAAGCCTGAATTTATTGATAAAATTAATGTATTAAGTGCTTATATTAATTTTTATGTAAACAAAACAGTATTTGTAGAAAATGTATTGAAAAAAGTTAGTGAAAAAGGTAATAGATATATTGGTGCAGATATTGGAAATGGAAAGACAATTGTTATAGATTATTCTTCACCTAATATAGCAAAACCTTTTCACATAGGTCATTTAAGATCTACTGCTATAGGAAACAGTTTATATAAGATTTATAAAGCGTTAGGATATAATGTTGAAGGAATTAATCATTTAGGTGATTGGGGAACACAGTTTGGTAAATTAATAGTTGCATATAAATTATGGGGCAATAAAGAATCTGTTGAGAGAGATGATATAAAAGAACTTTCAAGGATATATGTTAAATTTCATGAAGAAGCTGAAAAAAATCCTTCATTAAATGATGAAGCCAGAACATGGTTGGTTAAAATGCAGGAAGGGGATAAGGAAGCTTTAGAACTTTGGAAATGGTTCTGTGATATAAGTATGAAGGAATTTAACAGAATATATAAGAGACTTAATATTACATTTGATAGTTATGCAGGTGAAAGCTTTTATAACGATAAAATGGATGCAGTTGTTGATGAATTAAAGGAAAAAAATCTTCTTACTGAAAGTCAGGGAGCACAAATTGTTGATCTTGAAGAATATAATATGCCTCCTTGTCTTATATTGAGAAGTGACGGTGGTACACTTTATCCAACAAGAGATATAGCTGCTGCTTTTTATAGAAAAAAGACTTATAACTTTGATAAGTGTATATATGTAACAGCTCTTGATCAGAATCTTCATTTTGCACAGTGGTTTAAGGTAATAGAATTAATGGGATATGATTGGGCTAAGGATTTAGTTCATACGCCTTTTGGTCTGGTAAGTTTAGGTGACGGTAAATTAAGTACAAGAAAAGGTCACGTTGTTCTTATGGAAGACATACTTAATATGGCTGTTGATAAAACTAAGAATATAATAGAAGAAAAAAATCCAAATATTGAGAATAAAGATGAAATTGCAGAAAAAGTTGGAATTGGAGCAATTATATTTGAGGATTTATATAATAGCAGAATAAAGAACGTTGTTTTTGACTTTGACAGAATGCTTAACTTTGATGGTGAAACCGGTCCATATGCTCAGTATACACATGCAAGAGCTTGCAGTATCATAAGAAAGGCAGATAATAATATTGATGAAAATATAGATTATTCATTGTTAAATGATGAGGCAAGTTTTAATGTATGTAAAGTTATAAATGAATTTCCTAACAAGTTAATAGAAGCTGCAGATAAAAATGAACCTTATATAATAGCCAGACAAATTATTGAATTATGTAAAGCTTTTAATAAATTTTATAATGAAAATAATATTTTAAACAGTGATGAAAGTGTAAAAAAATCAAGATTAAAATTGGTCAATGCAGTTAAAAATATTTTAAAGGATGGTCTTGATTTACTTGGAGTTAGTGCTCCTGAACAAATGTAATTAAATTTATTAAATAATACACAAAAAACAGATGTATTTTTGTGTATTATTTTTTTTTATAGATGTTTCACGTGAAACAAATTTGTGGTATACTAATTATAGTTTAATGAGGTTTATGTTTCATGTGAAACAATTATATTAGAAAGGGAGTTGTATAAATTGGGTAAAGTTATTGCTATTGCCAATCAGAAAGGTGGAGTTGGTAAAACTACCACAACTATAAATTTATCTGCTTATATGGCTGAAATGAATAAAAAAGTGTTGGTTATAGATTCAGATCCTCAGGGGAATACTACAACCGGGCTTGGTATTGATAAAAATAATGTAAAAGGAACTTTTTATGATGTTCTTACAGGAAATATGGATTTTAATGAAGCAGTAGAAACAACAAAGTATGATACAATTAAAATTGATGTACTGCCTACAGATATACAATTATCAGGAGCTGAAATTGAATTAATAAATTTTGAGAGAAGAGAATTTATATTAAGAGATATTATAGATGATTACGATTTAAAAAACAAATATGATTACATTCTTATAGATTGTCCTCCTTCATTAAATATTCTTACATTGAATGCAATGGCGTGTGCAAGTTCTGTTCTTATACCACTTCAATGTGAATTTCTTGCACTGGAAGGTTTAAGTCAATTTTTACATACATTTAATTTAGTTAAAGATAGAATGAATCCTGAATTAGTTATTGAAGGTGTTGTATTTACAATGTATGATGCCAGAACAAATTTATCAATGCAGGTAGTTGAAGAGGTTACAAATTATTTAGGAACAGATTTATTTAAGTGTATTATACCAAGATCTATAAGATTAAGTGAAGCTCCAAGTCATGGACTTCCTATTAATTTATATGATAGAAAAAATAAAGGTGCTGAAGCCTATGAGTTACTTGCAGAAGGAATAATAGCTAAGGAGGGACAATAATTATGGCTGTACAAAAAAAAGGACTTGGAATGGGGTTAGGTGCTTTAATAAATACAAATGATATTGAATCAGCAAGCAATAAAATTCATGAAGTAGATATTAATAAAATTAATCCAAATAAAAACCAGCCCAGAAGAACTTTTGATGAAGATTCATTAAGAGAACTTGCTGAATCTATTGAAGAAATAGGTATAATACAACCATTGACCGTTAAAAAGAATGGAGAATATTATGAAATAATTGCAGGTGAAAGAAGATGGAGAGCTGCAAGGATAGCCGGTCTTAGAAAAGTACCTGTATTAATTAAAGAATATGATGATTTAAAATCTCTTGAAGCTGCTCTTATTGAAAATATACAAAGAGAAGATTTAAATCCTATAGAAGAAGCCTTTACATATGTAAGGTTTTCTGATGAATTTAATTTAAGTCAGGAGGACATTGCAAAGAAAGTAGGTAAAAGTCGTTCAGCGGTAGCTAATGCTATGAGACTTATTAATCTGGATGGAAGAGTTCAAACATTTGTAAAAGAAGGAAAAATTTCCGGAGGTCATGGCAGAACGTTATTAGGAATTGAAGATAATAATTTACAATTTGAAATAGCTGAAAAAATTATTGATGAAAATTTAAGCGTGCGTGATACGGAAACTTTAGTAAAAAAAATAATAATAGATAAAGAAAATAAAGTAAATAATAATGAAGAGAAAAATGAAATAAATACTGTAAATCCCGAAATTGCCAGAGAATGTTTAAGAATTTCAAATGAACTAAAAAATATATTTGGTACAAAAGTAAATATTAAAAATAATAAAAAGAGCGGCAATGGAAAAATTGAAATAGAATATAGTTCTATAGACGATTTAGACAGAATAGTGGGGTTAATAAAAGAAAAAATGATTTTTTAATAAAAATGTTTCATGTGAAACATTTTTATTATTTTAATATTTATAAAATATTGTAGTTTGGTGATTTTAAATGTATAAAATAATATTTTGTGATTTAGATGGAACTCTTTTGAATGATAAAAGAAATATAAGTGATATTAATATAAAGTGTATAAATAAAGCTTTAAGAAATAATTGTAAATTTGTTATATCCAGCGGAAGATCAAATATGAGTTTAGACTATTTTAATGATTACTTAAATTTAAATAAAAGTGAAAATTATACAATAGCTTTTAATGGTGCTTATATTTATAGAACGGATACAAAAGAAAAAATTGTTGAGCATCTTATATCTGAAAATATTGCTGCTGAGGCTGTAAAATTATGTAAGAATTTTAATGTGGATATAATGATTTATAAAGATGAAATTTTGTGGTTTGATAATATGACTGAAAGAATAAGTTCATACGCAAAAAGAAATATGGTCAATTATGAAATTATTGATAAAATAGAAAATGTGCTGGATAAAAGTATTTCAAAAGTCATTATTATAGGAGATAATGATGAATTAAAAAAGGTAGAAAATAAGGCAAAAGAAATTGGTATTAGTAAAATTATGACAACATTTTTTTCTTCGTCAACATTATATGAATTTAATCCTTTTGGAATAGATAAGGGTACAGGACTTGAGGAATTAGCATCTATTTTAAATATTGATATAAAAGATACGATAGCTATAGGTGATAACTATAATGATTTATCAATGATAAAGAAAGCAGGATTAGGAATATGTTGTTCAAATGGCGAAAATGGTGTTAAAAAATTTGCTGATTATGTTACATTGAATGATAATAATAATGGAGCTGTTGCTGAAGTTATTGAAAAATTTATTTTATCTTAATAAAAAATATTAAAAAATCACTTGAAATTTTTAGTATATATGTTATAATATATACTAATTAAATATTTTGTACCTTTGAAAAAGACTAAGCTAAAATTCTGATATTAAGAGAATTATCGGTTGGTGCGAGATAATTATCAGATTTAGTGTTCCATCTTTTGAGTTTATAAATAAACAGGTATTTTGATGAAAGTCAAAGGGTAAAGCCCTTTATAGCTTTAAAGAGGGGTAAATTATTTATATAATTTACAATTTGGGTGGCAACACGGTAATTCGTCCCATACGCTTTTGACGTATGGGATTTTTATATTTAAAATTATGGAGGAAGTAAAAAATGATTGATATTAAATTTTTAAGAGAAAATCCGGATGCAGTAAAGGAAAATATTAAAAAGAAGTTTCAGGATAATAAACTTGAATTTGTGGATAAAGTTATTGACTTGGATAAGAAGGCCAGAGTTGCTCAGCAGGAAGCAGATTCATTAAGAGCAGAAAGAAAGAAACTTTCTAAGCAGATTGGTGCATTAATGGGTCAGGGAAAGAAAGAAGAAGCAGAGGCTGTTAAAGAAGAGGTAAATAAACAGGGTGAAAGACTTACTGTACTTGAAGAGCAGGAACAAACTTTGCAGAAAGAAATAACTGAAATAATGATGGTTATTCCTAATATCATTGATCCAAGTGTACCTATAGGAAAAGATGACAGTGAAAATGTTGAAGTTCAAAAATATGGAGAGCCTGTGGTTCCTGATTTTGAAATACCATATCATACAGAAATTATGGAAAAATTAAATGGTATTGATCTTGAATCTGCAAGAAAGGTAGCAGGAAACGGTTTCTATTATTTAATGGGCGATATAGCAAGACTTCATTCAGCAGTAACATCATACGCAAGAGATTTTATGATTGACAGAGGTTTTACTTATTGTATACCTCCTTATATGATAAGAAGCAATGTTGTAACAGGTGTTATGTCTTTTGCTGAAATGGATTCAATGATGTATAAAATTGAAGGGGAAGATTTGTATTTAATAGGTACAAGTGAACATTCAATGATAGGAAAATTTATTGATACAATTTTAAAAGATGAAGATTTACCTCAGACTTTAACAAGTTTTTCTCCTTGTTTTAGAAAAGAAAAGGGAGCACATGGTATAGAAGAAAGAGGTGTATATAGAATACATCAGTTTGAAAAACAGGAAATGATAGTTGTTTGCCAGCCGGAAGAAAGTCCTATGTGGTTTGATAAGCTTTGGCAGAATACTGTTGATTTCTTCAGAAGTCTTGATATTCCGGTAAGAACTCTTGAATGCTGTTCAGGTGACTTAGCTGATTTAAAAGTAAAATCAATAGATGTTGAAGCATGGTCACCAAGACAGAAAAAATATTTTGAAGTAGGAAGCTGTTCAAATTTAGGAGATGCTCAGGCAAGAAGACTTAAGATAAGAGTTCATGGAGAAAAGGGTAAATATTTCGCTCATACATTGAATAATACTTGTGTTGCACCTCCAAGAATGTTAATAGCTTTTCTTGAAAATAATCTTAATGAAGATGGTTCTGTAAACATTCCAAAGGCATTGCAGCCATATATGGGAGGCAAAACAATTATAATTCCAAACAAATAATAGAGGTATTTTATGAGTAGAATGGATGAACTTGTAAAGGAAATTAATCATTTGGCACACAAGGATAAAACAATTGGATTAACACCTGAAGAAGTTGAAAAAAGAAGTGAATTGAGAAAAGAGTATATTGAACTTTTTAAAGAAGGATTCAAAAAAAATTATTTAGATAATATGTATATTGTAGATGAAAATGGAAATAAGGTAAAAGTCAGAAAAGTTAAATAGGGGGATATGTAGTATTGAATATAAATAAAAATAATATGAAAAATTGGCTGCTTATAATATTTCTGACAATATTGATATATACAGCGTTTCAAAATATACCTATTATTTTATATTATATTGGTATTGTTATTGCTATATCAATACCCTTTATTATAGGATGTGCAATAGCTTTTGTGTTAAATGTACCTATGAAATCAATAGAAAACAAAATATTTAACAATAAATCATTAAAGGACAAAGTACCAAAAAAATTAGCACGTCCCATAAGTCTGGTTTTATCAATAATTATATTGGTAATTATTGGAATTGCTGTTGTAAATATTGTGGTTCCTCAGCTTGTTACAACTTTTTACAGTATAAGAAATAATATATATTATTTTATTCCAAAAGCTGTTGAGTTTTTAGAGGAAGTTATTAAAAGTGATGAAGCAGCAAATTATGTTGAAGAATTCAGAAATTTAGACTGGCAGACAATATTCAATTATGTAGGTAATTTTCTTAAAAATGGCGGAAGCTTTTTAAATTCAACTATAGGAGTTGTTACGACTATATTCAGTACAACTGTTAATATTGTAATTGGTATTATTTTTGCTATATATATTCTGCTTCAGAAAGAAAAATTGTCAATTCAGGCTATTAAAGTGCTTTTTGCTTTAATACCAAAAAAATATGCTGAAATGACTTTAAATGTTGCAAAATTAAGTTATAAAACTTTTTCAAATTTTGTTACAGGACAATGTGTCGAAGCATGTATTTTAGGTTTTATGTTTTTTATTGTTCTCTCTATATGCGGAATGCCATATAGTCTGCTTATAGGTGTTCTCATAGCTTTTACAGCTTTGATTCCTATTGTAGGAGCTTTTATAGGATGTTTTATTTCTGCTCTTTTAATTTTAATGATAAGTCCTTTCAAAGCTTTGATATTTATAATCATATTCCTTATTTTACAGCAAATAGAGGGAAATCTTATTTATCCTCATGTAGTGGGAAGCTCTGTGGGACTTCCTTCTATATGGGTGCTTGTTGCTGTAACATTAGGAGGAAATTTATTTGGTATAGTAGGAATGCTTATATTTATACCTTTATCTTCAATACTTTATACTCTTTTTAAGCAATGGGTTAATAAAAGAATTGTCGATAATGGTGTTAATATTGATGATTATATAAATAAATAAGCTGAAAAATGCCTTGAATTTTATTTCAAGGCATTTTTCTTTATTATACAATAGAAATAAAATCAATATATTTAATAAACAAACTTTTGTAATTATTTTTGTTTAATATTGTTAAAGTTTACTTTTTGATAGTTGTATTGTTAAAACTTACCGATTTTTACAAAAAAATATATCTAAAATGAATAAATTTGAGATGAATTTTATAAATTTAAATAAAAATTTTATTTTAATTAGCGAATTGCATAAATTTAAAAATATTAATTTGTGTAATTATAATATAGAGAGTTTTTTAAAAATAAGTTATTATATTTATTAAGATAGGTGGGGCGATATAGTCCCAGTAATAAGGAGGAATAAATAAATGGCTGACGTTAAATTGAAAAATATTGTTAAAAAGTATTCTAATGGTTTTGTAGCTGTAAAGAATTTTAATCTTGACATTGCTGACAAAGAATTTATAATTTTCGTAGGACCTTCAGGATGTGGTAAGTCAACAACACTTAGAATGATTGCAGGTCTTGAAGAAATTTCAAGTGGTGAATTGTGGATTGGCGATAAGCTTTGTAACACAGTTGACCCTAAGAACAGAGATATAGCAATGGTTTTCCAGAACTATGCTCTTTATCCTCATATGACAGTTTATGATAATATGGCTTTTGCACTTAAGTTAAGAAAAGTACCTAAAGCTGAAATTGACAAGAAGGTTAGAGAAGCTGCAAAGATACTTGACATTGATCATTTATTAGACAGAAAACCAAAGGCTCTTTCAGGTGGTCAGAGACAGAGAGTTGCAATGGGTCGTGCTATTGTACGTTCACCAAAGGTTTTCCTTATGGACGAACCTCTTTCAAACCTTGATGCTAAGTTAAGAGTTCAGATGAGAAGTGAAATTTCTAAGCTTCATCAGAGATTACAAACTACATTTATTTACGTTACACATGACCAGACAGAGGCTATGACACTTGGTACACGTATTGTTGTTCTTAAGGATGGTGTTATTCAGCAGGTAGATACTCCTCAGAATCTTTACAATAAGCCGGAAAATTTATTTGTTGCAGGATTTATTGGTTCTCCTCAGATGAACTTTGTAAATGCTACTGTAGCTAAGAACGGTTCAGATGTAACAGTTAATTTTGGTAAGTATTCATTTAAATTACCTGAATATAAGACTAAGGCATTAATTGACGGAGGATATGTTGGTAAAGAAATAATTATGGGTATAAGACCTGAAGATATTCATGATGAAGATATTTTCTTAAGCACATCTGCAGATAGCATTGTAAATGCTGATGTAGAAGTAACAGAGTTACTTGGTGCAGAAACTAACTTATTCTTAGTAATTGATGGTCAGAATGTTACAGCAAGAGTTAATTCAAGAAGTACAGCAAAAGTTGGAGATAACATAAAGGTAGCTTTTGATGTAAACAGAATTCATTTATTTGATAAAGCAACTGAATTAACAATTTGCAATTAATAAAATTATAGTTTCATTAAATGGCATAAGTTTATTTGACTTATGCCATATTTTTTTTGATCTTTGTCACTTTGGGAGGTTTTATGGAAACCTCAGTCAGGCTAAGGCTGACAGTTCTTTAAAACTTTTAACCTTCGGCGGTTGGTCGCATTGCTACGCAATGCTGCTCGCTCAAGTATCCAGGATAAATCTTTCGGTTTAAAAATTTTAAAAGGGAACCTACAATATGATGATCACACAAAATATTACAGAGCTATTTTTTTTGATTAATTGATTTTATATTCTTTTTTCACAAGACTAATATGACAATCTGGACTGATGCCTCGGTGACTTATCCACGAAAATCGAAAACAAGCTTTCATTTTCTCTGGATAAGTCATATTATCAGAACTATGTTCTGATAGCTGTGTACCACAGCAGTCCTGTTTCACAGGACTAATATGATGACCTCGGCTGACGCCTCGGTGACTTATCCACGAAAATCAAAACAAGCTTTTATTTTCTTTGGATAAGTCATATTACAGGAAGTTAAAACTTCCTGCTGCTATGTCACTTCGTTTCCATAGCACTTTGCTGACGCAAAGAATATGATAACTTCGGCTGACGCCTCGGTGACTTATCCACGAAAATTGAAAGCAAGCTTCATTTTCTTTGGATAAGTCATATTACAGGAAGTTAAAACTTCCTGCTGCTATGTCA
>CAZGIC010000018.1:0-24224 GCA_964526435.1 uncultured Lachnospiraceae bacterium | reverse complement strand
TGCTGACTTGGAAGAAGCCGTAAAACATATGTCTTACTATAGATATGACGTTCCCCGTCTTAACGGAACAGAGGTTTCATAAAAGATTTGTGAACAATTTATAAATAATCAATTAATATATTGACAAAGTTATATATTTCTGCTAGAATACTTTTCAAGTAACTATTACATATTAATTTTTTTATTTATGAAAGGATGATTTTTTTTGGACTCGGTTTCGTCCCAACTATTAGTACAGGTTATTCTTATTTTTCTTAATGCAGTATTTGCTTCAGCAGAAATTGCTGTTATATCATTTAATGATATGAAGCTGCAAAAGATTGCCGATGACGGCAATAAGAAGGCAAAAAAGCTGGTAAAACTTACAGCTGACCCTACCAATTTCTTAGGTACAATTCAGATAGGTATTACTCTTGCAGGTTTCCTCGGAAGTGCCTTTGCTGCTGATAACTTCTCAGATATAATATCAGAAGCTATGGTTAATGCAGGTGTTCCTCTTCCTGTTTCTGTAATTGACACTATTTCAGTTATTGTAATTACAATTATACTTTCTTACTTTACGCTGATATTCGGTGAACTTGTTCCTAAGAGAATTGCTATGAAAAAGGCTGAAGCACTCTCTCTTGCTCTTGCAAATTTCCTGTATATTATTGCAAAGATATGCAGACCAATAGTTTGGTTTTTAACCATATCAACAAATTTGGTTCTTCGTCTTTTCAGAATTAATCCTGCAGAGGAAGAAGAAGAAGTTACAGCTGAAGAAATACGAATGATGGTTGACGTTGGTACAGAAAAGGGTACAATTGATCAGACAGAAAAAACTGTTATTCACAATATATTTGAATTTGATGAAATAACTATCGATGAAATAATGGTTCATCGTACAAATGTTGATTTCCTTTGGATAAAAGACGATATTAATACATGGATGGACACAATAAAGGAAGGCAACCATGCCAAATACCCGGTATGTGGCGAAAGTGTTGATGAAGTAATTGGTATTATAAAGTCTTCCGATGTCTACAAAGCTGTTATTGAAAATGACAATCCATCAAAAGAAGATCTTATTAAGCCTGCATATTTCGTACCTGAAATTATAAAGGCCGATGATTTGTTCAGTAAAATGAAAGCAACAAAGAATCATTTTTCAGTTGTTCTTGATGAATATGGCGGATTCAGCGGTATTGTTACAATGTCGGACTTGCTTGAGGAAATTGTTGGTGATCTTGCTGATGATGACGATGAAGATGAAGAAGATGAAATTGTTAAAATCAGCGACAACAAATGGAGAGTACTTGGAAGCTGCGACCTTGATACAGTTTCGGAAGCTCTTGGTGTAAGTCTTCCTTCAGATGAACACAATACTATTGCAGGTATGATACTTGGTGAATTAGGATATATTCCGGATGATAACACCACTCCTGAGCTTGAAGCCCATAAGCTTAAGATAAAAGTTATAAAAATTACAGATCACAGAATAGATAAGGTTATGGTTTCTGTTATAACTCCTGCTGAAGACGAAAACAGCGAAGAATAAGTTCTTCAGTACAGAAGAAAATATAAGTATTTTACTTCTTATGCAAAATTAAATTTATTAAAAGTCTAAAGAGTGCATATTTCTTAAACGAAATATGCACTCTTTTTATTTATATACTATTTTATTATATGAAGCAACCTGAGTATTTTCCTCGATCCTCCTATCACAAGGCGTCTCAAAGGTCTTATTGTGACCCATAAGACAACATAAAGCTTATACATAATATTGTTTGTACTGAAAGATTTATTTCCCCTGTATATTTTTATAACTGTGCCTATAATCTGATCTTGCCTTACATTTTTTTCAATATGCCATTGATTATCTCCACACATATTAAATGTACCATCGGGATTTACCTTATGAACTCTGTGAAGCACAAACTGTCCGTCGTCCCTTAAGTAGAGAGGAAGATCGTATTTTTTTACTTTACTCATTTTTTTTAATACTACTCTGTCACCGTCATTATGCAAAGTAGGAAGCATACTTGTGCCACGGGGGTTAAAATTTACCGTACCACCATTGTCAAGCATTTCTTTCATTACATCATATATCTCCGCCAGTTTAACTGATTTAGTCTTCAATTAACTCAGCCCCTCTTAATGCTGAAATATATTCTTCTATATCTTTTTCGGCAGTTTCTTTGTCTACATCATATTCAGAAAGCATTTTTTCCAAAATATCTTCCCTTGATGCACCTTTTTCAAGAATCTTCCATATAAAAGCACCTACTTCATTTAATGTAATAACACCGCTAAAGTCTATGGCACCTTCTCCAACAGGAACAACAATGTTGCTGCCCGCAACTTCTCTTAATAAATATCCGTCTTTAATTTTCATTTTTAATCCTCCGCTTTAATTCCGTTATAACTTACTTTTACTGCCTCTTCACTTATGTTACACCCAAGCCTGTAAAGCTTTATACGCCTCAAAACAATATCAAGCATATCAAGGAGCTTTATCATGACATCAGGTTCATGCGGCCTTATTGTCTGCTGAAGTATAAGAGGAATAGCCTCCTTTGGTTCTATTTCCTTTACCCAATTGTCCGTTGATCTTTCAAGGAAGACAATTGCACCAAGGGGCACCCTCATATTTATATTTTGATCTGTTTTTCCGCTCCATGGAGTACCGTAAACATAAATCTGATCATCGATCATTCTTATGGCAGGCTTGTCATCATTTATAATTTTTGCTCTTTCACTTCCAAAATATTTAACCCATAAATCTGTGTGAGTAGATTTCCCTGTTCCTGGATCTGCTGAAAACAAATAGGCATAATTGTCTACTACAACACCGCTTGAATGTAACATAAATCCATTGAAATGGAGAAGTGCCTCATAAAAGGCTGCCCCTGTGTAAATGTATTCTATATCTTCATCACTGAGATAAGGGGCTTCCTTTTTAAATTCGGCATATTCTTCATCAGGAATATTTATGCTTATATTAGGTTTGTCAAATTCCAATTCATAGTCTTTTGACTGCCTTATTGTTTTGTCGTATTTAAGATCTATTTCAAGGTTTACATCGGCGACTTTTAATCTTTTTAACATAACATTCTCCTCTGTATTATATTAAATATAGAAATTTATTTTATAAGTGCCTGTGCTATGGAAAGTCTGTTAAAAGGTATTACAAAGTAATATCCGTCAGCAAAATCATACACTTTATCCATAACTTCTTTTACAATTTCTATACCTGTTTCCTGGGCAGTTTCTCTGTCCATATCGGGACTGAATTTATCTATTACCCAATCAGGAATTGAAATACCTGTAATTTCATTTTTTATAAACTTTGCGTTTCTTATACTTACAAGAGGCATAATTCCTACAAGAATTTTTGTATTAACTCTGGATTTAATATATCTGAGAGTTTCAATATCTTTATCATCATACACCGGTTGTGTAAGAAAAAACTGTGCACCTGCCTGGATTTTTTTGTTTATCCTGGAAATTTCAAGTTCAATGTTGTGCCTCGAATAATTTATAGCACCGCCATAGTAAATGTTGTCACTGCTGAAATTTTCAGTATTCATTTCTTTCATATATTCCATAAGCTTTACAGAATCAAGATTAAAAACTCCTTTTACATTTTCTCTTGCTGTACTTGGAACCGGATCTCCTGTAATTACAAGAAAATTTCTTATATTATTTATATAAGCTCCTAAGAGAAGAGAGCTTATGGCGATTGTATTTTTATCACGGCAGCATATATGGGGCATAACATTCATACCCGTTTCCTGAGCCACTTTTATACTCATAAGGACTGAATCGGCTCTTGTTCTTCCGCTTGGTGAATCCGCAAATGTAATTACATCAACATCTTTTGTTTTTAAATAGTTTGCAGTTTCCATAAGATTTTTGCAGTCGCTGTTTTTTGGAGGATCAAGCTCTACCGCAATAAGCTTTTTACCTTCTTTGCCTGCAAAAAAAGAACTGTTTTTAACTTCTGCCGATTTGTTGGCTGCAATATCTTTATGAAGTTTATGTACATGAAATTTAACATTTATATCAATATTATCTGCAATTGATTCAATATATTTTGGCGTTGTACCACAGCACCCTCCGAGAATATCTGCATATTGACTTATATTTTGCATAATATCCGTAAAATACTTTATGTTATCAAGAAAGACCATTCTGCCCTGAATTACCGTAGGATAGCCTGCATTTGGAAAAGCTGTTATAAATTTATCTGTATCTATATTTATGTTTTTAAGAACATCTAAAAGATGAGCAGGTCCCACACCGCAGTTTAAGCCTATAGCATCTATTTCAGGAATACTGCTGCACATTTCAAAAAGCCTCTGAGCACTTATGCCGGCTTCAGAATAACCGTGCTGATTTACACAGAACTGTGTTATTATAAATATACTGCTGTTCTTTTCTTTAATATATTTAACCACAGGCAGAATATTGTCAATATCCGAAATTGTTTCAAAAAGGATAATTTCCGCACCCTGTTCAATAAATGTTTCTGCAATTGTGAAATAATCATCAACGCTGTCAGGACCTATATCACAGGCAACAAACACATCTTTTCCTGCTGCTTTCTTTGCTATTGCAAAAGCAGCCTTTATATTTTGTATAAGTTCTTTTTTGTTACAGCCCAGATTTTGTCTGCTTGAAGCAAATGTATTTGTTCTTATAAGATTTGCTCCCTTTCCTATATACTCACTGTGTACTCTGTATACAGTGTCAGGGGCAGAAATATTAGCCTTTTCCGGAAGCATTTCAGGATTAATTAATGTAAAATATGTTCCAAAGGCCCCGTCTGCTATAAGTTTTTTTTCTTTAATATATTCTCGTATGTCCATATTTAACTCCGTTAATTGTTCATGTAATAGGAAATACCATGAACATGGTCATTTCTTATTACAAATCTCATACTGTATTTTCCGTTTGTAGCTCCAAGGTCACCGCCAACAGGCGTTACAATTCTTTCAATGGTTCCGTCATTTGACTGTGAAAAATTAAGTCTGATAGTATAACTGTCTGTTAAAGTCTCTGAGCTTTCTATATATTCTTCATTTTCTGTATCAATTCCATAGGCATTTATAACATCGTCAACAGAACTGCATTTGTCATTGTCATCAGTATCAAGTCCTGTTGTTGTAATCCCCCTTACATTTACAACAGCTCTTCTGCTTCCTGTATATGCAATATACCTTATCTGTTCAGTTTCAATTGTTTCTCCGGGATTTTCCTTATCCCCTTCCCGTACCGTCATTGTTTCTGTCTCTATAAATTGTGACATATATTTAGCATCGTCATCTGTATATTCAATTGTTGATGCGTCTATGCCAAGCATACAAAGAAATTTAGACGGCTGTAAATCATCATCTGTTGTATAAAGGGCGAAGTCAGTTGTATTATAAACTATTGCCCCCGGATCTACCGCATATTCTGTATCTGATGAAGCCGTGCTGCTGCTATCTCCACAGCCGGAAAGGGAAACTGATAACATTGCTGCTGCTAAAACATATACAAGTTTTTTCATAATTTAATCCTCCATTTACATGTTAATATATTCAGGTGCATCTCTCAGTAAACTATAAGGTGTCATCATACCTGCAATATACCCGTCACTTTTTCCGTTATCGGTAAAAAAAACAACGGTAAGTTTCTTCATTGATTTACTGTCTATATTGAAAAGATCTGCAACCTCATACAGTGTAGAATCTGAACGCATAAAAGCAAAATATTCATTAATATGATAGCTCAGGCCAAGATAATTTATAAATTCCGTAAATTCAGTATTTTCATCTATATGCAATGTTCCCTTGTCACAAACATATGAATAAATAACATTATCACTGAATACACCTAAAAGTTTGTTTTCGTGAAATATTGGCACATGTGTAAAGCCTTTGCTGTTCATATAATTTGTTACCTTTACAACTTTGTGGTCAAGGGCTGCGGTAAACATATTTTCCCGCCTTATGGCAAAGTCCATTGCTTTAGTAGGACTTTTTACTCTTGCAACACACTTTTCCATAATTTTAATCATATCGTCAGATGGAATAACAGGATATACGTTTTTTACCCTCGGCGTATGTACAAGAAAGTTTCGTACAACACGACAGTACTCAATATCCTCTTTAAATTCTCTAAGTGCCGGTATAGTTGTAAGTCTTGCAATAATAGGCGAACCCTCCGGTATTTCAGGAAAGTAATTTGCACGACCTATTTGTTCAAGTTGTCTGTATAGCTCAAGAAATTTATCTGCATTATTCATTAACTATCTTCACCTTTGCTTTCTGCTGACAATTACTATTATAATCAATACTGCAATTCCTATAAGCACAATTGTTCCTCCTGGTTTAAGGTCATAAAATGCAGTGATAATCAAGCCTGCCATTGTAAATATAAGAGCAAATATTACCGATAATATTACATTTTGCTTATAGCTTTTTGATATAAGCATGGAACAGGCAACGGGTATGATCATCAGCGATGAGATAACAAGAGAACCAACAGTCCTTGCGGCAATTGATACTACAATGGCAGTAAGCATTGTAAACACAAGATTCACTCTCTTTACCTTTACGCCTGAAAGTGCCGCTCCTTCTTCGTCAAAGGATATATAAAAAAGTTCTCTGTATAAAATAAACATCGTTATTATAACTGCAATACTAAGTACAATAACAGATACAAGTTCAAGAGTTGATATTGCAACTATTGAACCAAACAGAAAACTGTTAAATGTTGCACCGTTTTTTACAAAGCCTGAAAATACTGCAGCAACACCTACGCCAAAACTTAAAACTATTGCTGTAGCTATTTCTGAATAATTAGGAAATGAACGTCTTATATATTCTATTGTAAGAGCTGAAAGCATTGAAAATATTATTGCCACAAGTACAGGGCTTAAACTGAAACAAAGTCCTATTGCCACACCTGCAAGGCTTGCATGGGATAAAGCATCACCTATTGTTGACAGCCTTTTAAGAACAATAATATTCCCTATAAGAGGCGTAATAATTGATATAAAAACTGCTACTACTATAGCTCTTTGCATAAAAGCCAGTGTAAATATTTCCATAACCGTATACTTTCCCTTTTAAAATACTTTCTAATGTTTATGGTGCACGTGATTTAATATTGTATGAGAATTAAATTCTTCAGCAGACATAATCTCTCCGTGTCCATCTTCTGATAAAAGGAGAACCTTATTGGAATGGAACAAAACAGAGGAAATGTCGTGAGTAACCATAATTATTGTAATTCCGCTTTTGTTAAGCTCTCCTAAAAGACAGCATATTGAATCAACTGCCTTAATGTCAATGCCTACTGTAGGTTCATCAAGAAAAATTATTTCAGGAGACGATACAAGAGCTTTTGCTATAAATACCCTTTGCTGCTGTCCTCCTGAAAGATGTCCGATTTTCTTATCCTTGTAGTCATACATTTCAACTCTTTTAAGGGCAGAAAACACTTTTTCTCTGTCTTCTTTTGTATATCTCTGCATAAAACCCTTCTGTGAATAAAGCCCCAGTGTTACAATTTCTTCAACTGTGGCAGGGAAATCCCTGTTAAAAGAAGTTGCTTTTTGGGAAACATAGGCTATTTTAGCATAATCGCTGAATTTGTCACAGGGCTGCCCTAAAAGCCGAATTTCTCCTTCAGTTGCCTGAAGTATATTTAATATCAATTTCAACAGTGTAGACTTACCTGTGCCATTTGTTCCTATAATGCAAAGGAAATCACCTTTTTCAACATTAAATGTAATTCTGTGAAGTATGCTTTTATCAGGATAGCTGAATGACAAATCTTTAACTTCCAATATATTCATATGGTATCACCTGGGTTATATAAAATTTATTGTAATGCAGTCTTGATATTTTCAAGATTTTCAAGCATAACTGAAATATAATTATCTCCATTTGCAATTTCTTCTTCTGTCATCCCCTCAAAAGGATTTAAGGGAAGCAGCAGAGTTCCCGTTTCATCTGCAAGAGTTTGTGCCGTCTTCTGTGAAACAAGCTCCTCGTAAAAAATATACTTAACATTGTTATTTTTAATAAAATTTATAAGCTCCATCATTTTTTCAGGTGACGGTTCACTGTCTGCTGAAATTCCGTCAATAGGCACCTGATTTAAACCATAGGCATCACACAGGTAACTATATGCCTCATGAGAAACAACAATATTTCTGTTATTTTCCGGAAGTTCATCAATTGTATTTTTGTATGTTATATCAAGACTTGAAAGCTGTACAATATAATTATTGTAATTTGCTTCATAAAAATCACTGTTGTCAGGATCAATTTCACAGAGAGTTTTATATATATTACTACACATTATTTTTACATTTGAAGGATCAAGCCATATATGAGGATCCCCTGCATCTTCATTGACTGTAACACCTTCTGATAACTGTACAAATTCAATATCTGAATCTGAAAGAGAATTTTGAACTTTATCAATCCACTGTTCCATACCAAGTCCGTTATAGAAGAGGACATCGGCATTATTAAGTTTTGCCATATCCTGAACCGTAGGTTCCCAGTCATGAGGCTCTGTACCTGTCGGTACAATATTATAAACATCAGCCTTGTTGCCGGCTATTTCTTCAGTAAAATCATATATTGCATAAAAGCTTGTATAAATTTGAGGTTTATCCGAAACTTCTGCCGATTTTGAACAGCCAAAGACACAAACGGAAAGCAGTAAAATTGATATAGATGCAAGTATTTTTTTCATTTTAACTCCTTCTCATGACAAATAAATATATCATTAAAAAGTATATCATATTACCATAGGATTTTCAAGTAATTAGTTTCAGCTAACTTAAAATTCAGAATTTATTTTTATTTTGTTCATTTAAATTGAAATTATTATAAATTGGCAAAATATCAAAAAATTCTTGACAAAACATATTTTTTATATTAAAATAATAATGTTATGTGAATTATTTTAATATATGTGCCGCTGTGGCGGAATTGGCAGACGCACTTGACTCAAAATCAAGCGGGGCAACTCGTACCGGTTCGAGTCCGGTCAGCGGCAGTATTTAACTATGATTCTTGTATTTTAAACAATTCCCAATTTAATACACTTTAAAAATTTATATCCTATATATTCAAAATGTGCGTGATCTTATATGTCACGCACATTTTTTATAACCTGAATTTTCTCCTTTTTTTACATATATAACAGAAGCCATAAATGCAGACACAGGCACCGTATATATAATAGCCATACTTCCTGCAATTCCTTGTATAACTTCAATGGCAATTTTCAAAAGATTGATATTATAAATATATGGATAATTATAAGCATACAAAGTTACGATCATATTTACGGAAGATCCCGCAAAAGCAAGTATAAGAGTATTTGTCATTGTACCCATAGCATCTTTTCCGACATTCATACCAGACTTAAAAAGATCCTTTTTACTTAGCTCACTGTTTTGCCTGTATATTTCTTCGCAGGCTGAGGCGATAGACATTGCCACGTCCATAACCGCTCCCAGAGAAGAAATAAGTATGCCTGAAAAAAGAAGTTCTCCGGGCTTTATAGCAGTATTTTGTGCAATAAATACAAGCTCATCTATTTCACTTACATTATACCCCGTAATATGTGTCATTTTACAAAATATAAAAGCAAATATCCCGGATAGTATAACACCTGTTACAGTACCGATAACGGCAACCATGGCTTTATATGTTTTACCTCCGACAAGGAGCATCGTTACCACAGTTGTAAATGCGGCAGCAACAACTGCAGCCAGAAAGGGCGAAAATCCTCTGTAAACCATAGGCAGATAAACATAAAATATCATTATGAATGTAAATACAAGCCCCAGTATTGAAAGTATGCCTTTTTTACCTCCTATAGCATAAATACTCAGGAAAAACATAGCTATTATCATATAAATCGGAAAAGCTCTGTAATATCCTGCCACATTGACAGTATAATTGCCATTATGTTCATTTATGCTTACCATTACCTTCATTCCCGGCACACAGTCAGCTCCATACAAATAAGCAGAATTGCTTTTAGCTTCAAATTCTTCACCTTTGTATTCCCCGCTTAAAATTTTTACAATAACGTCCTGCTGCCCGACTCTTGTCCCATCCTCAATCAAATTATCCTTAACAACCTGCGTAACCTCTGCCTTTGCATAAGTTTTTCCCTCACTGTTTACAAGCGGTGTAAACTCAATATCATTTAATTTAACTATTGCAGCTATAATAAGAATAATAATAACTGCCACCGATACTTTCTTATACATACTGTTTAATAAGATACAAACAAATTATAGTGAAAGAATGTGCCTGTATCATTTCCTTTCCCTTATATTTCTTTCACCTTTACTTTTAACATAAATTTATTTCCAGTCTTATTATAATTACAAATAATACAAAGTCAACACACTTTACCGAAACTATCAGAAAATTTTACATAAATCAGATAGATATATCCTGTTTAATCCTTATAATTATTTATTGTATAAACTAATTTTATAATAAACAAAAGGAGAAGAAAAATGAGAAGAAAAATTTCATTAGCCCTTTCAGCTGTATTGTTAT
Source organism: uncultured Lachnospiraceae bacterium (assembly GCA_964526435.1). Taxonomy (GTDB): domain Bacteria; phylum Bacillota; class Clostridia; order Lachnospirales; family CAG-274; genus Gallispira. The sequence goes on along the minus strand of CAZGIC010000018.1, from coordinate 13,653 downwards.
TTACCACCATAGTGTGGGCGGCTGATAACGATGGCTGGACAGAAGCACCTTACACTGAGGCTGCTCAGAACGGAGCCTGGGAAGAATGGTGCGAAAAATGGGAAACAGAGAAAAACAATTGGGAGAAAATTTCACTTACTCCCGGTGCAGATGAAACCCAACTTAACTTTGCCTGGTATTCAAAGGACAGTTCAGAAACACCTGAATTCAGATGGTATGAAGATGATACCTTATCTCCTGCGGGAGCACAAATAGTAACTCAAAGCAACGCTGTTCTCGGATATTACAGCAACAAAGTAACTGTTGAAGGCATAGAACCCGGTACAACCTATTACTATTCCTATACAGTTGACGGTGAATGGACAGAACCTGTTGAATATACATCAGCTGATTCAACAGACAGTTTCAGCTTTGTATTCTTCGGTGATCCCCAGATAGGCTCATCAAATGAGAACATTCCCACAGGAGAATCAAGCGAATTAGGTCAGGATCGTTCAGTAAGAAATGACAGCTTTAACTGGAACAACACAGTTGAAAAAGCCTATGAGTTAAATCCTGAGCTTAGCTTTATGGTATCTGCCGGAGATCAGATTCAGACAAGAGATAAGAGTAACTCAGATTCAAGTCACGCTACATATACAGAAAATGAGATTGAATATACAGGCTATCTTTCTCCGGAACTTCTGAAAAAAATACCTGTTGCCACAACAATAGGAAACCATGACGCTTTAAGTACAAATTACACATATCACTTTAATAATCCAAATGCAAGTGATATAGGTTCTACATATGCAGGCGGCGATTACTATTTCACATATGGCAATGTATTATTCATTATGATCAATACAAACAACACAAATGTTGCAGAACATGGTTCATTTATAGAGGATGTCTGTAATGAATATCCTGATACTTCCTGGAGAATAGTAACACTTCATCAGGATATTTACGGTTCAGGTGAACATTCAAACGAGCCGGAAATTCTTGAATTAAGATATGGTCTTATTCCTATACTTGAAGAGAATAATATTGATGTAGTTCTTACCGGACATGACCATACATACAGCCGTTCATACATAATGAAAGGCGGAACAATGGACGAAAGCAATTTCATAAGCCAGGACGATTATGACCTTTACATTGACGGTGAAAAAGAAATTGACTCCACATACAACAACTATCTGACTTCAATAGAGGATGCCGATCACATTACATCAACAGAAGATGTAGTTATAAATCCGGACGGTATACTTTACTTAACTGCAAATTCTGCATCAGGCAGCAAGTATTATGACCTTGTTGAACACCAGCAGGCATATATTGCAGCAAGATGGCAGGAAGATGTGCCAACATTCTCTATGATTGATGTCTCTGATAACAGGTTCACAATAAACACCTACAGAACTGACACAATGGAAAAGATCGATACGGAATTTACTATCATAAAAGATTCATCAGCATCTTCAACAGATACCTCAACTGAGGAAACTACAGAAACTTCAACCGAAACATCTACAGATGCTTTAACACAGACAACTACAGAATCTTCAACCGAAATTTCTACAGATGCTTCAACACAGGCAACTACAGAAACTTCAACTGAAACAACAACAAAAAAACATTCAGGAGGCAGCAGCGGTGCCGGTGCATCAAGCCTTACTGTAAACGGATATACAACGACAGAAACTACAGAAACCACGACAGAAGAAACATCAAATTTAACTGCCCATGAGAAAACAGAAGAAACTACAGTGTCCGTAACATCAAATACAGTTAAAGTATCTATAGGCAGTACAGATGTTGAAATAAACGGCAGTACCAAATCAATGGATATTGCTCCATACATACAGATTTCAAGCAACTCTACAATGGTTCCTTTACGCTTTGTTGTTCTAGCCATAAGTGAAGGTAATATTGATGATGCAGACAGTGCAAATGCTGTACAGTGGGATGCTGTATCAAAAACAGTTACAATAAATGCAAATGACAACATCATAACATTTACATCCGGAAGCAATGTAATGACCATAAACGGCGTAAAACAGACAATGGATAACGGTGCCGAAGCAGAAATAAAAGACGGCAGAATGTTTATACCTTTCAGAGCTTTGGGCAATGCCTTAGGTGTAAATGTTGACTGGGACGCAGAAACAAAAACTGCCACATACAGCTAAATTTTTGATTATAATTACCATATTAATAGCAAATAAATAAGCAGAGATTTTTCATAACTGAATAATCTCTGCTTTTGCTTATCCTATAAATTCCTTTATAACCTTTGCCGCTTCCTGAGGATTTCTATACACCCAAAAGTGATCACCTTTCACTATCTTTAACTGCCCCTTTGGAATTGTATTTGCAATATCCTTTGCATGTTTTGTCTTTATCATATCCCTGTCACCGTTAATGACAAGAGCAGATGCTTTAATATATTTAAGGGCATCCTTTTTTAAATTAGGCTCTTTGAACATAAGGGAAAAATATTCCTTATTAAACCTGTTTCTGCTGTCTATAACTCCGCCCCATTTACTGCAATAATAACCAAATGCAATCATAAGAGCAGCTGAAGTTCTGAGTCCCCAAAAATTATAATTACCTCCAATAAGAACAACCTTATTTATAAGTTCACTGTTCTTAATAGAAACAAGCATTGCAATATTTGCTCCGTCACTGAAACCAACAATATTAACCTTATCAAGTCCAAGTGCTTCAATAACATTTACAACATCCACAGCCATTGTCCCCAATGAAAGCTGACCGCTGCCAAATTCCGATTTGCCATGACCTCTGCTGTCAATTGCAATAACCTTATATTTGTCTGAGAGAAGAGGTATAAGATTTTTAAAACTTCTTCCGCTTTCTCCGTTGCCGTGAAGCAAAATCAACGGCTCACTGTTTTCTTCTCCAAATATTTCATAATATATATTGGCACTTCCCGACTTCAAATAACATTCCATAAAACTCACCTAAATAAACAAATTCAAATAACATTTTTCAGCTACTCTTGAATATATCTCGGCAATAAGACTAATAAGTTCTTCTTCATTTTTTAAATATATTTTAGCATTCTCATTTAAAAGAATTTTGAAAAGTTCCTGAGAAATATACTTTTCCTTGTCAAAATCCTCAGTCCCATTTATTCTTTCCTTTGCATATTCCAGATGCTTTGATTTAAATTGTTTTATTTTCTCAATTGTATTCTCATCATTTTTAACATTTGCAAGAGCAACCATGTACTCTTTATAAATATGACTGTTTTTAATTATATCCGCTATTTCATCAGCTAATTTTACAGCCTCATTTACAGCATCCATAAATACTTCCCCCTATCGGTTCTTACCATAAATAATATACAGTCCCTTAAGTAAAAGCTCCTCATTATAGATATAATCCCCTTTGCATATTTCAGCAAAATGCTTTCCTAATCCCCCTGTAATTATTACATTACATTCTTCTCCAAGTTCTTCCTTGATTCTTTCCACACAGCCATCAATCATGCCTGCCGCACCAAACAATACACCGCTTTTCATACAATCGATAGTATTTTTGCCTATTACTTTCTTTGGTTTTTCAAGCCCTATTGAAGGAAGCTGTGCAGTCCTTGCCGCAAGTGCCTGCAGACTTATTTCAACTCCCGGCATAATAGCCCCGCCGATATAATTCTTATTTTTATCAACAACATCAATTGTTGTTGCCGTACCCATATCCACAATTATAACAGGAGGCTGCATTTCATCAAGGGCTGCTACAGCAGATGCTATTCGGTCACTTCCTACAGATGCAGGATTATCCATAAGTATATTAAGTCCCGTTTTTATACCGGGGCCAACTACAAGAGGCTCACTGCCTATAACAAGCTTAACAGCCTGTTTAACACAATTTAAAACGCCCGGGACAACAGAGGATATTATACCGCCTTCAATTTCATTTCTGTCTATATTGTAAAGCTTAAGTATATTCATAATTTCAACACCGTACTCATCTTCTGTTTTTATACGGTCAGTTGAAATTCTTGCCATAAAATCAACACTTCCCTCTGTTATTCCGCCTAAAACTATATGTGTATTTCCAATATCTATTGCTAAAATCATAATATTCTCCAAATCAATTAAATCTGTTCCTGAAAGCTGACATTAAAGCAGTGCATACCGCCGATGCAATTAAGCCTGCAATTATAGCTTCAGGAATACCGTTTATAACCATTACTCCGCAAACAGCCTTTAAAACACCTTCAACCGCTATATCTGTTGCTGCTGCATAGGGCTTTGCAAAAAATATGTAAGCCATACCCATAACAAGAATAGTGTTTGTCATTGAACCGGCCACCCCTGCAATAAACATTGAAAGAGATTTTTTGCCCGTTGCTTTAAACAGTGCTTTAAAAACGAAATAAGCAACAATACCTATCAATATTCTGGGTACAAAAGCAATAACAAGACTCAGCAAGTTACCGGGAGCTATTAAAGGCGAAAATAAAAAAGATGTAACTATAGGCTTAAATGTAGCATTTAAAAAGCTTGTAAGTCCGAACACAAAACCACAAAAAGCTCCTTTTTTCCAGCCCAGCACAATTCCTGCTACAATTACAGGAATGTGAACTGTTGTTGCATTCATAAATACTAATGGAATATAGCCTAATGGTGTAATAGACAAAATAACTATAATTGCCACAAACAGTGCCATTTCCACTAAACTTCGTGTTCTTTCTCTCTGTTTAGTCATTGTAAATCCTCCTTGCTGCTGCTCCCATAAGCAAAGGACAGAGAATATCCTCAGCTCTTTCAGGATACAACGCATTATTATAATATATTTACCTTATTTTTATTATATATTATACCATTAAAAAATGCAATAAATAAATTAAGCCTTAAAAGGTTAATGCCGAATATATGAATATTATTTATATATTAATCTTATATTTTTATATATCAGCTGTTTTTTGTTTAATAGCTCAAACAAAACCGTTTTTCTCCTTTTAACTCAATTTACTGCTTAACAAATTTGTTTTTTATTTCTCTTACAACACTTTTTATATATTTATTATCACAATCAATAACAATGTCAGCATATTTTTCATAAAGCGGAGTTCTTTCATTGTACAAATCTGCAAGAGTCTGTCCTCTTTTTATTGTAACTCCTCTCTTCCCCAAATCTCCAAGTCTTTTTTCAATTTCATCATAATTATGCTTTAAGTAGACAACCGTACCGATTTTTTTCAAATGTTCCATTGCCTCTTTGCCGTACACTACGCTGCCCCCTGTAGCAATAACAGCATTTGTCACATCTATTGATGAGTTTACATCATTTTCAATTTTTCTAAAGCCCTCATCACCTGACTGTGATATGATTTCATGAAGAAGTTTACCTTCTCTCTCCTGAATAAGAAGGTCTGAATCTATAAATTTAAAACCCATACTTTTTGCAAGCACAACACCTATAGTACTTTTGCCTGCTCCGGGCATACCTATTAATACTATATTATCCATACAATCACCTTAAATTTTCTTTAAATTAGCAAATTTACTCATTAGTTTTTTAGTCCCCACATTACGAAAATCCACAGTTACTTCATAATCTGCTCCGGCCGGAGCCATATCTGTAACCTGACCTATGCCAAATTTAATATGCTTAACTGTATCCCCTACAGTATAATCAGGAGTAACATTTTTAGGCTCAGGCATTTTATGGGGATTAATCATCTTAGGAAACGGACTTACACGTTTTACACTTTCAGTTCCGAAACCGCCTTCAGCCTTTCTCACTGTAAGTCCGTCTTCAGTACGTTCAATATACTTTGAAGGTATCTCTTTTAAAAATCTTGACGGCATATTGTAAACTCTCTGTCCGTGCTGCATTCTGTTTTTTGCGGCAGTAAGATAAAGTTCCTTTTTAGCCCTTGTAATTCCAACATAACAAAGACGTCTTTCCTCTTCCATTTCCGTTCCGGTTCCATCCTGCATTGCCCTGAATCCGGGGAATATGCTTTCTTCAAATCCTGCAATAAATACCGTATCAAATTCCAGTCCCTTTGAAGAATGTAATGTCATAAGTACAATAGTATCATCACCCTCTGTAAAGCCGTCAACATCAGCAACAAGAGCAACCTCTTCAAGAAATTGAGCCAGATCCGCACCTTCATTGTTTTCCTCAAATTCAGCAGCTTTGTTTACAAGTTCACCTATATTTTCAAGTCTGCCTTTGGACTCATCTGTATTTACAGCCTCAAGTTCAGCCTTATATCCTGTTTCATCAACAATCTTTTCAATCAGATCTGCCACAGCCATTTCCTCAGCATCAATATTAAAATCATTAATAAGAGAAATAAATTTCTCAAGGGAAGCTTTAGTTCTTGAACTTAAGCCCTCTATGTTTTCATAACCACACAGAGCCATATAAAAACTCAAATGATTTTCAAGAGCATATTCCGAAATTTTTGCAACAGTCGTATCTCCTATTGAACGTTTCGGCACATTTATAATTCTCTTTATTGCAATATCATCATTTGGATTATTGAGAACTTTTAAATAACACATTATATCCTTAATCTCTTTTCTGTCATAGAAACGTGTTCCCCCGAAAAGTCTGTAAGGAATACCTGCCTTAACAAGCTGTTCTTCTATAACTCTTGAAAGAGCATTGTTTCTGTAAAGTATAGCAAAATCGCCATATTTTTTACCATCCATAACACCCTTGTCTATAGTATCACATATAAACTTTGCTTCCTCTCTGTCACCTGACGCATTATGAAATTTAAGCTTTGCCCCATCTCCTGCTTCAGTCCAGAGAGCTTTTGCTTTTCTTGTTCTGTTATTTTTTATAACAGCATTGGCAGATTCAAGTATAAGTCCCGTAGAACGGTAATTCTGCTCAAGTTTAATAACTACGGTATTTTTAAAATCCTTTTCAAAATCAAGTATATTTCTTATATCAGCACCTCTCCACCCGTAAATACTCTGGTCGTCATCTCCCACAACACACAAGTTGTTGTATTTTGAAGCAAGGAGCTTAATAAGCTGATACTGGGAGCCGTTTGTGTCCTGGTATTCATCAACCATTATGTATCTGAATCTTTCCTGATACTTGTCAAGGATATCAGGTCTTTTCTTAAAAAGTTCCACAGTCTTAAATATAAGGTCATCAAAATCCAGAGCATTGTTTTCCTGTAAACGATTCTGATACATTGCATAGACATCAGCAACCTTTCTCATTCTGAAATCCTTTTCTACAGTTTTCATATAATCAACAGGCCCTATCATCTGATCCTTCTGTCCGCCTATTACAGACATTATCATTTTAGGAGGATAAACCTTATCACTTATATTATTTTCCTTAAGTATATCTTTTATAAGTCTTTCACTGTCATCAGCATCATATATTGAAAACTTATTGCTGTATCCTATTTTGTCGATTTCCCTTCTAAGTATTCTCACACAGGTAGAGTGGAATGTACTCACCCACACTTCATCTCCCTGCGGAGTAATTGCGGCAACCCTTTCCTTCATTTCTCTCGCCGCCTTGTTTGTAAATGTAATAGCAAGAATATTAAAAGGTCTGACTCCCTTGTCAATAAGATAAGCAATTCTGTGTGTAAGCACTCTTGTCTTTCCTGAACCGGCACCTGCCAGCAGTAAAAGTGGTCCTTCTGTAGTAAGGACCGCCTGTTTCTGCATATCATTTAAAGTATTTATCTTTTCCTGTATACTCATTATTTCTTCTCCAATCTTTTAAGTACAATATTATATCCTCCGTCCCCATAATTAAGACAGCGGTTTACCCTGCTTATAGTTGCAGTGGATGCGCCTGTAGCGCTTACAATAGCCTGATATGTTTCCCCATCCTTAAGCATTTTTGCAACGGCAAGTCTTTGAGCTATAGACTGCATTTCCTTAATAGTACATATATCCTCAAAAAACTTGTAACAGTCGTCTATACTTTCAAGTGTAAGTATTGCTTCAAACAAATCCCTTATTTCATTATCATTTGCAATTTTATCTATCATAATTCCACCTCAGAAACTTTTAAATTTACAGGATATTGTAATTATAACACTTTAGCCCGTGAAAGTAAATGATTAAATTTCTATTATAATTCACAATGCACAATTTATAATTTAAAACTTTTTACCGCAAATGTTAATCACAAGCTTAACTTATTCCCAACACTGTTCTATTTCATATACATGTAAATATTCTGTTTTCCAAAGCCTCTTAATTTATGTTTTTATTCAAATAAATCTTTTAAATCCAGTCAAAATATGTTATACTAATGGCAATGTAAAAAATAACAGTCAACATATATATTGCAGAAACATTCAATACCTGCATATAACTTAAATTCATAAATTTGAATATCAACATACAGAAATAAATATAATTAAGGAGAATTTGAATATGAGTTCAGACAGACAGTCTAAAATAAGAAATTTCAGTATAATTGCCCATATTGACCATGGAAAGTCCACACTAGCCGACAGACTTATACAACAGTCGGGACTGCTTACAGAAAGAGAAATGCAGGAGCAGGTTCTTGACAATATGGATCTGGAAAGAGAAAGAGGAATTACCATAAAAGCACAGGCTGTACGACTTATTTACAAAACACCCGAGGGTGAAGAGTATACATTAAATCTTATAGATACGCCGGGTCACGTTGACTTTAATTACGAGGTTTCAAGAAGCCTTGCAGCCTGCGACGGAGCTGTCCTTGTAGTTGATGCCGCTCAGGGTGTTGAAGCACAGACTCTTGCAAATGTATATCTTGCTCTTGACAATGACCTTGAAATATTGCCTGTTATTAATAAAATAGATCTTCCCAGTGCTGATCCTGAAAGAGTAAAAGCAGAAATAGAAGATATTATCGGACTTGACACAAGCGAGGCACCACTTATTTCTGCAAAAGCAAATATAAATATTGATGAAGTATTTGACAAAATAATAAAAGACCTTCCTGCCCCATCAGGAGATGAAAACGCACCTTTAAAAGCACTTATATTTGACAGCTTTTATGACAGTTACAAGGGTGTAATTGTGTTTATGCGTGTATTTGACGGAAAACTCAAAAAGGGAACAAAAGTCAGATTTATGGCAACAAACAAAGAATTTGATGTTGTTGAAGTGGGCGTTTTCGGTCCGGGACAATATATACCTGTAGACGAACTTAAAGCAGGAGATGTTGGTTATCTTACAGCAAGTATAAAAAATGTAAAGGATACACATATAGGCGATACTGTAACAGATGCCAGAAATCCCGTTGCAGAACCCCTTCCCGGTTATAAAAAGGTAAATTCAATGGTTTACTGCGGTATTTTCCCTGCTGACGGAGCAAAATACGGTGATTTAAGAGATGCCCTTGAAAAACTCCAGCTCAACGATGCCGCTCTTAATTTCGAGGCAGAAACATCCGTTGCTCTCGGCTTTGGTTTCAGATGCGGTTTTCTTGGACTTCTTCACCTTGAAATTGTACAGGAAAGACTTGAAAGAGAATATAATCTTGATCTTGTAACAACAGCCCCTTCAGTTATATACAAAGTGTACTTAACAGACGGAACGGTCATGGATTTGTCAAATCCATCAGATCTGCCTGACCCTACAACAATATTAAAAATGGAAGAACCTATAGTAAGAGCTGAAATTATACTTCCAAGCGAATATATAGGTACTATAATGGAACTTTGTCAGCAGAGAAGAGGAGAATACGAAGGTATGGAGTACATCGAAGAAAAAAGGGCTGTGCTTACTTATAAACTCCCTCTTAATGAAATCATATATGACTTTTTTGATGTTCTCAAGTCTCGTTCAAGAGGTTATGCTTCCTTTGACTATGAACTTATAGGCTACGAGGAAAGCCGCCTTGTCAAACTTGATATGCTTGTAAACAGAGAGGTTGTCGATGCATTAAGCTTTATTGTCCATGAGGATTCAGCTCAGGAAAAGGGAAGAAAAATGGCAGAAAAACTTAAAAAGGAAATACCAAGACATCAGTTTGAAATCCCTATACAGGCAGCTATAGGCAACAAAATTATAGCAAGAGAAACAATATCAGCTGTAAGAAAAGATGTTCTCGCAAAATGCTACGGCGGTGATATTACAAGAAAGAAAAAGCTTCTTGAAAAACAGAAGGAAGGTAAGAAGAGAATGCGTCAGATCGGCAGTGTAGAAGTACCACAGGCTGCATTTATGAGTGTTCTCAAATTAGATGAAGAGTAAGAGGAAACAATATGATTTCATTATATATTCACATTCCATTTTGTAAAAGCAAATGTAAATATTGTGATTTTCTTAGTTTTCCAAAAAGTGAATATACCAACGCTTACAAAGATGCGTTGCTTAAAGAGATCAATGCTTTTGACTGTAGTGATACGGTCAAAAGCATTTTTATCGGAGGAGGTACCCCTTCCTTTATTGATAGCAGCATAATTACTGAAATTATGCAGTCACTGGGGAAATTTAACATTTCAAAAAATGCAGAAATCACAATAGAAGCTAATCCGGGCACACTTACGGAAAATAAGCTCAAAACATATAAACAAAACGGCATAAACAGAATAAGTATGGGACTTCAGGCATGGCAGAACAACCTTCTTAAAACTTTAGGAAGAATACACACAAGAGAAGAATTTATAGAAAATTATTATCTCACATCAAAATATTTTGACAACATAAATACTGACCTTATGTTTTCACTGCCCGATCAGACATTTGAAATGTGGCTTGAAACCCTTGAAAATGTTACCGCTCTTAAGCCAAAGCACATTTCAGCCTACAGTCTTATTATCGAGGAAGGCACACCCTTTTTCAATATGGATTTAAATCTTCCTGATGAGGATACAGACAGAAAAATGTACCACAGTGCAATAAAATATCTTGCAGATAAAGGCTACAGACAGTATGAAATTTCAAACTTCGCCATTCCGGGATATGAATCTGTCCATAATACCGTTTATTGGCAGAGAGGTAATTACAAAGGGTTCGGTCTTGGTTCTGCAAGCCTTATTGACAATGTGAGATATAAAAATACTGAAAATATTAATTCCTATATTGAGGGCACAACAATCACCGAAGAGGAAATTCTTTCAAAAGAAGATGCTATGGCAGAATTTATGTTTCTTGGTTTAAGAATGACAAAAGGTATATCAATTTCAGAATTTTCAAAGGAATTTGGCATTGATCCCTTAGACAAATATAAATCAGTCATAAATAAATACAGTAACTATATAATTATAAATAAAGACAGACTTTATCTCACAGCAGAGGGATTAGACATTTCCAATATGATATTTGCAGATATGCTTTAAGCATTTAGCACATATTTACAACCATTTTTCTGTGCATTATCACCAATTTAACAAATTTTCATAAATTTATAAAGGAAATTTATATATTTTGCAGAATATAGGTATTTATAAGACTTGAATTATATTAAAATATTTCAGATTATTTGTGTCTGAAATATATAAATTTATTATATGGGGTGATTATTTATGAGAAATTATTCAGCAGAGCATATTAGAAATGTAGCTGTCCTTGGCCACAGCGGATGTGGTAAAACAACTATTGTAGAGGCTTGTTTACATGTCAGCGGTGGCTCTAAAAGATTTGGAAGAATTGAAGAAGGAAATACGGTAAGTGATTACGATGCAGAGGAAATCAAGAGAAAAGTTTCCATTAGTTCATCAATTATTCCCGTTGAGTGGCTTGATGAAAAGATCAATTTTATTGATACACCAGGATATTTTGACTTTGCAGGCGAAGTTAAGGAAGCCCTTGCCGTTGCCGACCTTGCACTTATTGTAGTTGACGGTAAGTCAGGCATACAGGTAGGCACAGAAAAAGCATGGGAAATGGCAACAGAAGCAAATCTTCCCAAAATGATAATTATAAATGGTATGGATGATGAAAACGCCAACTGGGTAGAGGTTTGCGAAGCTCTTAAACAGCAGTTTGGCAAGAGCATAGCTCCTATTCAGGTACCATTCTATGAAGACGGCAAATACATAGGCTTTGTAAATGCTATAAGAAGAAAAGCAAGAAAGTTTGAAAACGGTCTTGTAGAGCCTTGTGATATGCCTGCAGGTCTTGAAGATGAAGTTGAAGAAACCAGAGCCATGATAGAAGAGGCTGTAGCCGAAACCGATGACGAATTAATGGAAAAGTTTTTCGCAGAAGAAAGCTTTACAGAAGATGAAATACTTAAAGGCATTAATATTGGTATAGTTGACGGAACAGTTACACCTGTTGTTTCAAGTTCAGCTATTAACACTCTTGGTATAAGAGTACTTATGAACTCAATAAACAAGTTCCTGCCTCCTACAAACAAGGTAAGACCAATTATGGATGCTATTAATCCTAAAACCGATGATTTAGTTGAAATTAACTGTGACGAGTCAGAACCTACCTCTGCCTTTGTATTCAAAACAATTTCAGACCCATATGTAGGACGCCTTAGTATATTCAAAGTATGCAGCGGTGTTATTAAAAAGGATATGATGCTTAAAAACGTAAACAAAAATATTGCTGAAAAAATAGGCAAAGTATACGTTTTAAGAGGTAAGGAACAGCTTGAAGTTGACAGAATTAATGCAGGTGACATAGGTGCAGTTGCAAAACTCCAGAACACAAGCACAAACGATACACTTGCATCAGCAGACAGACCTGTACAACTGAATCCTATTGAATTCCCTACCCCATATCTTTCAAAGGGAATTACTCCTAAAACAAAAGGCGATGAGGACAAACTTGCAGGAGCAGTTGCTAAAATGCTTGAAGAGGATAAAACACTTTCATTCAAAGTTGACAAGGAAACAAAGCAGTCTGTTATTACAGGTATGGGCGAATCCCATATTGACATATTTGTAAATAAATTAAAGAATAAATATAAAATAGAAGTAGAACTTTCAGACCCTATCATTCCTCACAGAGAAATGATAAAGAGCAAGGAACAAGTCAGATACAAGCATAAAAAGCAGTCAGGCGGCGGCGGACAGTACGGCGATGTAGAAATGATATTCGAGCCAAGCGGTGATATGACAACACCTTATATATTTGAAGAGCAAATTTTTGGCGGTGCCGTACCTAAGCAATACTTCCCTGCTGTTGAAAAAGGCTTACAGGAATGTGTAAAGGCCGGTCCTCTGGCAGGTTATCCTGTTGTAGGTATCAAGGCTACACTTGTAGACGGCTCATATCACCCTGTTGACTCTAATGAAGTTTCATTTAAAATGGCTGCAATCGGTGCATTTAAAAAAGCTTTTGAACAGGCAAAATCTGCAATTATGGAGCCTATAAACACTGTTGAAGTTGTTGTTCCCGACAGCTACACAGGCGATATTATGGGTGATTTAAATAAGAGAAGAGGTCGTATTTTAGGCATGGAAGCAAAGGACGGCAAACAGCATATTACTGCTGAAGTTCCCGCTTACGAAATGATTAAATATGCTACTGATTTAAGAAGTATGACCCAGGGCAGAGGAGATTTCTCAATGGAATTTACCCGCTTTGAAGAAGCTCCCCGTGAAGTTCAGGACAGAGTTATAGCCAAGAGAAAAAAATTAGCTGAAGGCAAATAAAATAGTTTTCTCATTTTTTGTTTCTTTTTAAAAGAGCTGTCGGAAATATTTTCCGGCAGCTCTTTTAATTCATTTAACTTAGATGTATA
>CAZGIC010000017.1:0-25425 GCA_964526435.1 uncultured Lachnospiraceae bacterium | reverse complement strand
AAAGAGAGTATGTTAAGTTTTACAGAGGGTGTGAGTATGAAATATAGCTTAGGAGAGAGTGAGGAGTTAGGAATGAGGAGTGAGGAGTGAGGAGTGGGGAGTTAGGAGTTAGGAATTAGGAATTTTGAGAGCGGGCGATTAATAATCGCCCCTACAAGGGTATTGTGAGTAGTAGAGTGGTCTAAAAAATGGAAGTAAAAAATAATACAGGGGGTATGGTATATGAATATGAACAAAATGACACAGAAATCTTTAGAAGCTATTCAGCTGGCTCAGACTCTTGCTGTGGAGAACAGCAATCAGCAGATTGAGCAGGAGCATTTGCTCTATGCCCTGATTTCTCAGGACGGCGGTGTATGTGCTGAGCTTTTAATCAAAATGGGCATAGATATAGGCAATTTTGGTCTTGCAGTTAAAAAAGCTATAGATGCTTTGCCTAAGGTAAGGGGAAGTTCAAGGGAGCAGGGCAAGGTATATGTATCAGGGGATTTTGACAGAGCTATTGCCGATGCTGAAAAAACAGCAACTAAAATGGGCGATGACTATACATCTGTTGAGCATTTGATGCTGGGGCTTATTGACAATCCTGATTATAAGGTAAAGGAAATTTTTAAAACATTTAATGTTACAAAGGACAGATTCCTTACAGCATTAAAAAGCGTAAGAGGCAATACAAGAGTAACAACTGATAATCCAGAGTCTACTTATGATGTATTAAATAAATATGGGCAGGATCTTGTGGGACTTGCCGAAAAGGGTAAGCTTGACCCTGTTATTGGAAGGGACTCAGAAATAAGAAATGTTATAAGAATTCTTTCAAGAAAAACTAAAAACAATCCTGTGCTTATTGGTGAGCCCGGTGTTGGTAAAACTGCCATTGCAGAAGGTCTTGCCCTGAGAATTGTAAAGGGCGATGTGCCTGACAATATTAAGGACAGAAGAATATTTTCACTGGATATGGGTGCTCTTATTGCAGGTGCCAAGTATCAGGGTGAGTTTGAGGAAAGATTAAAGGCCGTTTTGCAGGAGGTCAAAAAGTCTGAGGGAAAGATAATAATGTTTATTGACGAGCTTCACACTATTGTAGGAGCAGGCAAAGGTCAGGGGGCAATGGACGCAGGCAACCTCTTAAAGCCTATGCTTGCAAGAGGTGAGCTTCACTGTATAGGTGCAACTACTCTTAATGAGTACAGACAGTATATTGAAAAAGATGCTGCCCTTGAAAGACGTTTCCAGCCTGTAATGGTTGATGAGCCTACTGTTGAGGATACCATATCTATATTAAGAGGTCTTAAGGAAAGATATGAAGTATATCACGGTGTTAAAATCCAGGATCAGGCACTTATTGCAGCTGCGACACTTTCAAACAGATATATAACAGACAGATTTTTACCTGATAAGGCTATTGACCTTGTAGATGAGGCTTGTGCCACAATAAAGACTGAAATGAATTCAATGCCTACAGAGCTTGATGAAATTTCAAGAAAGATAATGCAGCATGAAATTGAAGAAGCTGCTCTTAAAAAGGAAGATGACAAGCTTTCAAAAGAACAGCTTGAACATGTGCAGAAAGAACTTGCAGAGTACAGAGCAGAGTTTGCTGCCATGAAAGCCCAGTGGGAAAATGAAATGGCAGACATTAACAAGGTTCAGGATTTGAGAAAACAGATAGAAGATGTAACAAAACAGATAGAAATTGCTCAGAGAAATTATGACCTTGATGAGGCTGCAAAGCTTAAATACGGTAAACTGCCTGAACTGCAGAAACAGCTTGAAGCAGAAGAAAGCAAGGGCGAAACTCCTTCAAGGGAGAATAAAATACTTAGAGATAAGGTAACAGAAGAAGAAATTGCCAAAATTGTTGGCAGATGGACGGGTATACCTGTATCAAAACTTGTTGAGGGTGAAAGACAGAAACTTCTTAACCTTGACAACATTCTTCATAAGAGAGTTATCGGACAGGATGAGGCCGTTGAAAAAGTATGTGAGGCTATCATACGTTCAAGAGCAGGTATTCAGGATCCTGACAGACCTATCGGTTCTTTCCTGTTTTTAGGACCTACAGGTGTTGGTAAAACAGAGCTTGCAAAGGCTCTTGCGGAAGCACTTTTTGATGATGAAAAGAATATTGTAAGAATTGATATGTCTGAATATATGGAGAAATACAGCGTGTCAAGACTTATAGGAGCACCTCCCGGATATGTAGGTTATGAGGAAGGCGGTCAGCTTACGGAGGCTGTGAGAAGAAAGCCTTATTCAGTTGTTCTTTTTGATGAAATTGAAAAAGCTCACCCTGATGTGTTCAATGTGCTTTTGCAGGTCCTTGATGACGGACGTATTACAGATTCACAGGGAAGAACTGTGGACTTTAAGAATACGATAATTATACTTACATCTAACTTAGGCTCTAACTTTATACTTGATGGTATACAGCCTGACAATACAATAAGCGAGGAAGCCAGGTCACAGGTAAGCAATCTGCTTAAAACAAGTTTCAGACCGGAATTTCTGAACAGGCTTGACGAAATCGTATTCTATAAGCCTCTTGCTAAAACTGAAATAGGTGCAATTGTTGATCTTATGCTTAATGACCTTAATAAGAGAGTTGCTCATAAGCAGATCTCAATTGAAGTAAGTGAAAGTGCAAAGCAGTATATAATTGACAGTGGTTATGACCCTGTATATGGTGCAAGACCTCTTAGAAGATTTATTCAGTCTAAGGTGGAAACTCTTGCGGGCAGAATGATAATTGCAAATGATCTTGAACCTGACAGTGTTATATACATTGATTATGAGGGAAGAGAACTTAAGGCAAGTGTAAAATAATATAATAAGTTTAAAGGCGGTGACTTTTAGAAGTCACCGCCTCTTTTTGCTGTCCGAAGACAGTTATGATATGTTATAACCAAAATAAAATAAAAACTAATATAAAAATCTATAAAAATATAAAAATCTATGTTAAAGTTAAAATATTTACTTAATGATTATAAACGAACTACATTTGCGGCCTGAGGTCCCTTTGCACCGTCAACAACCTCAAATTCAACCTTCTGACCTTCTTCTAATGTCCTGTAGCCATCAGACTGAATAGCAGAAAAATGAACGAATACATCGTTACCGCTTTCAGCAGAAATAAAACCGAATCCTTTCTCTGCATTAAACCACTTAACTGTTCCTTGCATCATTTAACAGTTCCTCCTAAAAATAAAAAAATAAATTGTTTCAGTGGGTAATACTTTATTACCAACTGCTAATAAAAATAAAACATTAGTTTTATTTTTCTATACAAGGATAACATATTTAACAATAAAAGTCAAAGGATTTTTTGTGTTTTTTATAGAAATTGTACAAGTTTTTATTACAAAAAGGTCAGAAATCCGACTTTAAACTGTTTTTATCAACATTTCCAAAACAACAAATTTTATTTGTTGTTTTGGAAGCAGTTGTTGTCAAAAAGGAAGCAAATGGTATTTTTGGGGAGTTTTTTTTAAAAGAATATTATTTCACCCTTTAATGTTCAACTATATAGTCTGCAAGTTCGCTTTTAGGGAATATAAGAATCATGGTTGTGCCTTCTCCGAGAGTACTGTAAACCTTTATACTTCCGTTATGGGCATCCATAATTTCTTTAACAATTGCAAGCCCCAGACCATTGCCGCCCATAGCTCTGCTTCGTGCCTTGTCAACTCTGTAAAATCTGTCAAATATTCTGTCAAGGGCTTCTTTAGGCATACCAATACCGTTATCTTCGATTTCAAGATGATAGTATTTTTCTGTTTCCTTGAGCCTTATATTTATAGTTGCACCTTTGTCACTGTATTTCATGGCATTTGACATTATATTTGTTATTACCTGATTTATTCTGCCGGGGTCGGCATATATGAACATAGGTTTGTCAGGGGGATTAAAAACAATATTCTGGTTCTTGTTTTCTGCAACAATAAGATTTTGACGGCAGCAGCCCGAAACAAGGGATACAAGGTTTACATCTTCCATATTGAGTTTGTTTACCTTTGTGTCAAAACGTGAAAGGTCAAGAAGATCATCTCTTA
Organism: uncultured Lachnospiraceae bacterium; assembly: GCA_964526435.1. Lineage (GTDB taxonomy): Bacteria > Bacillota > Clostridia > Lachnospirales > CAG-274 > Gallispira. Next base: position 21,373 of record CAZGIC010000017.1, on the reverse strand, counting down.
AAAGCTTCATTCTGTCTGCTGCTATATTTATTTCTTTAAGAAATTCCATTGCAACAGGCTTATCGTCAATTGCACCGTCAAGGAGAAGCTCTGCATAACCTTTTATTGTTGTAAGGGGAGTGCCTATTTCGTGGCTTACGTTTGCAACAAATTCCTGACGCATATCATCAAGCTGTCTGTATTTTGTAATGTCGTGAAGTATGACTATTATGCCGACAGGTTTTTCTTTTCTCTTTTTCTTTTTTAAAGTGTAGGGCATAATAGCAACGGAAATGTACTTGTCATCTTTGCCGTTTACAACAAGTTCCTTTACTGCCCCCTGCTTAATGTCCGACAGGCTTATGTTAAGCATATCAAGGAGCCATTCAAGAGAAATGTTGACATCGTCTATATCTAACATATCGTATGAAGAACGGTTTATATGTATAAGCTGACCGTTCTCATCGAAGGCAAGTATACCGTCTGTCATATTATGAAGAACAATTTCGAGCTTGTTTCGCTGTTCCTCACTTTCCTGGATTGTCTTTTTAAGTTCCTTTGCCATTATATTAAAGCTTCTTGTAAGCTGACCTATTTCGTCATTGCCCTTTACTGTAACTTTCTGGTCAAGTCGGCCTTTTGCCATAAGGTTTGCGTTTTTTGTAAGTACTGCAATAGGGGCTGTAATTGTGTTTGCGAAAAGAAGTCCCAGTATTGCAGTGATTATAAGTGCCAAAACTACGGCTACAAGTATTGTTCTTGCAGTTTGTGAAATGGTTTCTTCAATAGCTTCTGAATCCATCTGAACATAAACAATATACTCTACATTATTATCATCATCTTTGCAGGGATAAGAATAGCTCATAACTGTCTTTTCCTGTCCTAATGAATCTGTAATTTTGCTGTTTGTAAGAAAACTTTCGTTTCCGTTTAATGCAGATATGATTGCTGAGTTTGAATAGTGCTGAAAGCCTGAATTATCTGAAGCAGTGGAGCTTGCAATTGTTTCGCCCTCTGAATTCAGAATCTGAACGCTCATATTTCTTATAGTGGAGCTTACTATTGAAAGATTGACAAGGCTGTCCTGAAAATATCTGCTGTCATATTGCTCAATAACCTGTTCTTCAACATATACGGCACACTGACGCATTTCTTCTGATGCCTTGGTTTGTTCTCTTTTTTCTGTGCTGACTATGATAAATGTACCTGTAAGTATCATAACTATAAACACAAGGGACAGATACATAAATACAAGCCGCCAACGAATACTTTTCATATTTTGTCCTCTGCTGATTTATTATGAACTGAAATAGTAGCCTATTCCTCTTTTTGTTATTACATATCTGGGTTTTCCCGGATCATCTTCAATTTTTTCTCTTAAACGTCTTATAGTTACATCTACTGCTCTTACATCGCCGAAATATTCATATCCCCATACTTTTTCAAGAAGGGTTTCTCTGTTGAATATCTGGCTTTTCTGAGTTGCGAGGAAAGTGAGAAGTTCAAATTCTCTCATTGTAAGGTTAATAACTTCACCTCTTTTTGTAACTTCGTAACGGTCAAAGTCTATTGTCAAATCTCCGAATGTCTGAACATTGCCTTGTTCTGTCGGAGCATCCTTAGCTGTGCTTCTCCTCAAATGTGCTTTTACTCTTGCAATAAGTTCCCTGTTGCCGAAAGGCTTTGTAACATAGTCATCGGCACCCATTTCAAGGCCTATGACCTTATCTACCTCATCTGCTCTTGCTGTGAGCATAATAATAGGGACATTGCTTTTTTCTCTTATTTTGCGGCACACTTCATATCCGTCCATTTTGGGCATCATTATGTCAAGGAGTATAAGGTCCGGGTTTTCATTCATTGCAAGTTCAAGTCCTGCTTCTCCGTCTTCTGCCGTAATGACATCATAACCTTCTTTCTTCAGATTATATGATATAATATTTACAATACTTGCTTCGTCATCTACAACTAATACTTTTGCCATATAAACACCTCCTGATTTATTTTAAATATTCAAATATATTTTGGAAAATATATGATTGATCGTTTATGCAAAAATTTATCTGTTTCTTATTAAGATTATATTTGTTTTTTATAAATTTAATTATACGCATTTTCAGGGAATTTATCAAGTGCTGATTGATATTATTTGATAAATATGTTAAGATTAAATTAATAATGAAAAAGGAGTTTGGTTATGAAGCTTCCGAAAAATGTAAAATATATTTTAAATGAATTATATAAAAACGGATATGAAGGTTATATAGTAGGAGGGTGTGTAAGAGATTACCTTATGGGAAAAGAACCTCACGACTATGATATAACTACGTCTGCACTGCCTGAAGAGGTGAAGAAAATATTTTCTCATACTGTAGACACAGGCATACAGCATGGCACAGTTACTGTAATTATTGACAAAACAGGTTTTGAAATAACAACCTACAGAATTGACGGGGAATACAAGGACAACAGGCATCCTGAGGAGGTTATATTTACAGACAGGCTGTCAGGAGATCTGTCAAGGCGTGACTTTACAATAAACGCAATAGCCTACAATGATGTAAAGGGATATGTTGATCTTTTTGGCGGCATTGAGGATATTAAAAAAAAGGTCATAAGAGGTGTTGGAGAGCCTGCAAAGAGATTTCAGGAAGATGCTTTGAGAATGATGCGAGCTGTGAGATTTTCTGCACAGCTTGATTTTGCAATTGAAGAAAATACACTTAATGCTCTTAAGGAAAATGCCGATTTAATTGAAAATATAAGTATTGAAAGAATAAGAGAGGAATTTTTCAGGCTTATATTGTCAGACCACAATGAAAGACTTGATATACTTTTAAATTCAGGAATGACAGAGCATTTTCTGCCTGAAATACTTGGTAAAAAATTTGATTATGGTAAAATAAACGGTTTAAGCAGCGATATAGTTGTAAGACTTGCATATATTTTTTACGGCATAGATTGGGTCAATGTAAAAAAAATAATGAAAAGGCTCAGAACAGACAATAAAAGTATGGCGGCGGTTACTCTTATATCAAAATATACAGACTATGAAATTACCGATCTGTATTCAATGAGAAAGCTTGTAAGTCTTACGGGAGAAAATGTAAAAAAAGTTATTGAGGTTATGTGTGCAGTTAAAAACTGTGACAGCGAAAAATATTTTAATATGCTTGAAGATGTAAAAAATGACTGCTGTTCTCTCAAAGACCTTGCCCTTTCGGGAAATGATATGATTGAAACAGGTATAAAGGGGAAGCTTGTGGGAGAGGCTTTAAATAAGGCTCTTGACTATGTAATGAGGGAGCCTCATAAGAATAATAAGGATATACTGCTGGACTATATTAAGGAGGTATTTTAATGGCAACGGCTTTAATAACAGGTGCAAGCGGTGGTATGGGCAGAGATATGGCGATACTCCTTGCCGAAAAAGGGTATGACCTTATACTTGTGGCAAGAAATGAGGAGAAGCTTAAAAAACTGGCAAATAAGCTTAACACAAATGTAAGGGTTATACCAATGGATTTAAGCATAAGGAAAAACTGCTATAAGCTTCATGGTATGACAGGAAATGTTGATATACTTATAAACAATGCAGGCTACGGAGAGTGGGGAGAATTTTATTATACAAGTCTGCACAGGGAGCTGAATATGATAGACCTGAATATAAGTGCTCTCCATATACTTACAAAGCTGTATTTAAGGGATTTTGTAAAGAAAAACAGAGGGTATATACTTAATGTATCTTCGCTTGCCGCCTTTGGCTCGGGACCTCTTATGGCAACTTATTATGCTACAAAAGCATATGTTTATAAGCTGACAACTGCCATAAACGAAGAACTGAGAGTAAGGCGGTCAAAGGTGAGAATATCTGTGTTCTGCCCAGGTCCCGTTGATACTGGGTTTAATGAAAGGGCAGGGGTTTCTTTTTCGTTAAAACCACTTAACAGTATGGAAGCAAGCAGAATTGCACTTAAAGGAATGTTCAGAAAAAAGATGGTTATTATACCAGGCTTTACTGAAAAAATTGTTTCAGTTTTATCGGGACTTGCTCCCCTGAGACTTGTGCTTATGGTTTGTTACAGAATACAGCACAGTAAAGGGGAAAGAGAGTGAGGAGTAAGGAATGGAAATCCTTTACCGCTCTTTACAGAAAGCTTAAAATCGGTTGTTTTTTATAGTGAGATATAAAGAAAAATATATTTGTATCACAGGAGGAAAAAAATATGAAAGAAATAACACTGGGAAGTACAGGCATAAAGGTTTGTCAGAATGCCTTTGGTGCTCTTCCTGTTCAGAGAAGAAACAAAGAAGATGCCGTTAAAATACTGAGGAAAGCCTATGAGGGCGGTATGAAGTTTTTTGATACGGCAAGGGCTTACAGTGACAGCGAAGAAAAAATCGGGCTTGCCTTTGAAAATTATTCAAGGGACAGCTATTACATAGCAACTAAAACAATGTCAAAGACTCCCGATGACTTTTGGAAGCAGCTTGAAACTTCTCTGGAGCTTTTAAAAACAGATTATGTGGATATTTATCAGTTCCACTGTGCAGACAAAGTATTTGCACCAGGTGACGGTACAGGTATGTATGAATGTATGCTTGAGGCTAAAAAACAGGGAAAAATAAGACATATAGGAATTACTGCACATAAATTGCAGATAGCTTTTGATGCTGTAAATTCGGGTCTATATGAAACAATACAGTTCCCTTTCAGTTATTTGTCTTCAGATAAGGAAATTGAACTTGTAAACAAAAGCAGGGAAATGAATATGGGATTTATTGCAATGAAAGGCCTTGCAGGAGGCTTAATAAATCAGTCCGTACCTTCAATGGCATTTATGAGCCAGTTTGACAATGTTTTGCCTATTTGGGGTATACAGAAGGAAAATGAACTTGATGAATGGCTTGCTTTTATGGATGAAACTCCTGAAATGAACGATGAAATGAGAGCTTTTATTGAAAAGGAGAAGACAGAGCTTGCAGGGGACTTCTGCCGTGGCTGTGGTTACTGTATGCCATGTCCCGCAGGAATAATGATAAACCAGTGTGCCAGAATGTCACTTATGCTTAGAAGGGCGCCTTCAAAAAACTGGCTTACAGAGGAAATGCAGGCGGAAATGAAGAAAATAGAAAACTGTCTTCACTGTAACAAATGTTCAGCAAAATGTCCTTATGAGCTTGATACACCAAAGCTGCTGGAAAAGAATTATGAGGACTATAAAAAGGTATTGGCAGGGGAAGTGCAGGTTTAATATATCTTTGATTACTGTGTTTTGCAGAATCAATAAATACCTGAGAATGAAGCGGGGATATATGCCCTGTGAAGTAAAATAAATATTGACATTTTTATACAATTGGGTTATCATTTATTTATAAATTAAAGGCTGTGAAAAGAAGAGTAAACGGTGGGATATGTTACAGAGAGCCTGTACAGGTGAGAGCAGGTGCAGAATACATCGCTGAATATGGTCTTGGAGCCGCGTACCGAGTGCCTGGGGCATTAGGCTGCGACGGGTGTGCCCGTTAAAGCACCGAAGTATAAGAGCTGTTCTCTGTACTTGATAAGGTTTATGCCGTGAGGTATGAATGAATTAAGGTGGTACCACGAAGCTGTAAGCTGTCGTCCTTGAAATTTAAGCAGAGGAGGACAGCTTTTTTTATGCCTTTAAAAGTATGGCAAAGATTTTATTTAAAGTAAAAAAATTAAATTTAACAAAGTGAAGATGAGGTGTGAGGAAGGGAGTGAGGATTGAAAATTTATTTAAATTTTCAAAATAAATTTAGCTTTATGGTTCTCTGTAAAAGTAAATTTAACTCCTGACCTCCCTCTTCTTTGCAGATTACAGATTATAGAGTTTTTGCAGATACTTAGCCACTCCGAAGTTATCATTTGTATCGGTGATTTCATCGGCGGCTTCCTTTACGCAGTCTGCGGCATTTGATACGGCAATGCCAAGACCTGCCGCCTTAAGCATTGAAATATCATTTTCACTGTCGCCGAAGGCAATTATTTCGTCAGGCTTAACATTTATCATTTCTGCGTATTTCAAAAGAGCATTGCCTTTTGACACAGATTTGTTATTTATATCGATACAGTTCCAGTTGGACTGAACTGCTTTAAGTCCGGGTATGTTTTTATTTATCATATCTCTTATGCTTAAAAGCTTTGGTATATCATTTTCTATTATTACAGCTTTTACTGCGTTTTCAAGAGAAGAAAGGGAGTGCATATCATCTACAAGCTCATAATTTACGGAATATTTCATTTTTCTTGTATACCTGGTTGTAATAAGATTAATGCCTCCTTCATAAAGCTTTTTGTCACTTGTATAGCAGGTGTCAGTGTCAAATATTTTGACTGCTATATTAAGAGAGTCACACATATCAAAAAGCTTGTCAAGGGACTCCGAATCCATTGCGTTAATAAAGTAGTTCTTGTTTGTGTAAAAGTTTACAAGAGTTGCTCCGTTGCAGCCTATGACGGGACAGTTTATGTCAAGCTCGTCAAGGTAATCCTTAGCCAGTATGTCGCTTCTGCCTGTTGCAATTATTATATGTATTCCTTTATTATGAAGTTCTCTGAATGTATCGATTATTTCACGGGGAAGATACCCCTGGGAATTTAATATTGTGCCGTCACAGTCTGTGGCTATAAGCTTATACATTTTTTTGTCTCCTTTTATTGTTTTTTAGATAATTTTAACACAAAAGGGGTTTATATTCAATTTAGTTCAGGTAAAATACTTTACTTTTTTATTAAATTTAATTATAATGAATATAGTTTGAATTGGAGGTTTTAAAATGAGTAAAGAAAAATATTATATAACTACTGCAATTGCATATACTTCAGGCAAGCCCCATATAGGAAATACTTATGAAATAGTTCTTGCCGACAGCATTGCAAGATTTAAGAGAATGCAGGGATATGACGTGTTCTTCCAGACGGGTACTGATGAACATGGTCAGAAAATAGAGGAAAAAGCAAAGGAAAAGGGTATTACACCAAAGGAATTTGTTGATGATGTTGCAGGACAGATAAAGAAGATATGGGATTTAATGAACACTTCTTATGACAAGTTTATAAGAACTACAGATGATTACCATGAAAACCAGGTTAAGAAAATATTTAAAAAACTTTATGAAAAAGGGGATATTTACAAGAGTGTATACGAAGGAATGTACTGTACACCTTGTGAAAGCTTCTGGACGGAAAGTCAGCTTGCAGACGGAAAATGCCCTGACTGCGGAAGAGAGGTACATCCTGCAAAGGAGGAGGCTTATTTCCTGAAGTTAAGCAAGTATGCCGACAGACTTATTGAGCATATTAACACTCACCCTGAATTTATTCAGCCTGTTTCAAGAAAGAATGAAATGATGAACAATTTCCTTCTCCCGGGATTACAGGATCTGTGTGTTTCAAGAACTTCTTTCAAGTGGGGTATTCCCGTGGATTTTGACGACAAGCACGTTGTGTATGTATGGCTTGATGCTCTTTCAAACTACATTACGGGAATTGGCTATGACTGTGACGGTAACAGTACAGAACAGTTTAAGACAATGTGGCCTGCTGATTTGCACTTAATAGGTAAGGATATTGTAAGATTTCACACTATTTACTGGCCTATTATTCTTATGGCTCTTGATTTGCCGCTGCCTGAGCAGGTGTTCGGTCATCCATGGCTTTTAAGAGGCGAGGACAGCTTTGAAGAAAAGATTGAAGATAATGACGGAAAGATGAGCAAGTCAAGAGGCAATGTAATTTATGCTGATGACCTTGTAAGTATTTTCGGAGTAGATGCTGTAAGATATTTTGTACTTCATGAAATGCCTTTTGAAAATGACGGTGTTATTTCATGGGATCTGGTTATTGAAAGAACAAATTCAGACCTTGCAAACGTTCTTGGTAACCTTGTAAACAGAACTATATCAATGACTAATAAATATTTCGGCGGTGTTGTAAACAATACAAATGTTAAGGAAGCTGTAGATGATGATTTGATTAAGACAGCAACGGAGTGTAAGGCAAAGGCTGAGGCTAAAATGGAGAAGCTTAGAGTTGCCGATGCAATTACAGAAATATTTACACTGTTTAAGAGATGCAACAAATATGTTGATGAAACTGAGCCATGGGTATTGGGCAAGGACGAAAGCAAGAAGGACAGGCTTGCAACAGTGCTTTATAATCTTGTGGAAGGTATTACAATAGGTGCATGTCTTCTTGAACCATTTATGCCTGAAACTACAGAAAAAATATTAAAACAGCTTAATGCAGAAAAGAGAGATTTTGCAGACCTTGACAAGTTTGGCTTATATCCAAGCGGTAATAAGGTAATTGAAAAGCCGCAGATATTATTTGCAAGACTTGACCCTAAGGAAGTTATTCCAAAGGTAAAGGAAATTATGGATGCACAGGCTAAGGCAAATGCTCCTGAGGAAACACCGGAGGCTGAGGAAAAGAAAGAGTATATAACTATTGATGATTTCTGCAAGGTGGAAATGAAAATAGGTGAAATTATTGCCTGTGAAAAGGTACCTGAGTCAAATAAGCTTTTGAAATCTACAGTTAAAGTGGGAGAAGAAACAAGGACAATACTTTCAGGTATTTCAAAGTTCTATTCCCCTGAAGAAATGGTAGGCAAGAAGGTTGTTGTTGTAACAAATCTTGCACCGAGAAAGATGCTTAAGGGTAAATATGTAAGCGAAGGTATGATCGTTGCGGCAGAAGATGCAAAGGGAAATGTTAAGCTTCTGGCTGCTGACGGGGATATTGAAAGCGGTGCTGTAATAGGATAATTTATTGAGGGCTTTTGCTTGGGCAGAAGCCCTTTTTAAAGAAATGAGTTAAAAAAGGAGAAAGAAAATGTATTTTGATACACATGCTCATTATGATGATGAAAAATTTGACGAAAACAGAGATATATTAATAGAAGAAATGCATTCAAATGGAGTGGACTATATCATTAATATAGGTGCTGATATGGAAAGTTCCTTAAAGAGTATGGAGCTTGCCAAGAAATATGACTTTATATATGCTGCTGTAGGGGTACACCCTCATGAGGTTGAGAATATGACAGAAGCAGATATAGACAGGCTAAGGGAATACAGCAAATATGAGAAAGTTGTTGCAATAGGTGAAATAGGACTTGACTATTACTATGACTTTTCCCCGAGGGACAAGCAGAGATACTGGTTTGAAAAACAGCTTGACCTTGCTGCTGAGCTTGATCTGCCTGTAAGCATACATTCAAGAGATGCGGCACAGGAAACCTTTGACATAATTAAAAACAGCGGTGTGAGAAAAGGTGTAATACATGCCTACAGCGGAAGTGTTGAAATGGCGAGGGATTATATTAATATGGGTTTTTACATTGGTGTAGGAGGTGTAGTAACCTTTAAGAACGCAAAAAAACTAATCGATGTGGTTAGATTTGTGCCTATGGAGAAAATTTTGCTTGAAACAGATTCGCCATATTTATCTCCGGTGCCTTTAAGAGGTACTGTAAATAACTCACAAAATCTTAAATATGTTGCTGATAAAATTGGAGAGATTAAACAAATTTCTTCTGAAAAAGTTTGCGAAATAACCTCCCAAAATGCAAAAGTCGTATTTTGGAGGAAAAAAGTTGTTGCATAATTGTTACGGATGTGTTAAGATATATGTTGCAAAGCCAATCAGAGATTAGTGTTCGTGGTTGTACACAAATCCTGACTGCTTATATTTTTATGTTTTTTACATAAAAATTATGAAAATTTGTAACTAAAAACAACCAATAAGGGATTTAGTCGAATTAAAGGAGAAAATTCAGACTGGCAATTTTGTAAGAAATATTGAAGAAAATATTACGAAATTGTTGCGTTCCGGACGGGAGGATATTATGTTAAGAAATTTAGCAAAATGTGCAGTACTTGTTATGGCTGTGGCAGCTGTTTTGCCTACGGCAACATATGCAGCAGATAATGCGTTCGTATCAGCTTCTGCAAATTACACAGCAGAGGCAAAGAGTAAGATCAACTACTATAACACAAGTGATGTTGAAAGCAATGCTGACAGGAGTGAGGTAAAGGTAAGCAGTAATGAAATACCTTACACTACAATTACAGAGCAGAGCGACGAAATTAAAAAGGGAAATACAGAAGTGGCTCAGGAAGGTGTCAACGGTATTAATAAGGTTACAGAGGTAACTAAGTATGTAAATGGTTCAATCGCAGATGTAACCGTTACTGAGGAAGTTGTTTCAGAGCCAATTGATGAGATTATATTAGAAGGCACAAAGGAAGTGGAAACAGTTCCCGGTCTTGACAATGTTGAGTATTCAAAAGTACTTACAATGAGTGCTACAGCATACTGTTCATGTGAAATATGCTGTGGTTCATTTTCAAACGGCTATACAGCAAACGGTACAAAAGCCGGATATGGTGTGGCTGCTGTAGATACAAGTATTATACCCCTTGGTACTAAGCTTTATGTTGAAGGGTATGGATATGCAATTGCCGCAGATGTAGGCGGGGCAATAAACGGCAACAGAATTGATCTTTGCTATAACTCTCATGATGAAGCCCTGAGTTCAGGTTTTGGATATCAAAATGTTAAGGTTTATATTTTATCTTAATTTATCAATAGGTATTTATCAATCGGTTATTTCGCTGATAATCAGCGGAGTAGCCGATTTTATTTTTTATATAATAATATGTGGTTCGTTACCAACTGGTGTGGTTTATAAAACCCTCATATCGCAAAATTTGACTTTGTCAAATTTCACTAACAGTCAGCCGGGGGCTGACAGCTCTTCAGCACTTTCAACCTTCTTTAGCACTTTCAACCTTTGGTTGAAAGCCAACCCTTCGGGTTGTCCGCATATTCTTGCGGTGCATTGGTTGAAAGCCAACCCTTCGGGTTGTTCGCATATTCTTGCGATGCAAAACTTAAAAGGGAGCCTATATGGAGGTAATATGGGAGTTTATGGTAACGACCACACCAAATATTGTAGAACCTAATATGTTTAATGATTTTATTAATTTTTATAAAAAAGTAAAAAATTGTTTATTTTAAGGTTGAAATAGTGTATAATATAAATAATGTAATATAATGGAGAGGTGTGCAATGAACAATATTAAAGCTTTTTTCAGAAATGTATACAGCATACTTTTTAAAGATAACAGATTATTGTGGTCCTTATCTGTAAATGATTTTAAAACAAAGTTTGCGGGTTCGTATTTTGGTATTATATGGGCTTTTGTACAGCCTATATGCACAATACTTGTATTTTGGTTTGTATTTCAGTTTGGTTTCAGAAGTCAGGACGTGGGAGATGTTCCATTTATTTTATGGTTTATGACGGGACTTATTCCGTGGTTTTTCTTTTCTGATGCATGGAATGGGGCTACAAACTCATTTATTGAGTACAGTTATCTTGTAAAAAAAGTGGTTTTTAAAATAAATATACTGCCTTTAATTAAAATTATTTCAAATTTATTTATTCATTTGTTTTTTATTGCTTTTATGTTTATATCATATGCCATATGTGGTATAAAATTTGATGTATATGTGCTTCAGATATTGTATTATTGTATTTGCATGATAACTTTGGTAACGGTTCTTAGTTTTATTACCGCACCTTTGGTTATTTTTTTTAAAGACCTTTCACAGATCATGAATATAGTTCTGCAGTTTGGAATGTGGCTTACTCCTATTATGTGGAATATAGATACTATGAATATTTCAGACAGCACAAAGTTTTTATTTAAACTTAATCCACTGTATTATATAGTACAGGGATACAGGGACAGTATGATATATAAGAATTTATTTTATAATAATATAAAGCAGACTATATATTTTTGGGTTGTAATTGCAGTACTTGCAGCTGCAGCAAGCTATATTTACAAAAAACTTAAGCCTCATTTTGCTGATGTTTTATAAAGGAGTTTGTATTTATGAATGACATTTCCATAAAGGTGGATAATCTTACAAAAGTTTACAGGCTGTATGACAAGCCTTTGGACAGATTAAAAGAATCTTTAAATCCAATTAAAAAAAAATATCACAGAGAACATTATGCCCTCAGGAATGTATCTTTTGAAATAAAGAAAGGGGAAACTGTAGGGATAATTGGTGTAAACGGGGCAGGAAAGTCTACTATACTTAAAATAATAACCGGCGTTTTAAATCCTACAGAGGGAAGTGTTACGGTAAGCGGTAAAATTTCTGCTCTCCTTGAACTTGGAGCAGGATTTAATGCTGAATATTCAGGTATTGAAAATATATACTTAAACGGAACTATGATGGGTTTTACAAGAAGTGAAATAGATGAAAGACTTGACTCTATTCTTGAATTTGCCGATATTGGTGATTTTGTGCATCAGCCTGTTAAGACATATTCAAGCGGTATGTTTGTGCGTCTTGCCTTTGCTGTTGCTATAAATATAGATCCTGAAATTCTTATTGTAGATGAAGCTCTTTCGGTTGGAGATGTTTTTTTTCAGGCTAAGTGTTATAAAAAGTTTGAAGAATTTAAAAAAATGGGAAAGACTATTCTTTTTGTAAGCCATAGCTTAAGCAGTATATCAAAATACTGTGACAGAGTTATACTATTAAATAAAGGCGAGAAACTTGCAGAAGGAAATGCTCCGGAAATGATTGACCTTTATAAAAAACTCCTTGTAAATCAGTATGATGAAACTGCGGAAGGAGATAGTGCTGAGGATATAATGAGTATGGGTTCCGAACTTGGTGAAGGTGAACTGTGCAAAAGCAAAATGACTCTTAACCCTGTAATAAACAGTTATGGCAATGGTATGGCTGAAATATATGATTTTGCTGTATTTGATGACAGAGGAAAAATTGTTAATCAGATAAACAAGGGCTCTGTGTTTAAGATAATGATGAAGGTGAAATTCAATCAGGCTGTAAGTGATCCGATATTTGCATTTACAATAGTTAATTTACAGGGAACTGATGTTACAGGGACTAATACCATGTATGAAGATGTTAGTTTTGAAAATCCGAAAGCAGGAGATATAAAAACTGTAACGTTTACTCAGAAAATGGATATTCAGGGAGGAGAATATCTTTTGAGCCTTGGCTGTACGGGATATATGAATGGAGATTTTACTGTGTATCACAGACTTTATGAAATATGTAATATTAATGTTATTTCAGATAAGAACACAGTGGGTTTTTATGATATGAATTCTGTAATTGAGATAAACTGATAGAGGTGAGTGCAAATGGCTTTAAATGAATGTATAGGAAACGTGATACTGAATTTGAATTATTACAAAGGTGAAGATCTGTATTGTGACGGTGAAGTTGAAAACGAATTATTAGAAATAGTAAAAAAATATAACAAAAGTGACTTCGATAAAATAATTTATGAAAGAAGTTCATGGGAGATAATGTATCATTTGTCAGAAATGCGGGAAAATATAGTAAGATGGTTTGAATTTGACGATAATACATCTGTACTGGAAATAGGATCAGGTTGTGGTGCAGTTACAGGTGCTCTTGCTGAGCACAGTAAGAAAGTGACATGTATTGAGCTTTCAAAAAAAAGAAGTCTTATAAATGGCTGGAGAAACAGAGAGTATGAAAATGTTGAAATAATTGTGGGGAATTTTCAGGATATTGAGCCAAATATAAATGAAAAATATGATGTTGTGACACTGATAGGTGTTCTTGAATATGCTGAAAGCTATATAAGTTCAGAGAATCCTTATGTTGAATTTTTAAAAATTGCAGGGAAACATTTAAATGACGATGGGAAAATATTGATTGGGATTGAAAATAAGTTAGGTATGAAATATTGGGCAGGCTGTAAAGAAGATCATGTCAGCCGGTATTATGAATCCATAGAGGGATATACAAACTCATCGGGGGTTAAAACCTTTGGGAAAACAGAACTTGAGGATATGTTTAAAAATGCAGGTTTTACAAAGTGTAAATTTTATTATCCTTATCCGGACTATAAGTTTGCTGAAATAATATATACAGATGAACGTTTGCCTGCTGTGGGAGAACTTGGCAATAATTTAAGAAATTTTGACAATAACAGAATAATAACATTTGATGAAAGCAAGGTCTTTGATACAGTTATAAGCAACGGATTGTTTCAATATTACTCAAATTCATTTTTAGTTGAATTAATGAAATAGGAGATAGTTATGAGAGAAATCATATATATTAAATTTTCAAATGAACGTAATAAAAAGTATAAAATCAAGACAAAAATTATTGTTGAGAATGGTATAAAGTATGTTGAAAAGTCCGCCTATGGAGAAGAGGCACAGGAACATATACTGAATATGGCTGAAAATTACAGCAGGCTAAAAAAATGTTATGGTGAAAAAATTTTGCTTAACAGATGTGAACTGAAGGGCAAAAATGCAAGGTTTGAGTTTATTGAAGGGGAAACACTTGCAAAAAAAATTGACAGACTGATAGTAGCAAATAAGATAGATGAGGCTATAGATGAAATTATCGAATATTTTAATATTGTTACAGATGTAAAACCAATAATAAAATTTGAAAAGACTAAAGATTTTTGTGATGTTTTTGGAAATGTTGAATTTGAAAAAGAATATGAAAGTTGTTCCATAAGTAATATAGACATTGTTTTTGATAACGTAATATTAAACAATGGATACAATTTGATTGATTATGAGTGGACTTTTAATTTTCCTGTACCTATAAAGTATTTAATGTATAGAGCGGTACAGAATTTCATATGTGCTAACGCCAGAAGAAATGTAATAGTTGAAAATGGTATATTTGATAAATTAAATATAAATACAGATGAAGTAAGTATATTTGACAAAATGGAGTCAAATTTTCAGAGTTATGTATCAAAGGGAAGTTTTGTTACACGAAAATTTTATAATAAGCTTCATGTAAAAAATTACTCGGCTGTTGACTGGGCTTTGAAAAATGAAATTGAAACAAATAAATATGTTGTTGAAGTTTATAGTGAAAAGGGAAATGGAATAGAACCTCTTATGAAACTGTATGATGTAAACAGTGGAAACAGAGGATTAATTGATATTGATATTGAAAAGGGAACCAAACTTGTAAGAATTGACCCTGTAACAGATATATGTATTATTGGTGATGTAAGCATAAAAGCTTATCGTGATGGTGAAGAATATTCACCTGAATTTATTACTAATGGATATAGGTACAGTGAGAATTCTTATGTATTTGAAAATGATGACACTCAGTTCCACATTTATACAGACAATAATACAACGAGAATAAAAATGACATATGTTATTGTTTCTACAGATGTTTCAGTTGTCAATGATATAATTAAGGAAATTTCAACAGAAAGAATTGAAAAGAGTAATCTTGAAAGAAATCTCAGTGAAAGACAGGGTGTAATTGAAAGTTTAAATGAAAAAATAATAAAATATGACAGCGACCTGAGAAATAGCCTTGAAAATGAAAAAATACAGGCAGATAAAATAAGAGATCAGGGTGAAGTAATAAAAAATCAGGCTAATATGATAGACGATCAGGCTAATGTGATAAATGATCAGGTCAATATGATAAATACACAGAAAAATGATATAGAGGCAAAATCAGAGCATATAAAATACATGGATATTGAATTAAAGAGAAGAGAAAGCCAGATTGATGAAATTTATAACTCTACTTCATGGAAAATTACAGCTCCCTTGAGATATACTGTAGGCGGCTTGAAAAATTTCTTGAGAAATAATTCTGTAACAGGAAAAACGTATAAGTTTTTATTTTTTGTGAAGAGAGATGGACTGAAAAATGCCCTTAATATGTATAAGAAACATCAAGAAATCAAGTACCAGGCACCATGCGGAGCTCCGGGAGTTATTTATAAAAAAGATATAGAGCCTTTAAATATGATTGATAAAAGGATAGCTGTGCATCTTCATCTTTACTATGTTGATTTATTAGATGAATTCTTCAACTATTTTAATAATATTCCATATAGTTTTGATTTGTATGTTTCATGCAAGGGCGGCAGCGATATTGCTGCAATAACTAAGAAGTTTAAAAAGCTCAGACATGTAAATAAGGTTGATGTAAGGGAAACTATAAACAGAGGAAGAGATATTGCTCCCTTATATGTGCAGTTTGCTCCGGAAATTGAAAAATATGATTATTTTTTACATGTTCACAGTAAAAAATCACTTTTTACAGGAAGGGAACAGTATGGATGGAGACAGTTTAGTTTAGACTGTCTGCTGAAAGATGAGGAAACTGTAAGACAAATTTTTGCATTGTTTGAATCAGATAAGAAAGTAGGTCTTTTTTATCCGGAAACATATGGAGATATGCATCTTATTGCTCAGGATTGGCTTGGGAATGCTTATAATGGCAAAAAGTTATTAAATGAAATGGGAATTGAATTTGACGATGGTTTGTTCAATTATCCTGTAGGAAGTTTCTTTTGGGCAAAAATGGATGCTGTTAAACCATTATTTGACAGAAAGCTTAAATATGAAGATTTTCCGGAGGAGGGAGGACAGACAGACGGAACAATTGCCCATGCTCTTGAAAGAGCTATTTCTTTTGTAACAAGAAGCAGAGGATATATTGAAGCAATTCATGATATTAACAGTACGTATATATCTCTTGGCAAAAGCTATAGGATATATCAGGATTATTTTAATCTTGATTATGAAGCGGTACAGTATCATCTGAGCCAGTTTGATGTTGTTAGCTTTGATATATTTGATACACTTATTACAAGGTGCGTTTATTCTCCTGATGATATTTTTGAAATTATGGAAAATAAAATAAAAAAAGAGTTGGGAATAGAGTGCAGTTTCCTTAAGTTAAGGAAAAAGGCAGAAGCACTTGCGTGGGAAGAAAAAAAGGAATATACTTCAATTGACGAAATTTATAAAAAACTGCCTGAGGTTATGAAAATATCAGAGAATACGGCAGAAAAAATTAAAAATATGGAAATTGAACTTGAAATGAATTTGTGCATTCCACGGAGAGATATGCTTAAAATATTTAACCATATTAAGGCATGTGGTAAAAAAATCGTGCTTGTTAGTGATATGTATCTTACTTCCGGTATTGTTGAGAGAATACTTAATAAATGCGGCTATGAAGGATACGATGATATATGGATATCCTGTGAAAAGGGAATGAGAAAAGATAACAATTCCATCTGGGATAAATTTTTTGAAGTATATGGTGGATACAATACAATACATGTGGGTGATAATCCCCGTTCTGATATACAGCTTGTGGGAGACAGGCTTAAACAGACTTTCTTTATAATAAATCCAAGAACAGCATTCAAGATGAGCCAATATTATGATAAGTTTAAGCCATATGTAAATGGTTCAATTGCTGATAGAATTATGCTTGGTATGTTTATAAACGGAGGAATATATAACTCTCCTTTTTGTCAAAGCAGTAGTGGAGAGCCTGTTATAAATGAATATGACATAATGGGTTACACTGCATTTGGTCCGCTGTTTTCTGCATTTAGTCTATGGCTCAATAAAAAAACTGAAAATAATGATGTGCTTATGTTCCTTGCAAGAGAGGGATATATTTTTGAGCAGGTTTATAAAAATATATTTAATTCAAATAAAAATCATATGAGAAAATCCTGTTATTTTCTTGCGTCCAGAAGAGCTGTGTCAGTTGCGGCAATAAGAAACAGAGAAGATGTTAAGAGTATACTGGTTCAATTTTACAGAGGTACACTTGAAAATCTGCTTTTATCAAGACTGGGTATGACATTATTTGAGGGTATGAGTGACAGAGAAGTTGCTATGCCTGAGGATATTGAAGCTGTAATGGGAAGTTTAAGCCCTTATATGGAGCAAATATTTGAAAGGGCTGAAGAAGAAAGAAGTAACTATATTGAGTATATTAAGTCTATGGGTGCTGAAAGCAATGGTATTATAGTTGATGTAGGGTATTCAGGAACAATTCAGTATTATATGGCGAAGCTTTTGGAAAACAAACAAAAGGGACTATATCTTTGTACCTGGGTTGATAAAAAGCCTGAAAAGATTGGCTGCATTTGTGAGAGTATGTACCCTGTATTAAAGAAAGAAGATGAAAAAAAGCACAAGATATTTAAAAATCAGCTCTTTCTTGAAGCAGTTTTAAAAGCACCATTTGGACAGCTAATATGTTTTAATAAGGGTAATAATGGGGTTGATGCTGTTTATAAGTCAGACAATGTTATTTCAGATGAGTTAAAGGAATTGCAGGGTGGCATTCTTAAGTTTGCTGATGATTTTGGAAATGCAATAGCAGACTTGGCAGAGGAAACAGATGTTGATTACGGTATGGCAGCAGATATGTTTGATATTTGCCTTGAGGGGGGCTGGATGTCTGAAAAGATTGGAAATATTATGACAGTTCAGGATGATTATTGCAAAAACGGAAGTCATAAATTTAATGTTAGAAATAAGACATGGGAGATTGTGAATTGAAAATATGAATAAAGTTTTGTGACATGAAAAAATTAATACGAGGTGAATTTTATGCAGCATATTTTTCATGGAAGAAAATTTATTATTGTAGCTGTAGTAATTGTTTTGATTGCTTTAGGATTTATAAGTTATAGTACTTTTGGGAAAAATTATGAAAGTGCAGATGTGACGTTTGATGAACTTATAAATAATGCTGCAGAGATAAAAGAGTTTGAAGTAAACAATAGTAGACTTTTGTCGCTAAGCGATGATCCATGGATTGTATACAATGTAGAAAAAGGTACAGAAATAAAAACAATAACAATAGATGTAAATTATCTTTCAGAAAATTATACAAGTTCTGAAATTTTTGTTATGCATGATGATCAGAGTTTTACTAGATATGTTAAAACTTTTGTTCTTGGCGAAAATGTTATAAGAGTAAGAGATGATAATATATCTTCAGTAAGATTCGATCTCCTGATTGGTGAAGGGCAAGAAATAGGGATAGATAGAGTTATTTTTAATGATGCAAAAGCATACATTAGTCTTTTCAATGATAAAATTCAAGATATTTATGGATATTTGTATCTTATACCTGTGTTTATATGCTATATTTTAATTCCTTGCATCATAATTTTTGCTTCCTGTTATTTTGTAATAAATATAAAAAAATTTAGATATAACAGAAGAAAAACAGTATCTGGTGTATGTTTGTTAATTGGAACAGTTGTTTTGGTATATATAATTTCTTTGTTGTTTAGTACAAAAGTTCTATATAAGGAAAGAATAATGGATTTCAATGAACTTGTAAAGGGAGCAAGTGATTTTGAAATAGATGAGAGCAATAAAATTTTTACATCAACAGGATATGACTCATGGATATATGTACCTTATGAAACAGGGAATAATGTAAGAACAATAACAATAAATCTTAATAGCTGGAATCAGTCAGAAGATGATGCTAACAGTGAGCTTTATATTTTTTATGAAATAGAAAGTGATGGATTTGAACTTTTAAATTATCATTTAAATGATGGTGAAAATACAATCTTTATTCCTAAATATTTAAAAAAAATAAATGCTTTCAGATTTGATCTTACTTATTCAAGTGGTGTAAGCATCGGAATTGATAATATTGAGTTTAACAGAGATGATGTTCTTAAAACAGCTGTTATGGATGAAATATCAGGTTATATATCAAAGATTTTTATTTGGATAGTCCTGATGTTGGTATCTGCAATTGGTATGCTTCTGGGAGGAAAAACAGAAACACAAAATAATTCCGGTATTAATACTTTTGTTCTAAAAACAGGTAAATTAGTAATTGCAGCTTTACTTATGTTATCATTTGTTTTATGTTTAAAAGCAGCGATAGTAGCTGTTGTGCCTATGGCATTAATTGGATTTTATTCTTGCAGATATGGCTGTATAGAAAAATATGATGGAAAATATAAGAATTTATTGTATATAGTTTTGATACTATCCTCTTTATGTACCTATTTATTTATTCCTGAAGTGGGAATGTTTAATCTATTTTCTGCTACAAATGGAGGTCAGTGTGTCAATTTATTTATTTCTATGCTCTGCATATATGTATTTATTAATACGGCATCAATTTTGTACAAGGGTGAGAGGGAAAACAAGTGTACTTATAAGATTAGTAAAGAAAAGGTTATTTCAATGCTTATAGAAGCACTTATAGTATTTGTTATGACAGCTTCTCTGGAAGTTTTAGCAAAAGTATTTTTTGAGGAAATTTCTTTAAAAACTGCAGTATGGGGATTTATTGGATCTAAAACCCTTTGGGTAAATGTAATGCTTTGGGGAGTTATTTATTTTTCTGTGAGAAATCTATTGGGAAAAGTTTTGGGAAATATATTGGCTTTTTTAGTATACCTGTTTTTCTTTATAGGGAATTTTATAAAGCTTAAATATCATGATACAATATTTCTACCCATGGATATTTTGCAAATAAAAGATTTTTTTGGAATTGTATTCGTATATGTACCAGAAATTCTTTTTTGGTTTATCATTTTTGTTGTTATGTGTATTGCATTGTTTTTAATTATTAAAAATAGAAAATATATTAAAAAATATACGCCTAATTTATATATTTCTGCTGTTAGTGTTTTTATGATTTTTACCTTATCAAATATGATTGATAAAAATGCTTTTATAGATATGGGCTTTGATGTAACACAAACATGGCTTGTTGCCAAGGACTGCATAAAAAAGGAAGGGCTTATAACATACAGTTATACTAAGTACAGAGAATTATTAAAAATATTTCCTAAGCCTGGAGAAAACTACAGTGAAGAATATATGAATGAGCTGAAAAATGAATTTGACAGCATAGGTGGAAGCGTGGTATCAGATGTGAAGCCAAATGTAATATTGATAATGGAGGAGTCAATGTTTGATGTTGCCACAGTTCCTGATGTTGATTTTTCTTTGGATGTTGATGAAAATATTCGTAAATATGAAAAAGCAAAGACTATTTCGCCTAAATATGGCGGGGGAACAGCGTCAGTTGAATTTGAAGCTCTTACAGGGATGAGTAATTTCTTCTTCTTGGATAATATTGTACCGTATGTAACTTATTGGAATAGTGAGAATACCTATATACCTGGACTAGCAGGTGAATTTTTAAAAAACGGTTATAGTACAACGGCTATACATCCAAATGACGGTGGTTATTATAATAGGAATATTATTTATAGTGCAATGGGCTTTGATAAATTTATTCAGAAGAAAGATCTTGATTTTTCTGATGAGAATGTGGCAGATGACGGTTGGTTTAAAGACGAAGCACTTGCAGATGTCATAAAAGAAGAAATAGAAAGTACTGATGAACCTCAGTTTATATTTACAGTAACAGTGGAAAATCATATGCTTTATGAAAGTAAATATGATGAAACAGAGGTAAAGCTTAGTTCGGATAAATTAAACGATAATGAATTGCATCAAC
>CAZGIC010000016.1:21822-26115 GCA_964526435.1 uncultured Lachnospiraceae bacterium | reverse complement strand
TCGCAAAATTTGACTTTGTCAAATTTCACTAACAGTCAGCCTATGGCTGACAGCTTTTCAGCACTTTCAGCTTCGCTGAAAGCCAGCCTATTGAATCGGAAGAAGTATCCGATGGCACGCAGTGCCACTTTTGCGAAGCAAAAGTTCTGAATCGGCTGTCCGCATATTCTTGCGGTGCAAACCTTAAAAGGGAGCCTATAATGTGGATTACAGTATAATGACCACGTCAAATATTGTAGAACCTAATTAAAAAGTGTCGGTACAAATACAGGCTGCGGCAGATTTCTTTATAAAAGGCTTCCCGTATAAAGGAGGAAAAATAATCAGGAATAAATAAACTTAATGGAAAATTAGTTTGAAAGCAAATAAATCTTAAAAGATATTAATATTTACTTTTATTAAAAAAATTGTTATAATTATGTTGAGGGATATATTTGTATAAATAATAGTATCAGGAGGTATTTATATGAAGAAGATAATAACAATAAGCCGTGAGTTCGGAAGCGGCGGAAGAACTATAGGAAGAATGGTTGCAGAAAAGCTTGGTATGACATTTTATGACAAAGAGCTTATTGAAAAGGTTGCCGAAGAATCAGGACTTTCAGAAAAGTATATTGAGGAAAGCGGAGAGTATGCTCCTTCAAAGAGCAGGTTTGCATACTCATTTATAGGCAGAAACATTGATGGAATGTCACTTGACGACTATGTTTTTAATATCCAGAGAAAAATTATTCTTGATATAGCAGAAAATGAATCATGCGTTATTGTAGGAAGATGTGCTGACTACATACTGAGAAACAGAGATGACGTATTAAATGTATTTATACATTCAGACATGGATAAAAGGGCAGAGAGAATAGTTAAGCTTTATGGCGAAACAGATAAATCTCCGGAAAAAAGACTTAAGGAAAAGGACAAAAAGAGAAGCATAAATTATAAGTACTGCACAGACCGTGTATGGGGAATGTCACAGAATTATCACATTACATTAAACAGCGGTGTTATAGGAATAGATACATGTGTTGATATAATTGCGGATCTGGCAAAGAAACTTTAATTTGTCTGTATGTTGATCTCTTATAATAAAATAATATTGTGTTAATGAAAGTATACTGTATTTGATTGATAAATTTTCTGAAAATTAATTTAGACAAAAAGAAGCTGCTGCAAAATATTTGCATATTTTGCAGCAGCTTTTTTAATGGGTGATTTTAGACAAAATATAAACGATTAAAGATATTATTATCATAACTATAAATATACCAATCATCCCTTGCCAAAGCATATTTATAGCGTAAATTAAATCTGAATTCATAACCTGATACCTCCCTACATAAAGAATCCAAGTAATATACCGCCTGCAACTACTGATGCAATCTGACCTGAAACATTTGCACCTACAGCGTGCATTAAGAGGTGATTCTGCTTATCTTCTTCAATACCAAGCTTTTCAACTACTCTTGATGACATAGGGAAAGCTGATATACCTGCTGCACCTATCATCGGATTAACTTTGTTCTTTGTGAAAAGATTTAATATCTTAGCGAAAACTACACCGCCTATAGAGTCAAATACAAAGGCTACAAGACCAAGAAGCATAATAAGGATAGTGTTTAAGTTTACAAACTGATCTGCCTGCATTGAACATGCTATAGTTATACCAAGAAGTAATGTAACAAGGTTTACAAGTTCATTTTCTGCTGTCTTAACAAGCGAGTTAAGAATACCGCATTCTCTTAAAAGATTACCGAACATAAGGAAACCTACAAGTGCAACTGATGAAGGAGCAACAAGACCTGCAATAAATGTTACGGCAATAGGGAATACAATTCTCATTGTCTTTGTAACATTTTTAGGATTATATTCCATTCTTATTAAACGTTCTTTTTTGGTTGTAACAAGCTTTATTGCAAATGGCTGTACTATAGGAACAAGTGCCATATATGAATATGCGGCAACTGCAATTGGTCCTACATACTTTGAATCTAATACCTGGGAAACAAGTATTGATGTAGGTCCGTCGGCTGCACCTATTATACCTATTGAAGCTGCATCATTTAAATCAAAGTCTAATATAACTGCTATGACAATTGTAAGGAATATACCAAACTGTGCTGCTGCTCCGAATAAGAACATTTTAGGGTTTGAAAGCAAAGGTCCGAAGTCGATCATAGCTCCTATACCTATGAATAAAAGCAGCGGAAAGGCTTCTGATGCTTCAATACCTGCTTCAAAGAGCCATTGTATAATACCGCTATCTCCCAGAACACCGGTTTCGGGCAGGTTTACAAGAATTGCACCAAAGCCCATTGGAAGAAGAAGTGATGGTTCGTACTCTTTTTTAATAGCAAGGTATATTAAAAGTATACCAACCAAATACATAACTACCTGCTGCCATGTAACAGCTAAAATTCCTTCCCACAAAAATTCCATAAATTTTTTCCTCCTTGTATCTTGGGGAGATAAAATACAGCTTTGCTGATTTTGAAGGGATAAAAAAGACCTATACCCCAAAAGGGATATAGGTCTGGTCGTTTAAAGTAAAACCAGAATGTGAAAACATTCAGAATGTTGATTTTACTGCACAGCGGTTAACTGCACCGATTACTCCCCGTATATCTTATAAAATAAATTTAACATAAATGTTTTAAATTGTCAATATATTTGTTCAATTTATTATTTAATATCGGCTGTATCAATTGTTTATGTGTTTTTGTCACAAATAATATTTAAAGCAGTGCAGCCCAAAGGGAGGTAAGAAAGCAGTTAAGCCAAAGCCCGGTAAGTCTGAAAGACAATAATTATTAAAAGCAAAGGGAAATTCTGAGTACAGATACCCTACATAAGTATAAATTTCTTATGGTTTAAGATGCTTTTATTTCAAGTCTTAATCTGTCGGCAATTAAGGCTATAAATTCGCTGTTTGTAGGCTTACCCTTGTTGTTTGAAACAGTGTATCCGAAAAGTGAGTCAATAGCATCTACCTTGCCTCTGCTCCATGCAACTTCTATTGCGTGGCGTATTGCTCTTTCTACTCTGCTTGGTGTTGTGTTACATTTCTTTGCAATTGCAGGGTAAAGCTCCTTTGTAATATAGTTAAGTACATCAATATCGTTTATTGCCATAATTATAGCTTCTCTCATGTAATGATAACCTCTTATATGAGCAGGAACTCCCACTTCGTGAAGAATGTTAGTTACTCTCGTTTCAAGGTCTATGTCGCTGTGGTTGCTGTAGCAAAGTCCTGTGTTTAATATGCCTTTCTTTGTAACAGGTTCTCTTAACTGTCTTATTCTGGAAACAAGAAGCTCCATATCAAAGGGTTTTGCAATGTAGTATTTTGCTCCGAGAGTAAAGGCTTTCTGTGTTATTTCTTCACCTGTTATGGCTGTGAGCATAATGCACATTGTGTTTTTGGCTTTGTTTTCTTTATTAAGTTTTTCAAGGACGCCTATTCCGTCAAGCTTTGGCATAATTCCGTCAATAAGAGCAATATCAGGGGTTTCCCTTACTATCTGTTCATAGGCTTCCTGTCCGTCATGGGCAACACTTATTATTTCCATATCTTCCTGTTTTTCAATATAGTTACTAAGACAGTCACAAAAGTCCTTATTGTCATCGGCAATTAATACAGTTAGTTTTCCGTTATTCATTTCCATTCCTCCTAAAAAATACATTATGATATTTGCTGCCAAATATGGTAATATTTACCAGATATGGATATTATAATACTTTTTAATGAAAAATGCAAGAAAAATTTTTAATTTTTTGAAGGAATACCAAATTTTGATAATGATGAATTGCTGTATCTGGGATCTTGTGTCACTTCCTGTCCGAACCAGTCGGGAGCATCAAACAATATTGCTTCTTTTGTCGATGAAAATTCTACTTCAACATTCATAAATCCTGATAATGGCCCTTTGTATATGTCAAGTTCTGCTTTTAAATTGTCATTTAGGGGGACAATATATCTTGTTTTTTCAATTGTGTTTCCCTCTGTCTTTTTCCATAATCTGTTAAACTGTTCTTCTGTAAGGTCAAGTTCATATTCCTGTTTTTTCATAAGACCTGCACTTTTGACTGTGAGAATGTAATTATTGTCCTTTTGTCTTAAGCGGATCGTGGGATCCGTTGAAATGTATCCCTGTTTTATTTCATAATGTGTAAAATTATCTAAATTTTCGGGTAAATTTTTTATTAAAAATTTGCGTTCTATTTCATAATTGATGTTTTTCATTTTAATCTCCCTTGAATTAATATTTATATTTTAGTATAATAAAAGCATAAAGATTT
>CAZGIC010000016.1:3112-21722 GCA_964526435.1 uncultured Lachnospiraceae bacterium | reverse complement strand
TAAATCTCATATATAGTATAACACATTATGATAATGAATGGGAGGTTTTTATATGATAGTTGTATTTTTGGCAAATGGATGCGAAGAAATTGAAGCCCTGACTCAAATCGATGTATTAAGAAGAGGCGGTGTTGATGTAAAGGGAGTATCAATAACAGCAGATAAGGCTGTAATGGGTGCTCACGGAATTGAATTTATGGCTGACTGCACAATATATGATATAGATTTTGAGGGTGTGGAAATGGTTGTTCTCCCCGGCGGACTTGAGGGAAGAAATAATTTAATGAACAGCAGAGAAGTTGTTGCTGTGTGCAAAAAGTTTAATGAAGAGGGAAAAATAGTTGCGGCAATTTGTGCATCACCAAGCGTACTTGGTGAAAACGGCATACTTGAGGGTAAAAAGGCTGTCTGCTATCCGGGATTTGAAGGACAGTGCAAGGGGGCTGAAATAGCAGAAGGAGAAAATGTTGTAAAAGACGGCAATATAATTACATCAAGAGGACCTGCTACTGCTATGGAATTCGGAATTGAACTTTTAAGAGCAGCAGCAGGTGACAAGACTGCTGAAGATGTGGCAGCAGGACTGTTATTTAAATAAGTTTGAAAAGACAGGGAAGACTTTCTTCTGATATTTCCGTAATATTTAAGTCTTTGAAGGCTTTTTCAACCTTGTTTTTGTCTATGTTATATATGTAAGCAATATCCTTTGGAGAATAAGTTATGCTGTTGCAGTAACTTAATGACTTTTTAAAAATCCTGCATATATAGCTGCTTCCGTTAAGCATAATGGTAGGGATAATATCAGATGTAAGATTTGTAATATGTTTTGAGTCAAGTATTGTATTTATTTCTGTTGGTGTAATATGTAAAAGACTGCTTAATTCATCTATGTCTACAGTATTGCGGTGCTCCTTTATTTTTATGTCTAAGGCACGCAGTGTAGGACATATTTCATCATAATAGAAATTAAAAAAACTATTCATAAATTTCACTCCTTATATTTTTTTGCAGGGGAATTGGTCCATGTTTACTGACAAAGACAAAATATTATTCCCCCGGTATCATAAATTATAATGAGCGGAAATTTAAAAGTCTAGCTGTAAATAATGGAATTGGAGTGTTGATTATGAACGCATTGCAGAAATATTTTGATTACAGACAGGCATTAATTGATCAGTATGCAAAGGGTGATCTTACCAAAAAAGAATATTTAAATAAAAATCTTGACGCTGTTCTGGCACTTAAGGACGAACCTTTTAAAAGAGTTGATTCTGTTGAAAAGGGATTGTTCAATTATCAGTTTTTTAATGCAATGGCTAAAGATGCCTGTATGGAAGCGAAAAAGTATTATGACAAGGATTTTTGTTATGTGTATACAGAGCAAATGGACTATTACTATGACAGAAAAGACGGAGCTACAATGAAAATTCTTGAATTACTGGATTTCAGAGATGTGGAGTCCTATTTTATAAAGGTAAAGAGCAAGGAATTGAAAAACAGACTTTTTGAAATAATACTCAAGGAAAGAAATATGATACTTCATTCTACGTCAGAAGCTATATTAAACAGACTAAGAGAGGAAAACTGTTTTAGTGAGGGCGTGAGAAAGTCCCTGATTGACGGGTATATTAATCACAAATACTAACATGAGTGAGGAATGAGGGGAGGAGTTAAAAATACTATTCAGCTTCTCCCTCCGAACTTCTCACTTTAATTTTTGATTATTTTTATAAGGGAAGATACTATCATTATGCCTGCTGCTATTGAGGCTGCCGTAAAAAGGGTTTCCTTTCCGTAAATCATAAAATTGAGCCAGTCGCCTTTTATTGCACTGCTTATTGTAAAGTAGAGCAGACCTCCCGGTATAAATATTATTATATTTGGAAAGAGAAAGGTTGTTGTTGGAGTTTTTACAATTCGGGCAGCTATTTCCGTATATATTGTAAGAAATATTGTTGCTGTAAAAGTTTGCAGTATATCGTTATCTAAAAACATAAGCATAATATAAAGTGTCCAGCCGGCTATGCCTCCTATAAATGGAATAATAAGGCGTCTGCCCCTTACATTATAAAGAACGGCAAAGCCAAAGGAAGCAATGCCTGCTGTTATGATCTCAATTAAATAGGTTGTCATAATATAAATCCTCCAAGGTAAACCGTTGCCATAACAAAGCCTGCCGCTACTGCTATGGCTTTTATTATACTTTCTGAAAATCTTAAAAGTCCCGACATTGTATCTCCGCTTATCATATCTCTTAGTGAATTTGTAATGGCAACTCCGGGAATCATAAGCATTATGTTTCCTGTAACAATTTTGTCAAGATCATTTCCAAAACCAAGCCTGACGGATATTACAGCAAGTGTACCTATAATAAATGCTATTGCCATTGTAACAAGAGTTACGTTTGCACCTATATATTCTGATTTAAAAATCAAAACATACATTAACATTCCAAGTATGCCTGAAACTATTGCATCTGATATGCTTCCGCCTAAATATGTTGTAAGAGAAAGGGCAATTAAGCCGTATATTCCGCATATTGATATGGGTGAGTAAGTTTTGCTTTTAGTAATTTCATCATAGCTTTCTTTAATGTAAGAAAGGGAAGGTGTTGTGCGGCATATTTCTCTTGAAAGTTTGTTGAGTCTGTCCAGTCGGTCAAGATTTGTTTCATAGCTGTGTATTCTTTTGGTTTGTGTATATATTTCGTCACCTGCCTTAATTGTTATCACTATACTTGATGTAATTGTGAATACATTAATCTCATCAATATTATATGCTTTGCATATTCTTGTTATAGTGTCTTCTATTCTGCTTATTTCAGCTCCGCAGACGAGCATTTCCTGACCTAAGTTAAGAACAATATCCAGAAATTTCTTATAATTCAAAGCAGTTCACCTCTTAATTTCTTATAATACCGACAGCAATATTTTTAATACTGAAGTTTTAAAAATTATTTTAATTGGATAAATATTCTGTCCCGTATTGTGATATTAAATCAATTATTGACAGTATAACATTTAAAAATAAATTAAGCAAGATGGTATATATATTAAATATTTGTAAATACTATTTAAAGTGATGTGTCAGCCTTGAAGTATCAGGGATTTTAGGTTAAAATAAATATGAACGGAGGTGTTTTTATGATAATAGGTTGCTGTACAGTGTATCTGACGGCAGAGTGGTGTTCTTCTCTCAAGGAGAAAAGAATGGTTGTTAAAAGTATTGTTGAAAAGGCAAGGCACAAGTTCAATATATCAATTGCAGAAGTTGACAGACAGGACGTACATAAGTCTATTGTGATTGGCTTTGCATGCGTTACAAATGAGGTGAAGCATGCAGATGAAATTATAGAAAATGTGCTCAATTATATTGAAAGAAATACAGATGCAGTTATTGAT
Organism: uncultured Lachnospiraceae bacterium; assembly: GCA_964526435.1. Classification (GTDB taxonomy): domain Bacteria; phylum Bacillota; class Clostridia; order Lachnospirales; family CAG-274; genus Gallispira. The sequence goes on along the minus strand of CAZGIC010000016.1, from coordinate 18,321 downwards.
GATGTAGAAAGGGAAATTTTTTGAAAATAGTACTGGATTTTTGGAATTTTGTGTGATATAATGTTAAGAAGTGCATTTATGATTTAAGGAGGAAATATTAATGAGCACAGTTGAAAATATCGAAAAGAATAAAGTGAAAATTTCTTTTTCTGTTGATGCGGAAACTTTTGAAAAGGGTATGAATTACTCATATAATAAGAATAAGGGTTCTATCAGTATTCAGGGATTCAGAAAGGGAAAGGCTCCAAGAAAGTTGATTGAAGCCCAGTACGGAAAGGCTGTATTCTATGATGACGCTATAAACTATGTGCTTCCTGAAGCATATGATGCAGCAGTGGCTGAAAACAGCTTAGAGGTTGTTTCAAAGCCTGAAATAGATGTTACGGCAATTGATGAAAATGGTGTGTCTTTTACAGCTGAAGTCTGGATAAAGCCTGAAGTTAATCTTGGCGAATACAAGGGTTTAACTTATACAAAGAAAGACCCTAACCCTACAGATGAGGATATTGATGCTGAAATTAAAAGGGACCAGGAAAAGGCTGCAAGAATTGTTGATGTAACTGACAGAGCTGTTCAGGAAGGCGATATTGCAACAATTGACTTTAAGGGTTATATTGACGATGTTGCTTTTGAAGGCGGAGAAGGCAAGGATTTTGACCTTGAAATAGGTTCACATACATTTATTGATAACTTTGAAGAACAGCTTGTAGGTGCAGAAATCGGTCAGGATGTTGTTGTAAATGTAACATTCCCTGAAAATTACGGTCAGGCTGATTTGGCTAATAAGCCTGCTAAGTTTGAAGTTAAGATCAATGCAATAAAGTATAAGGAACTTCCTGAAATTACAGATGAATTTGTTCAGGATACAACAGAGTTTGAAACAGTTAAGGAATACAGAAATGAAATATGCGGTAATCTTCTTGCTGCAAACATTAAGAGATTTGAGGCAGAGAAGGAAGAGGAGCTTATTAACAAGCTTGTAGATGTTTGTGAAATGGATATTCCTCAGGCTATGATAGATTCTGATGTTGATATGAAGATACAGGAATATGCTTATCAGCTCCAGCAGCAGGGAATAAGTATGGATATGTATCTGCAGTATATGGGTCAGACTATGGATTCTATGAGAGAAGCATATAAGCCTATATCAGAAAAGCATGTTAAGGCAAGACTTGCTCTTGAAGCTGTTGCTAAGGCAGAAAACATAGAAGTTACAGATGATGATATTAAGGCTGAAGCTGAAAAGGTTGCAAAATCTTATGGTATGGAAACAGAACAAATCATGGAGAGTGCTGACTTTGTAAATACAGTAAAGGCTGATCTCCTCAGACAGAAGGCTTTAAAGGCTGTTGAGGAAACTGCTGTTGAGGCTTAATTGATTTTTGTTTCCTTGTTTATTACAAATAGGAGGTATATAAATGAGTTTGGTACCTATTGTCGTTGAAAGAACTGCAGGAGGAGAAAGGTCTTATGACATTTACTCAAGACTTTTGCAGGACAGAATTATATTTTTAGGTGAAGAGGTCAATGATACTACTGCAAGCCTTGTAGTGGCTCAGCTTCTGTTTCTGGCGGCTGATGATCCCGAAAAGGATATAAACCTGTACATTAACAGTCCGGGCGGATCTGTGACAGCAGGTCTTGCTATATATGACACAATGCAGTATATTAAGCCTGATGTGTCAACTATATGTATAGGTATGGCTGCAAGTATGGGTGCTTTTCTTCTTGCAGGAGGAGCAAAGGGGAAAAGATATGCACTTCCCAATTCGGAAATTATGATTCACCAGCCTTTAGGCGGTGCTAAAGGACAGGCAACAGATATTAAAATTCATGCTGAATATATACTTAAGGTGAGAGATAAGCTTAACAGAATGCTTTCAGAAAATACAGGGAAACCTCTTGATGTAATTGAAGCGGATACTGAAAGAGATAACTTTATGTCAGCTGATGAGGCTGTTGCCTATGGACTCATTGATTCGGTTATAACAAAGCCTCAATAAAGGAGAGATAATATGGCTTCAAAAATGGATGATAGAATATTAAGGTGTTCATTCTGCGGGAAACCGAGAGATATGGTGAGAAAGCTTGTTGCAGGTCCTCATGGTGTTTACATCTGCAATGAGTGTGTTGATTTGTGCCACGATACAATTATGCGTGAGTTTGCGGAAGAAGCTGAAGATTTTTCATTATATGATGAACTGCCTACACCTGCTGAAATTAAAGAGGTTCTTGATGAGTATGTAATCGGTCAGGAAGATGCTAAAAAAGTTCTGTCGGTTGCAGTGTACAATCATTATAAAAGAATTTCAGCAATGGATATTTCTTCTGATGTGGAACTTCAGAAGAGCAATATACTTCTTGTAGGTCCTACAGGTGTGGGAAAAACCCTTCTTGCTCAGACAATGGCTAAACTTTTGAATGTGCCTTTTGCAATTGCCGATGCTACAAGCCTTACAGAAGCAGGTTATGTAGGTGAAGATGTTGAAAATATTCTTTTAAAGATCATTCAGGCTGCAGATTTTGATATTGAAAGTGCTCAGAGGGGTATTATATATATTGACGAAATTGACAAAATTGCAAGAAAGTCAGATAATCCTTCGATTACAAGAGATGTCAGTGGTGAGGGCGTTCAGCAGGCTCTTCTTAAAATATTAGAGGGTACTGTTGCAAATGTTCCGCCTCAGGGAGGCAGAAAACATCCTCATCAGGAATTTATACAGATAGATACTACAAACATACTTTTTATTTTGGGCGGTGCCTTTGCAGGCATTGAAAAAATAATTGATAAAAGACTTACAAAAAAGGTAATAGGCTTTGGTGCTGATGTTAAGTCTGAAAACGAAATTAAGCACAGCCATATACTTAAGAATATTCTTCCTCAGGATCTGGTTAAATTTGGTCTTATACCTGAAATTATCGGAAGAATGCCTGTGGTTGCAACTCTTGAAAGTCTTGATGAAGATGCTCTTATTACAATACTGACAGACCCTAAAAATGCCCTTATAAAGCAGTATAAATATATGCTTAAACTCGATGGTGTTGAGCTTGAATTTACTGATGATGCCTTAAGGGCTATTGCTAAAAAGGCTATTGAACAGGAAACGGGAGCAAGAGGACTGAGAGCGATTGTTGAAGGTTTTATGAATGATATAATGTATAATGTACCTTCTGATCATACTATTGAAAAGTGTATAATAACAGCAGCTACTGTTGAAAAGGGTGAAGCACCTGAATTTGTGCGTGATCCTGAAAAAATGCCCAAGGAAAAGAAAACTAAAAGGGGCAATAGTATGAGAACAAGTATGAATGCAGGATAATTTAAATAATTTGTTATGCTGTAAAATAAAGGCTGACTGCTTTAAGCGGTCGGCCTTTAAACTTTTAATAAAAATGGTTCTTTGTCAACTAGCGTGGTTTATAAAACCCTCATATCGCAAAATTTGACTTTGTCAAATTTCACTAACAGTCAGCCTATGGCTGACAGCTCCCTTAAAAGGGAGCCTATAATGTGGATTACAGTATAATGACCACGTCAAATATTGTAGAACCATAAATATATGTTATAAACTGTATTGGAAATCAATGGAGCAAAAAAACTGTGGAAATTTTATTCCACAGTTTTTTTAATGAGCAGATATATCAGTCTATGTAATTTCTTACAAAGTGACTAAGCTTTTTATAAAATATAAATGTAATTACTGATGTTACTCCGTATTTAAATAAATTAAATGGAAGCATTGAGAAAATCATAAGGCTTACCATATTCTTTACATAAGGATTTACACTTGCACAAATACTTATAATATCTTCAAGGCTAAGCCCCATAAGCTGTGCATATACCGGGAAGATAACTACAATATTCATAATCAGAGAAATTATACTTGTAATTATTGTACCGATTACAAGGCTTATGACAGCACCTTTTTTAGTACGGATTTTGCGATATATAAAAACTGCAGGCAGCATATAGCCTAAGCTGTAAATAAGATTTGCAAGTTCGCCTATGCCTGCAGTTGTTGTACCGTTTAAAAGCAGGTTTAGAACAACTTTAATTACAGCAATGAGTGAACCGCTTACGGGACCCATTATAAAGCCGCCAAGAATTACAGGAAGCTCTGAAAAATCCATTTTAACAAAAGGCGGAATTAAAGGCATAGGGATTTCCAAAATCATAAGTATTGTGCTTATTGCTCCAAGTATTGCCGTTAATACTAGTCTTCTGGTAGAATTTCTGCTTTTATCTGACATTTTATTTTTGCTCCTATTCTGTTCTGTATCCTGTTACATCATTTGCAAGCATCCATTCCATTTTACATTCCATAAGATATTTTATCACTTCGTTTTCTTCACCGTAAATTGTTGTATAAAGTGACTGTGTTTCAAAAAGGTCATTATAAGTAAGGTATGGATAGTCAACCATTGCATTTGTTTGTGCTGTATAGTAAAGAGCATAGTTCAGATTATTGTTTGCAAGTACCCACTGATCTCTTGTGTCCTCTACAGCAAGAAGCATTTTATCAGCCAGTTCCTTATACTTTTCCTCTTTTGTTGTCTGATAGAGAGAATAAAGCAGGTTAAGCTCTGCAAGCTGATGATTAAGGGATACATGAGTTCTGTAATGTTCATAGTCATATCCATAGTCTTCAACAAGCCAGCCGCCGTTTTTGGTTTCATAGTGATTGTCTGTGGCATGGTCAATGAAGTATTCTGCATATAAGCATAATGACATTAAAAATTCATCGTTATTATATCGTTTATAGGCATTTAAAAGATTTACGCCAAAGTCTGTATTAAATCTTGTGTCATAAAATCCTGCACCTATATTAAAGTCCTCTGAAAGCCAGCCTGATTTTGGTCCTGTTGCCCAATATCCGTTGTCGTTCTGATTCTGCATACAAGTGTATGTGAATACATAGCCAAGGTCATAAGCTGCAAGGAAATCACCGTACTTTACCATACTTGCTCCCACATAGTTAGAAGGATGTCTGTAAAGGGTAGTTTCCGTATATGGTATATAGTTTGAGGGAATAGTAAAATAATAACCGTCCCATGAAAAACGTCTGCCGTCAGCAAGCTCATTGTCAAGTACGTTAAAGTGATTTATGTTGTTCCAGTCTGCAAGAACATGCTCTGTTGAAATAAGATACCATATTTCTCCAATGTAATCTGTATCATGGGGGAATGAATAAGTTATTGTAACAGTGTCATCATCATTAACTGATATAGTTACAGGTTCTTCAAGATCAGGATTGTATTCAAGTGTGTTGTAATCAAACTTATTGTTTGTGTAAACAGCAGGAATACTTAATATAATATGTGCCTGATCAGTGTCGATATACAGTGTCTGCTTTTCTACATTTGAAGGATTCTGAGACATATACCATTCTCCTGTTTCAGAAGATGTATATCTCATTTCAAATGTTGAGCCCGGCAGTGTGATAGTTTCAGTATACCTTTCATCTGTTGTTGTGTTGAAGATGTATCTTTTTATGCTGAAAACATCGTTGTTTACAAATGTAAATGTTTTTTCTTTTATAGTCCTGTCGGCATCGTCATATATGACTTCCTCCGTTATTTCAGGCTCCGTTATTGCTTTCCACTTGTCTTTGTATGTGTTTTTGACTACGTTATAGGCATCAAGGGCATTTCCTGTAAGAGGGTCGCCGTTTTCATCTACAGGGTTATCACTGTATTCAACATCAATTGTTGTAATTTCAACGCTGCTTTCATACACACTTTTGTCAAACTCTGTAGTGGTTTCTGTTTCTTCCTCTGTAGTAGTTTCTGTAGTGGCTTCTGTAGTGGTTGTTGTATTCTTTACGCCTCTTGTGGAAGCTGACACAGACTGACGAGTAGTGGTTTCTGTTTCTTCTTCTGTAACTGCTTCAGTGGTGGCTTCAGTAGTTGTTGTAGTATAGGCGTATGTGGTGCCTTTGATCGTTCTTGCCAATGAATTTACTGCGAAAACCATTGTAGTTAACGCAACTGTAAAGGCAGCCGCTGCAACAAGCTTTCCGGCCAGTTTTTTCATATCCGATTCACTCTCCTATAATTAAAATTTTACTCCAATTGTAATTATACCAGATAATTTGTGCCGGATATATTACAATATGATTAAAATTCTGTGAAGTAAGTCTTTTAAAGTCTTGTTAATCCTGATTTTTGTTGTATACAAATATTGCTGCAGATGCACCGCATATTATTATATAGCCTATAAAGCTGTAAATGTCGGGTACCTGTGAAAACAGGAAGAAACCCAATAGTGCTGAAAATATTATCTGTGTATAGTCGAAAATAGAAATTTCCTTTGCCGGGGCGTTTGAGTAGGCTGCAGTGATCGTAAACTGTCCCCCTGCTGCGGCTGCACCTGCAAGAAGAAGATATATTATCTGCCAAAGCTCCATATGTTCATATCCTGCAATTACAAAGGGAAGAACTACTATACAGCTGAAAGCTGAAAAGAAAAATACAATTAAAGGACCTTTAACTCCACGCTGTCCAAGTGCTCTTACTGCTGTGTAGGCCGCACCTGCACCCATTCCGCCAAGTGCTCCTGCAAGGGCAGGGAATACTTCTGTGAAGTTAAGAGTTGGCTTTATTATGAAAAGACTGCCTATGAAAGCTAAAATTATTCCTATATACTGAATAAGTTTTGGCTTTTCTTTTAAAAATATTATTGAAAATATAATTGTAAAAAAGGGAGATAGTTTGTTTAGCATTGATGCATCAGACAAATTGAGCTTGTCTACGGAATAGAAATTTCCCAGTATACCTATTGTGCCCATAACAGAGCGGACTATTAAAAGAGGAATATCCCTTTTGTGGTAGTCTAAGCCTATGCCGTTTTTAAAAAGTATAAAGGCGGCAGCGAGCATTGCTATAAAGTTTCTGAAAAAGCTTTTCTGCACTGTAGGTAAATCTCCCGAAAGCCTTACAAAGCAATTCATAAGTGCAAAGAAAAAAGCTGAAAGTATAATGTAAATTATTGCTTTTTGTTTTTTGTTCATATTAAACCTCCTGATCCTGATAATATATGTTTCAAACAGCGGGAGGGTAATGCCCCCGCAAAAGAGATTGTATTAATTCATAACTTATCGCTCCTCACTGAAAATAATTTCGGCTGTCAGTGAATGACAGCCGAAATTTTTATACATTGTTTCTTGCAAGCTGCTTTACATGAGCAAGTGCTTTTGATACGGAAGGTATTGATATTATAATAAGTGTAACTATTCCTTCAGCGAATATATAAGAGCCGTTGTATACAAGTGAATACAAAGGTGCACTCATATTATAAGCTGAGGCATAAGATGCAAAGAATATAACTCCCGATAACCATGCAAATACAAGTCTGCCAAGTATTCCTGCTATGTAGCCAAGCTGTAAGCCGTGCTTTCTGTTTGAAAAGAAACCTGAAAGTCCAAGGGCACCGAAAGCAAGAGGATAGTCTACAATAAGCTGTGGTACTGTGTAAAAAACAGGCTCAATTATAAACTGCAAAAGTCCATAGGCAAAGCCTGTCATTAAGCCTGTTTTGGGACCGTACCAGTAGCCTATAAGTACAATAAAAAGCATACTTAAAAGTGTAACTGAACCGCCCAGAGGCATTTCAAACAGCTTTATCATTGAAGTAATCAATGCAAGTGCCATAGCTATTGCAGAAAAAACAAGCTGTTTTGTTGAAAAGGCTTTACCCTTTACTTCTTTTGGCTGTAATTTAAGGGCAAGTATTATAAGCAGAGCAATTAAAACAACTACTGTTATTATACCTGCACCTGTAAGCTGAAATACATTTTCATCCCAGCTGTTTACTGTGGGAAAAGCAAAAAAACTTAACATTTAAAAGTCCTCCTTCCAAAATAATGCAGGGGAGGACAGTTTAAAATTCCGTCACTGCTTCCTTACGCCGGCATTACCCGGATCAAGTAATAAGGGTTCGGCAAAGTGCCGTCTCAGTAAAAACTCCCCTAGCATTATAGTTATATATGTTATTATTTTATTTGTCTGTAAGTTCATCAAGATTTAACGTGTCTGCAACTTTTAAGCCTGTGCTTACGGTCAGTGATGCTGTCTTTGTATCTGCATCCCATTCCACATCGGCATTTATTGCTTCACCTACTGCCCTTAAAGGGAGCATAAAGCTTCCGTTTATGATCTGCTGAGGCACATCAGGCGTTATCTGTGTGCCGTTATATGTAAAGTAGGTATTGCCCTGAGTCATTTCAAGTGTATTTGAGCCTTTTGTAAGAGTTGCCGTCTTTGTGTTGGCGTCCCATTCAACAGTGTAGCCTATCTGTTCAAATACTCCTCTTACAGGCACCATTGTTCTGCCGTCAACTATAATTCCCTGTGTATCAACGGCTGTTCCGTTTACAGTGACGGTTACGCCGTCTGCTGCAAAGGCTGTTGTTGTCATAACAACTGCGGCGGCAATTAATGATAATAATTTTTTCATTTGGTTTTCCCCCTGATTATTTTGTGGCAGCTTTTATAATTTCCATAACTGCTTTGTTTCCTTCTGATGCTTTTGAGTTTTTCATATTTTCAATATATGTTTCTCTGTTGTCGTAAATTTTGTTTATTGCGTCGTAAAGACTGCCCTTTGTCATCTTTTCTTCATCAATGACTTCTGCAAATCCCTGTTTTTTAAAGCTTTGTGCATTTAATATCTGATCCCCTCTGCTGGCATTTTTGCCCAGAGGAATCAAAAGCATAGGCTTGTGAAGGGCGAGAAATTCACATATAGCATTTGAACCTGCTCTTGACACGACAAAATCTGACATTGCAAATATATGGGGAAGTTCATCTGAAATATATTCAAACTGTTTGTAACCTGTTCTGTCCTTAAAACTTTCGTCTAAATTGCCTTTGCCGCATATATGAACAATGTCGTATTTTGGCAGAAGCTTATTTAAAAGCTCCCTTATGGAATTGTTTACCTTAACTGAGCCTTGTGAACCGCCCATAACAAGCATTACAGGTTTGTTTCCGCTGAAATCACAGAGTTTAAGACCCTTTTCTCTGCTTCCTTTAAAAAGCATATCCCTTATAGGTGTGCCTGTGTAAATTCCCTTGTTATCCTTAATGTGTTTTACAGCTTCGGGAAATGTGGTGCAGACTGCCTTTGCAAAAGGCATTGCAAGCTTGTTTGCAAGCCCCGGTGTAATATCCGATTCATGGCAGACAACACTTACCTTGTTCATATGAGCACCTATTACAACGGGAACAGCAACAAAACCGCCTTTTGAAAACACAACATCGGGCTTTATTTTATGAATTATATGTTTTGCCTGAAAAATTCCTTTAATAACTTTAAATACATCAGAAAAATTCTTTTTGTCAAAATATCTTCTCAGCTTGCCTGAACTTATGCCGTAATAGGGAATACCGCATTTTTTTATAAGTTCCTCTTCCATACCGCCTTTGCTTCCTATATAATATATCTCGTAGCCTTCCTTTTTAAGATATGGAATAAGGGCTATATTAGGCGTAACATGACCTGCTGTTCCGCCTCCCGTTAAAACTATTTTTTTCACATTGATCTCTCCCTTGTGTTTATAGATTAATTATATAACCTGAAATTGTCAATGTCAACTGATAACTTACTTAGGGATTGATTGAAAGTTATCAGTATATTAATTGTAAAGATTCTTTTTATAAAATCTTATAAAAAGTGTGGTTGTTGTAAGGGAAGCTATTATATCCGATACAGGTTCTGCAAGAAGCACTAGGAATACTCGCGGAGCATCTGCTGCAAAATGGGCAATAGGTTCTGACATTGCTGAGGCAAAGGATGTGTTTCCAAAAGCAAGAGGAAGGGCATAAATAAGGGGTATAAGAAGAATTATCTTTCTTAAAAGTGCCATACAAAGGGAAATCTTTGCCTGACCCAATGCCATAAAGCTCTGCTGACAGCCTATTTGCAGACCGAATATGAGCATACCCAAAAGGAATATTTTAATCGACCATCTTGAAAATTCAATATATGCAGGGTCTGTTGTAAATATGCGGACAAAAATATCTGAAAACAGTATTATTGAACCGGCAATAACAAAGGTTGTGCCAAGGGTAAGCTTTATTGCAAATTTAAAACAGTCACGAACTCTTTTATAGTTTTCTGCTCCGTAATTGTAGCTTAATATGGGCTGTGTGCCAGTCATAATACCCTGTGTAGGCAGTGATACGCACTGCATAAGGGTGTTCATAATGCTCATTACGCCTACTGCCGTAGTTCCGCCGTATATTACAAGCCTGTTGTTAAATGAGATCTGCAGGAGACTTTCAGTAGCGGACATTACAAATGTGGATATACCGAGAGAACATATGGAGAATATAATTTTAAAATCAGGCTTGAAGTATTTCCTGCGGAGCTTTATTGCTGATTTTTTGCCTGTTATGAATTTTATTACCCATATGCATGATGCTCCCTGTGATATTATTGTTGCAAGAGCTGCACCTTTTATCCCCATGTCAAAAAGGTATATAAATACGGGGTCAAGTATGATATTCAGAACTGCTCCAAGGAGTACTGTTTTCATACCTGTTTTTGTAAAGCCCTGTGTGTTTATGTAAGCATTCATTCCAACTGTAAGCTGGACGAATATTGTGCCTAAAATGTATATTGTCGTATATTCCTTTGCAGGTCCTATTGTAAGGGAATCTGCTCCGAAAAGATAGAGTATAGGTTCCTGAAATATAAGTACACCTATTGTAATAAGCAGAGATGAAACAACAAGGCATATAAATGAATTTGCCATTATTTTCTCTGCTCTGTCCTGATTTTTTTGTCCCAGACTTATGGCACATAAGGGAGCACCGCCTAAGCCGAATAAATTTGTTATGGCGGTAATAAGTGTTATTATGGGAAGAGTAATTCCCAATGCAGCCATTGCCGTTGTGCCGCTTGAAGTATGACCGATGTAAATTCTGTCAACCATATTGTATATCATTGTGACAAACTGGGCAATTACTGATGGTATGGCAAGTCCTATTACAAGACGTGGTATGTTCCCTGTTCCTAAGTTTTGTGTGTTGTTTGTGTCTTTGTTTTCCATAAATATTCTTCCTAAAATATTCTTTCTAATCAATATTTTGTGTTATTTCTATTTTATTAAAAAATTCCCTTATTTTTTCTCCCCATTCATGTTCAAGGGATTTGTCAAGGCTGAATTCCTTTTGTGCCGTGCCTGTTATAACACCTATTTTGTCCTCTTCAAAAACTATGTTTAAAAAGCAGGCAAGGGCATTGGGGTGTATTTTTTCTGCCCCCTTTGATGAAAGTGCCATTACAAATTTCATTATTTTAGGCTTTTTCCGACCTTTTATAATTTCGTATATATAGGGGCGAAGTTCTTTCCAGAGGCAGTAGTCCCTGTCAGGCTCCTCATCAAACCATAATTTGTTAAGGCGGCAGTCTATGTCAAAGGTGACAAATGTTGTCAGTTCACAGCTTCTGACCTCAAATTTGTCAAATACATTGCCTTTGAGAAATATGTTCATAAATTTTTTAATATCTTCTCCGTCTATGTAAAAGCTGTACATATAATTTCTCCTTATAAATAGATTTACCGAGTATTATTGTAGCATAAATGGATAAAAATAACAATATCACAAATAAATTGTAAACAGTTTTGTAAAAAATCGTAAAAAATGAAAAATATTATTAATAATTGCATCAAAACTTGCATATTTCGATAAAATATATTATAATATACTAATAATAATTTTTTAAGGAGCAGATTTATGGATTTATTATCTGTACTAAAAGAAGCATCAGCTTCAAAGGAATTTGTTGAAAGCAAAAATTATTATTTTCAGACACATTTATGCAGCAGTGAAAATGCGGAAGTTAAGGTAATGCTTGATTACACACTGTCTTCCGATTTAAGCGATAAAATTCTGCGTTTTGGTGTTTGTCCCCAATGCGGTAAATGCTTTTATCATAGAGATTATGAGTCTAAAGGCTTTTAGGAGGTAATTATGGAAAGTAATAAAGAAGCAGTTTACGGTAATTTTATAAATACCATTATAGAGGAAGATCTTGAAGATACATCTAAAGTTGTTACAAGATTCCCCCCTGAACCCAACGGTTATCTGCACTTAGGACATGCAAAAAGTATTTGTCTTAACTTTGGGCTTGCCGAACAGTACGGCGGTAAGTGTAATTTAAGATTTGATGATACAAATCCTGCCAAAGAGGATACGGAGTTTGTAAACTCTATTAAAAATGATATTAAATGGCTGGGTTTTGACTGGGAGGACAGACTCTTCTTTGCTTCAAGTTATTTTGATAAAATGTATGAATATGCTGTTGAGCTTATTAAAAAGGGGCTTGCCTTTGTATGTGATATGAGCCCTGAAGAAGTAAGACTTTCAAGGGGTACTCTTACTGAACCCGGTAAGGAAAGCCCTTACAGAAACAGAAGTGTTGAAGAAAACCTTGATCTTTTTGAAAGAATGAAAAATGGTGAGTTTGCTGACGGTGAGAAAACTCTGAGGGCAAAAATAGATATGTCTTCACCTAATATAAATATGAGAGATCCTGTTATATACAGAATTGCTCATATGACCCATCACGCAACGGGAGATAAGTGGTGTATTTATCCTATGTACGACTTTGCTCACCCTGTTGAAGATGCTATTGAGGGGGTAACTCATTCTATTTGTACAATGGAGTTTGAGGACCACAGACCTCTTTATGACTGGGTTGTAAATAATATTGACTTTGATTTAAAGCCAAGACAGATAGAATTTGCAAAGCTTAATCTTGAAGATACAATAATGGGTAAGAGATACCTTAGAAATCTGGTTGAAACAAATCAGGTTGACGGCTGGGACGATCCAAGGCTTATTACTCTTTCAGGTATAAGAAGAAGAGGATACACTCCTGAGTCAGTAAGAAACTTCTGTGCAAGTGTAGGAGTTTCAAAGGCAAATTCTATAGTAAGCCTTGCACAGCTTGAATATTTTGTAAGAGAGGATCTCCAGCCAAAGGTGCCTGTTGTAATGGCAGTGCTTGACCCTGTTAAGCTTGTTATTACAAATTATCCTGAAGGACAGACAGAAATGCTTGAAATTGAAAATCATGCAAAAGATGAGTCTTTCGGCAAGAGAATGGTGCCTTTTTCAAGAGAACTTTTCATTGAAAGAGAGGACTTTATGGAAGAACCTTCCAAGAAATTTTTCAGACTGGCTCCCGGTAAGGAAGTAAGACTTAAGGGGGCATATTTTGTAAAATGTACAGATGTTGTTAAAGATGAGGAAGGAAACATAACTGAAATACACTGTACCTATGACCCTGCTACAAAGTCAGGACTTGATTTTACTGAAAGAAAGGTTAAGGGAACAATTCACTGGGTAAACTGTGAAACTGCTGTCAGTGCTGATGTAAACCTTTATGAAAATCTTGTTGTACCTGATGAAACATCTGATAACGGTTACAGCTTAAATCCCGATTCTTTAAAGACAGTTAAGGCATATATTGAGCCTTCTGTTAAGGGAGTAAAGCCTATGGACAGATTTCAGTTTATAAGAAACGGCTACTTTATTGCGGACAGTAAACATTGCACAGAGGATAAATTAGTGTTTAACAGAATTGTATCTCTGAAGAGTTCTTTTAAACCGGGCAAGTAGTCCTTTCGGAGGTTATTTATAATGAGTAAAGACAGATATGATATATATGAAGATTATGGTGAGGATACCAGAAGAAGCCGAAATAAAACTTCTTCACGGGGCAGAAGAGGCAAAAAACAAAAGAAAAGACGCAGTCTGAAAGCTAAATTCTTTATGGTATTGACATTTGTATTGTTTGTATACTGTGTAGGTGCTCTTGGATATTTCGGTTATCAGTATTATATTGAAGATTCAACTGTTGCTAATGAGGACAGCGGAAGAGAAAATACAGGCGGTATTCTCCAGAATCTCATTAAGCCTAAGCTTAATGAAAGGACTGTATTTGCTATATTGGGTACAGATGAAGAAGGAACGAGAACAGATACCATTATGGTATGCTGTTATAACCAGACTCTTGATGAACTGACTATAATATCAGTTCCAAGAGATACTCTTGTAGAAGTAAGTTCAGAAGCATTTAGTCTTATGCAGGAGGAATACCCTGAACCTGGACAGAGGGGTATGAAAATAAATGCTATTTACCACTACGGCGGTGACAAGTATGGTATAGCTCTCCTTAAAGAGGAACTTGAGGAAATAATAGGTGTGCCTATAGACTACTACTGTAAGGTAAACTTTGACGCTTTTGAATATCTTATTGATGCCATAGGCGGTGTTGAGTATGATGTACCTATGCGTATGTATTATCAGGATCCTACACAGGATCTGAGCATTGACTTACAGCCGGGACTCCAGGTATTAAACGGTGAGCAGGCAGAAGGGCTTGTAAGATTCAGATCAGGTTATGAAAATGCCGATATAGGAAGAGTAGCGGTACAGCAGGACTTTGTTAAGGAGCTTTTAAAGCAGCTTGTAAACAAGGATACTTTCTTTAAAAATGCATCAGCTTATTTAACAACTTTCTTTAAATATGTTGAAACTGATGTGAAACTTTCTGATGCCGTTAAGTATATGTCTGTTGTTAAGGAGTTTAATACTGACAACATTTATACATATACAATGCCGGGTTATGTAGGCTCTCTTTACGGCATTTCTGGAGGCTGGATACTGGACGATGAAGAAGCAGGCGAATTGTGCTATGAGGTTTTCCAGAAACCTGTAAGCGAAATAGAGGCTGAAAGGGCTGCAGAGGCTGCAAGCAGTGATGATGGTACAACTGAATCAACATCTTCTTATGATGACAAAACACTGACTATTCAGATTCTTAACGGCGGATATACAAATGGTATGGCATCTGCTGTACAGTCTGAGCTTTTGGATGCAGGGTATAATGTTACATCTATAGGAACATATACAGGAGAAAAGACCAATAATACCCGTATTTATGTAAGTACAGAAGGTATGGGTGAACAACTTCAGAAGCTTTTTACAGGCTCGGAAATAATTGTGGACAGCTCTGTTGCAAGTAACTATGATATAGTTGTTGTAATAGGCATTAATGAAGAATAATGTTATAAATGTTTTTGTCAGCTGACATAGTTTTGACAATATATAAGCTGAAAGCCACACCTTTGGTGTGGCTGATAAATCTTTTTATTACTCAAAATTTAGCATAGCTAAATTTCACTAAAGTGGCA
>CAZGIC010000016.1:0-3012 GCA_964526435.1 uncultured Lachnospiraceae bacterium | reverse complement strand
GATAAATCTTTTTATTACTCAAAATTTAGCATAGCTAAATTTCACTAAAGTGGCACAGATAATCATATCTATGCCACTTTATTTGTCTGTGTTAAATTATCTGTTTTTTACAAAAAAACAAAGCCTTTAATATAGCACATTATTTGTACATTATAAAAGGCTTTGGCTATAAATCAAAGTAAAGCTACAATGTAGAAATTGTTTGGGTGATTTAAATAAAATTAATATATGTTTTTATAGCTTTACAATGAATTATGTTGACAATTATAACAAAATAGATTAAAAAATGCAACATAAGTGATTACAAAAAGCTGAATGAAATTAAGAAAGCTAAGGCATCTGCTTATATAAAAGGACTTTTACAGGACTAAAGTGTAATTTTGTAAAAGTCTTTTTTGCTTTATGCTTTATAATGAGTAAATGTGTTTTTAATATTGACAAAGTTAAAAAAATATGGTATAGTGTCAGATATAAACCTATTAAATAAATAGGAAATATATGAAAGGGGAAGCGGTATGTCAAAAGTTTATAACTGTATGACAGAATTAATTGGAGGAACGCCAATTTTAAAATTAAATAATTATAATAGCTTAAAGGCGATCTCTAATGTGTATGCAAAACTTGAGTATCTTAATCCGTCAGGAAGTGTTAAAGACAGAATTGCTTTTGCAATGATTGAAGAAGCAGAAAAAAAGGGACAGCTTAAATCGGGGGCCGTAATTATTGAACCTACAAGCGGTAATACAGGCATAGGGATTGCAGCTGTTTCGGCGGCAAAGGGGTACAGGACTATACTTACTATGCCTGATACTATGAGCGTTGAAAGAAGAAATTTAATGAAGGCTTATGGTGCTGAAATTGTGCTGACTGAGGGTTCAAAAGGTATGAAGGGTGCTATTGAAAAAGCGGAGGAACTTAATAATAAAATTGAAAATTCATTTATGCCGAAGCAGTTTGAAAATATGGCAAACCCTAATGTTCACAAAATGGTAACAGGTCCTGAAATATGGAGAGATATGGACGGAAAAGTTGATATATTAGTAGCGGGAGTGGGTACAGGAGGTACCATAACAGGAACAGGGGAGTTCCTTAAGGAGCAAAATCCCGATATAAAAATTGTGGCTGTAGAACCTGAAAATTCACCTGTGCTTTCAAAAGGTTACAGCGGTGCTCATAAAATACAGGGCATAGGTGCAGGATTTGTACCTGATGTGCTTAATACAAAGATATATGATGAAATTATTAGTGTTGAAAATGAAGATGCTTTTAAAACCGGCAGAGAGTTTGCAAGAGCTGAAGGAATACTTGTGGGAATTTCATCAGGAGCCGTTCTGTGGGCGGCAACAGAAATTGCAAAGAGAGATGAAAACAAAGGGAAAAACGTGGTTGTAATTCTGCCTGACTCAGGGGACAGATATTTGACTACACCTTTATTCGGAGAATAATACATTTATATTTGAGGCAACAGGAAATGGCGGACTTTTTAATTAAAATTGATTTTTTTGACAGCTGAAGATATAATAAACATAATATTTTGGCTTTAAGTCACATTATGAAAGGAGAAAAAAATGAATAAAAAACCAAGAAGTGAAAGAAATTTTAAATTTGAAACATTACAGCTTCATGTAGGACAGGAAAATCCTGATCCTGCCAGTGATGCAAGGGCTGTACCTATATATCAGACATCTTCTTATGTGTTCAAAAATTGTGAACAGGCGGCGGCAAGATTCAGCCTTTCAGAAGGGGGTAATATTTACGGCAGGCTTACAAATCCTACACAGGATGTATTTGAAAAGAGAATAGCAGCTCTTGAAGGCGGTGTGGCGGCTCTGGCTGTTGCTTCGGGAGCGGCGGCTATTACATATACAATTGAAAACCTTGCACAGAAGGGGGACCGTATTGTGGCGGCAAAGAATATTTACGGCGGTACATATAACCTTTTTGCCCACACTTTGCCGCAGTATGGAATAGATACTGATTTTGTTGATATATTTGACTACAACGAAGTTGAAAATGCTATTTGTGACAATACAAAAGCTTTGTATATTGAAACTTTAGGAAATCCTAATTCTGATGTGGTTGATATTGAAAAAATAGCTGAAATTGCCCACAGACATAATATACCTCTTGTAGTGGATTCAACATTTGCCACACCATATCTGGTAAGACCTATTGAATATGGTGCAGACATTGTTGTACATTCTGCTACAAAGTTTATTGGCGGTCATGGAACTTCTCTGGGAGGTGTAATCATAGACAGCGGTAAATTTGACTGGGAAGCATCGGGGAAATTCCCTTCACTTACAGAACCTAATCCAAGTTACCATGGTGTAAGTTTTACAAAGGCTGTAGGGGCAGCTGCTTTTGTTACAAAAATAAGAGCAATTTTGCTTAGAGATACAGGGGCAAGTATTTCACCTTTTCATGCCTTTATGTTTTTGCAGGGACTTGAAACACTTTCTCTGAGAGTTGAAAGGCATATTTCAAATTCCCTTAAAGTTGTGGAATATTTGAAAAATCACCCACAGGTAGAGGCAGTCCATCATCCTTCCGTTTCAGAAGATGAAGAACAGAGAAGATTATATTCCAAGTATTTCCCTAATGGCGGTGGTTCTATATTTACTTTTGAAATTAAAGGCGATGGAAACAAGGCAATGGAATTTATTGATAATCTGGAGCTTTTTTCTCTTCTTGCAAATGTTGCAGATGTTAAATCTCTTGTTATACATCCTGCAACGACAACTCACAGCCAGTGTACTGAGGAAGAGCTTAAGGAGCAGGGTATAAAGGAAAATACAATAAGACTTTCAATAGGTACTGAGAATATAGATGATATTATAGAGGATCTTGATGAGGCTTTTAAGGCTGTAAAAGATTGATCAATGGAAAGGTATCCATATGATGTTTGAAACAGACATATGGATACCTTATTTTTATATGTAATATTTTTGGGCATAAAAAAACCTCAAGGAAAACCTTGAGGTTTAAAACGGAGTAGGAGAGATTTGAACT
>CAZGIC010000015.1:25305-27459 GCA_964526435.1 uncultured Lachnospiraceae bacterium | reverse complement strand
GAATTTATTGTTGTATACAGTCTGAAAATATGTTATACTTTATTTGACAATTTGAAATAAAAAGGTGCCTGATGCAGTTTTGCTGTGGGTCAGGATAATAGGGAATCGTGTGAGAGTCACGAACAATCCCGTTGCTGTGTAAGCGGAGCGTTTTTTCATGCCGTATGGCAGTCACTGTGGAAATGGGAAGACGAAAAAATGTGATGAGGCTAAAGTCAGAAGACCTGCCTTTTTATTGTTTTCAGAAATAAGGGAAACTTATTTTTGAATGAGTGTAAGAAACTGCGGTGTACAGGGACTTATGAAATTTGCTCTTTGGGCTTGTTTTGACTTGAGCCTTTGGAAGGGTTTTATTTTGGTGTCTGTTTGTATTTGCAGTTGCAAAGCAAGCAGGCTTTTTTTGTGGAAAGGATTATGTTTTTGTTAAATTCAACATTGTTGAGAGTTATTGCTAATGTGAGGTGAAATATGGATATTGATTATTATGCATATAATTCGGGAATGAGAAAATGGAACAGCGGAATAAAGATGCTGTTTTCACTGGTTACTCTTGTGCTTGTTATTGTTTTAAACAGTATATATGTTTCTCTCTTTACTGTGGTTACAATGTCTTTAATTACTGTTGCTGTTGGAAGAATAAAATGGAATGTTTATTTAAGATATTTGACTGTGCCACTGGCTTTTATGATAATGAGCAGTTTTACAATAGCTGCTGAATTTTCATTTAAACCTGCAGGTGAAGTAAGGTTCCATATAATATTTTTCTATATTTGTTTTACAGTAAAGAGTTTTTTTACTGCTGTGAATGTGTTCTTTAAGGCTATGGCCGGTATGAGCTGTCTTTATATGCTGGCATTTTCTACTCCTGTAAATGAAATTATAGTTGTTATGGAAAGGCTTCATTTTCCTGAAATTTTATGTGAGCTTATGAGTCTTATATACAGGTACATATTTATTTTGCTTGACACTGCTCATACAATGCAGACGGCGGCAAAGGCAAGGCTTGGTTATGAGAATTTTGTTAAATCATGCAGAAGTTTTGCAGGCATAGGGGGAAATTTATTTTTAATATCTCTTAAAAAAGCAAATTCATACTATGATGCAATGCTGGCAAGAGGATATGACGGAAAAATTGAGTTCCTGAATGAAGTATATCCATTAAAATTATGGCAGGTCACAGCAAGTATAATTTATTTTGTGATATTGATAATAATTGCTTTTATAAGGTAGGATGAAATGAAAAAGGTATTGATTGAAGCAAGGAATATACATTTTGCTTATGATGAAAAGGAAATATTAAAGGGTATAAATTTGTCTGTATTTGAAGGTGAAAAAATAGCCGTTATGGGAAGCAACGGAGCAGGAAAGTCTACTTTTTTTCTTAATCTTAATGGTGTTCTTTCTCCTGATAAAGGAGAAATTTTAGTGGGAGGTAAAATAATTGGCAAAAAGGAACTTAAGGAACTGAGGAAAAGAGTGGGATTTGTTTTTCAGGACGCAGACAGCCAGATAATAGCTTCAAATGTAAGGGCGGAAATTTCTTTTGGTCCAATGAATATGGGACTTAAAAGAGATGAAGTAATAAAAAGAGTTGATTCTGCAATTGAATATATGGATTTGAAGGGCTTTGAGAATAGAGCACCTCATTACTTAAGCGGCGGAGAGAAAAAAAGGGTCAGTATTGCAGATATTCTTGCAATGGAAAGTGAAATACTTATATTTGATGAACCTATGGCGGCTCTTGACCCTGTCAATTCGGAAAATGTTGAGAGAATATTAAACAGGCTTTACAGTGACGGAAAAACAATAATTACTGCAACTCATGATGTGGATTTTGCTTACAGATTTGCAGACAGGGTAATCGTATTTTCTGATGGAAATATTATTGCAGATGGTAAACCGTGGGAAATATTTAACAAAAGTGAAATTTTAAAAAGGGCTAATCTTAAAAAGCCTGCTGTAATGACTATATGGGAAGCTCTTGAAAAAATGGAAATGGTAAACGGAAATTGTCCCAAAACACCGGAAGAGGCAGCAATGGCAATAATTGCCTGCAATAAATAAAATGAAGTTTAAACTTCAAAATGAAAGGAGTGTCATAAAATGACAAAAAAACAAAGTATTTTATTAAAGTTAAGCGTTGTATTTGCAATG
>CAZGIC010000015.1:23053-25205 GCA_964526435.1 uncultured Lachnospiraceae bacterium | reverse complement strand
CACGGCGGACTTACGACTCTTGGGGCAAATACATTTTCTATGGCAATAGCCGGACCTTTTGTTTCATATGGTATATATGTCTTATGCAAAAAAATAAATTTAAATAAAAGATTTGGAGTGTTTTTAGCGGCAGCCGCAGGGGATCTGTTTACATATTGTGTGACAAGTGTTCAGCTTGCTCTGGCTTATCCAAGTGAAAATGGCGGTGTGCTTGCATCAGCAGTTGAATTTTTAGGCGTATTTGCACCTACACAGCTTCCTTTGGCTGTTGTAGAGGGTATACTTACAGTTTTAATTGTTATGGCACTTGAAAATTATGCCAAGCCTGAATTAAAGGCTATTGGTTTCAATAAGAATTAAAGGAGGATGTAATATGAAAAAAGATGCTAAAATTGCAGTAATTTTATTGTTGATTGTAGTGATTATAGTTGCTGTTCCTCTTTTTGCTTTGAAGGGGGCAGAGTTTGGGGGTTCTGATGATGCGGGAAGTCAGAAAGTAGAAGAAATTACGGGAGAATATGAGCCGTGGTTTACTCCTGTGCTTGAAACGGCTTTAAATGGTGAAATACCAGGAGAGGTTGAAAGCCTTTTGTTCTGTGTGCAGACAGGTATAGGAGTTGGTGTTGTTGCCTTCTTTATGGGCAGATTTGTAGAAAGGAAAAAGTATGAAGAAAGCAGTAATAATCGTTAGTTTTGGCACAAGTCACAGGGATGCAGGAAAAAACAGTCTTGATGCAATATACAGTGACATTAAAAATGTTTATGATGATATTGATGTGTATCAGGCATATACAAGCGGAATGATAATAAAAAAGCTTTTATCGGAAGGAATAAAAATATACAGTATAGATGAGGCTTGCAGTGAAGCTTTAAAAAATGGGGCTGAAGTATTGTATATTGTGCCTACCCATATTATTCACGGTCATGAATATAACAAAATATCTGAAATGACTGAAAAGTATAGTGATATGTTTAAGGAGATTAAAATTGCTCCTGCCGTACTTGAAACAAGGGAGGATTGTGAAAAGGCTGTTACTATACTTAATGATATTTTGTTGTTTGAAAGTAAGTATGAATATATTCTTATGGGACATGGAACTGATGCCGATGCAAATATAAGATATGAAGAAATGAATGAAGCTTTAAAAAATGCAGGTTTTACAAATGTAAATATTGCTTTGGCTGAAGCAAAACCAGACCTTGAAGATGCAGTAAATAAAATGAGAAAACCTGATGAAATTGAAAAAGTTATTTTACACCCTTTTATGGTTGTGGCAGGAGATCATGCAAAAAATGATATGGCAGGAGATAAGGATTCATATGTTGCAAAGCTTAAAGATTTGGGTTATAATACAGAGGCAGTTATAAAAGGACTTGGAGAATATTCTAAGTTCAGAAAAATTTATATTGATAATTTAAATAAACTGATTTAAACAGGAGGCAGTTATGGCAGGAATTTTGTACGGTGTGGGTGTAGGTCCGGGGGATCCTGAGCTTATGACATTAAAGGCAGTAAGAGTTTTAAAAGAATGTGATATTATAGGTATTCCGTCTAAAGATAAAAGTTCCTGCACTGCCTATAAAATAGCTTTTGAGGCAGTCAGTGAAATAGGTGACAAGGCTGTGATTGCTGTTCCTGTACCTATGACAACAGACAGCAATAAGCTTAAAGCAGCTTATGCTGAAGGATGTAATTTAATAGCAAGTGAACTTGAAAAGGGCAAAAATGTTGCTTTTTTAAATCTGGGAGATCCTGTTGTGTATGGTACATATATGAAGATACACAAGGGAGTGACAGATATGGGATATAATGCAGAAATTGTAAGCGGTGTGCCGTCTTTTTGTGCAACGGCGGCCGTAATTGGTATTCCTCTTGGTCAGGGGAATGAGGAAATGCATATTCTTCCCGGATATTACAGTGCTGACGAAATCGAAAAATACAATGGTACAACAGTGCTTATGAAATCGGCCGGCAGAATTGATAAGGTTAAGAAAAAGCTTGTTGATTTGGAGAAAGACGGTAAAGTAAAGGCATATGCTGTTACAAACTGCGGTATGGAAGGTCAGATGATTTACAGAAATATTGAAGAACTGAGAGAGGATGCAGGGTATTTTACAACTATTGTTGTGAAAGAAAAAAATTGATAAGGTT
>CAZGIC010000015.1:8625-22953 GCA_964526435.1 uncultured Lachnospiraceae bacterium | reverse complement strand
GATTTATTTAAAATTGAAAGACGAAAGGATCAAGTATGGCAAAACCGATTATGATACAGGGGACAATGTCAAATGTGGGAAAGAGCATAATTACTGCTGGTCTGTGCAGAATATTTAAGCAGGACGGATACAGTGTTGCTCCCTTTAAGTCACAGAATATGGCATTAAATTCATATATAACAAATGAAAATCTGGAAATGGGCAGGGCTCAGGTTGTTCAGGCTGAAGCCTGCGGCATTGAGCCTTCTGTATATATGAATCCCATACTCCTGAAACCTGTTACGGATATGGGTTCCCAGGTAATAGTAATGGGTGAAGTTATGGGAAATATGAAGGCTATGGATTATTACAAAAAGAAAAAAGATTATATTCCCGTAATTAAATCAGCCTATGAAAAGCTTGCATCTGAAAATGACATTGTTGTTATAGAAGGGGCAGGAAGTCCGGCAGAAATCAATCTTAAAGATGATGACATAGTAAATATGGGAATGGCTGAAATAGCAAATTCTCCTGTGCTCCTTGTCGGAGATATTGACAGAGGGGGAGTATTTGCACAGCTTATTGGCACAGTTGCTCTTCTGGAGAAAAGGGAACAGGAGAGAATAAAAGGGCTTATTGTAAACAAGTTCAGAGGGGACAAAAAGATACTTGAGCCGGGGCTTGAAATGCTTTATGAAAAATCAGGTAAAGATGTTCTTGGGGTTGTGCCTTATATGAATGTTGATATTGATGAAGAGGATTCTCTTGCGGAAAGTCTTGAAAGAAAGAATGTGACAGGCTTAATAGATATTGCTGTAATAAGACTGCCTAAAATATCAAATTTTACTGATTTTATGTCACTGGAGCTTGATCCGCTTTTATCTGTCAGATATGTTGAAAGAGTTTCGGAGCTTAAGGAGCCTGACATGGTAATTATACCCGGGACGAAAAATACAATAAGTGATATGAAATGGCTCAGAGAGTCGGGAATAGAAGCAGGAATTTTAAAATTAAAAAATACAATTGTGTTTGGTATATGCGGAGGTTATCAGATGCTTGGTGAGCATATAGAGGATGTTTGCGGTGCGGAAGGATACGGACGCATAAGAGGAATGGGACTTTTGCCAATGTATACATATTTTGAAACTGAAAAGACAAGAACAAGGGCGGAAGGTCGTATTGCTGAACTTGAAGGAGAATTTGAATGCCTTTCAGGCAAAAAAATTTCAGGTTATGAAATACATATGGGTAAATCTGTTTTGAATACAGAAAAATATTTGATTGAAACAGAGGACAAATATGATGGCTGTTACGGAGAAAATGTAATGGGCAGTTATATACATGGCATATTTGATGAAGAAGAATTCAGAGAGGCTTTAATAAATATGCTGTGCAGAAGAAAGAATATTGAATATAGGGGGAACATAAATGTTACCTTTAAAGAATATAAAGATAGCCAGTATGACAAGCTGGCAGATATACTGAGAGAAAATATAGATATGAAGAGAGTGTATGAAATAATAGAGGAAGGTGTAAGAATTGATTGAAATTTACTGCGGTGACGGTAAGGGGAAAACTACAGCATCTGCAGGACTTGCCATAAGAGGTGCAGGGCATAATATTAAAGTTATATTTATGCAGTTTATGAAAGGTGACAGCTCAGGAGAAATTGCTGTGTTAAGGAAAATTCCTTGTGTAAGTGTGTACCATACTCCTGTATTTTACGGATTTGTTAAAAATATGACAGATGAACAGAAAAGGGAAATGTGCGGGCATTACAGCAGGCTTATTGAAAAGGCTCATGAGGAAATAAAAAATGTCAATGGTAAAAAAATGATCATTATACTTGACGAGGTAATACACGCATGTAATTACGGACTCCTTAAAGAAGAGGAGCTTTTAAATTTAATTGACGGCTGTCCTGAAAATATTGAAATTGTTCTGACAGGAAGAGATCCTTCGGAGGAACTTGTTAAAAGAGCTGATTATATATCTGAAATTAAGAAAATAAAGCATCCTTATGACAGAGGAATTTTGGCAAGAGAGGGTATTGAGTTATGAGTGATAAAAAAATAATGCTTGCAAATGTTCTGCCACAGGATATAGAAAAGAGAAGCTTTGAAATCATAACAGAGGAAATTGGAAATGTAAAACTTGACCCTTTGCAGGAACCTATTATAAAAAGGGCGATACACACGTCGGCCGATTTTGATTATTTAAAAAATTTATATTTTTCAAATAATGCTGTTGATAAATTTCAGAATGCCATAAGAAAGGGTGCCTCAATTGTTACAGATACTCAAATGGCAAGGTCGGGAATAAACAAAAGGGAGCTTGCAAAATACGGCGGTGAAGTATATTGCTTTATGAGTGATGAGGATGTTGCCGAAAGGGCAAAAAGGAATGGAACAACAAGGGCTGCTGCAAGTATGGATAAGGCCGCAGAATTAGATAAAAGGCTTATATTTGCAATAGGAAATGCTCCTACTGCCCTTGTAAGACTTTATGAACTTATAAATGAGGGAAAAATAGAGCCTGAAGGCATAATTGGTGTGCCTGTGGGATTTGTAAATGTTGTTGAAGCAAAGGAGCTTATTATGGAGGTAAGCTGTCCGTTAATAGTGGCAAGGGGCAGAAAAGGCGGCAGTAATATTGCGGCGGCAATATGTAACGGGCTTTTGTATTCAATGAAACAAGATTTAAGTTGATTAAATTTAAAATGGGATGATATAATGTATTGTATAAGCGTCAGCTACAAATCTGCAAATGTGGATGTGAGAGAAAAAATTGCTTTCAGTGCTGAAGAACAGGAAAGATTTATAAAAGATAATATGATTATACTTTCTACATGCAACAGAGTTGAAATATATTTTACAGACTATGATTTAATTAATGTGGGGAAGTATATATGTAAATTTAAAAATATTGACTACAGAGATTACAAGGCTTATGTAAACATATACGGAGGTGAAAGGGCAATACTTCATCTTTACAGAGTTGCCTGCGGTCTGGAGTCAAAAATACTGGGTGAGGACGAAATACTTGGTCAGGTCAAGGACGCATATTATTTTGCTCATAATATGGTGAAGCTTTCCTATGAATTAAATGCAATATTCAAAGGAGCAATAACTGCTGCGAAGAAAATAAAGACAGAAACCCGTATGTCAAAATCTGCTGTTTCCATAGGTACAATAACGGCAGGATTTATTCACAGCCTTAATATTAAAAATGTAATGATAATAGGTATAAGCGGTAAGGTGGGAACAACACTTGCTAAAAATCTTTTGTCCTACGGGGATATAAACATAATTGCAACTGCAAGAGAACACAATGCAGATTACATAAGTGTTGCGGGAGCAGAATACATACCTTTTTCAAAGAGATATGAATATATGAAAAACTGCGGTGCCGTAATAAGTGCCACTACATCTCCTCATTATACTGTAAGGGCAGATGAAGCGGAAAGATATAAAATAAAAAATAAAATATTAATTGACCTTGCTGTGCCTAGAGATATTGATGAGGATATTAAGGATAACGAAATTTATAACATAGATTATTTTGAAACAATATCAAAAAGCAACAGCGAAATTAAAATAAGGGAAAAAGACAGGATAGAGGCAATAATTGAAAGTATGATTGATGACCTTAAAAAGGAAATGTTTTTTCATAGTATTGCTCCTGATATAAATGCCCTTAACAAATGCAGTTTTGAACATATGATTTACAAGGTAAGAGACGGACTTACGGCAAGTGAATTTGAAAAGTTTATAAATATATTGAAGGAGTAAGTATGGCATATTTTCCTATGTTTGTATCACTTGAAAATAAAAAATGTATAATTATAGGCGGCGGAAAGGTTGCTAAAAGGAAGGCAGACACCCTTTTAAGATACGGGGCGGATGTAACTGTAATTGCTCCTTGTCTTAAATATGACTTTGAGGGGTGCAGTATAATTAAAAGAAAAGTAAATGATGATGATATAAAAAACTGTTTTATGGTAATTGCGGCAACAGACAGCAGTGAAGTAAATGAGAGGGTCGCTATGCTTTGCGGAGAGAGGGGAATACATATAAACAGGGCTGACAGCGGTGAAGGGAGCAGTTTTATATTCGGGGCATCATTTAAAAGAGGAAATATGACTGTAGCTGTAAATTCAGGAGAAAACGCTCCTGCAAAATCAAAGGAAGTTAAAAATAAGATCATGAATTATATTGACAATAATACAATAAGAATAGGTACAAGAAAAAGCAGACTGGCAAAAATACAGACAGATATAGTTGTTAATGCAATAAAAAATACAGACAGCAGTATTATATGTGAAGTGGTTGAACTGTCAACAGAAGGCGATGACAATCCCCATAAAAATCTCAGAGATTTCGGAGGCAAGGGAGCTTTTACGGGAACATTTGAAAAAGCTCTTTATGAAGGGAAAATAGATATAGCTGTTCACAGCGGAAAAGATCTGCCAATAGAACTTGGAGAAGGACTTGAAATAATAGCCACACCTAAAAGGGAAATGGCAAATGATGTTCTTGTAACAATGAAGGGAAGAAAACTTGACGAAAATTCTATAATAGGTACAGGAAGCGAGAGAAGGAAGTTACAGACTAAATATAAGACAAAAAATATAAGGGGCAATGTTGAAACAAGGCTTTTGAAAATGGAAAAGGGCGAGTATGACGGTATTATACTTGCATATGCAGGGTTAAAAAGACTTAGTCTTGACAATGTTTATAAATATGACTACAAAATATATGAAACAAATGAAATGTATCCTGCTCCATGTCAGGGAATAATTGCTGTTGAGGGAAGAAAAGACTGTAAATTCAGAAATCTTATTGAAAATATAAATGATGAGGATACATATATATCTTTTCTTGCAGAAAGAGGGATAATAACAGAGGCAGGTATGGGATGCAACTTCCCTGTAGGTATATATTCCTTTGTTGAAGGCAACAAAATACATTTAAAGGTTATGTATCTTGGCGAAAAGCAGAAATATTTTGAAAAGGTAACAGAAAAGGAAAATGCAGAAAAGGCGGCAAAGGAGCTGGCTTTGGAAATAAAGAGGTTTTTGTAATGGTTTATATAACAGGTGCAGGCACCGGAAGTATGAAATACATAAGTGTGTACGGACTTGAGCTTATAAAAAATTGTGATGTGCTTATTTATGACAGGCTTATAGATGACAGACTTCTTGACTATGCTAAAAAGGATTGTGTCAAAATATATGTGGGAAAATCTGCAAACTGTCACAGTATGAAGCAAAGTGAAATAAATAAGCTTATTACAGATATGGCTAAAAAGTATAATAATATTGTAAGACTAAAGGGAGGAGATCCTTTTGTGTTCGGTCGTGGGGGTGAAGAGGCTCTGGAATGTGAAAAGCACAATATACCTTATGAGCTTGTGCCGGGGATAACTTCAGCAATTGCTGTGCCTGAACTTTGCGGTATACCTGTGACACACAGAGGTGTAAGCCAGGACTTGCATATAATAACGGGACATACGGCAGAAGAGGAAAACATAAATTATGGTGCTTTGGCTAAAATGAATGGGACCCTTGTGTTTTTAATGGGAGTTAAAAATTCGGGAAAGATTGCCGATAAGCTTATTAGGGGCGGAATGGATAAAAATACACCTGTGGCTTTTATAGAAAATGGGGGCAGAAGTGAACAGAGGGTATTCAGAACAAGTCTTGAACACAGTAAAGAATGTGTAATTAAAAATAATATTGTGCCTCCGTCAATTATAGTAATAGGCAAAACAGCTGAAATGAATCTTGTGTGTGCTAAAAAGAAAGTTGGAATAATAGGTACATCAAACTTTAAAGAGAGGCTTTCAAAAAGGCTTACAGATTTTGAAACTGTTGACATAGGAACACTTGAAATTAAGAAATATGATTTTGATACAGACCTGGACTGTGAATATATTGTGTTTACAAGCAGGAATGGAGTTAATATTTTTATGGAATATTTAAGGGATAAAAATATTGATGTAAGAAGGCTTGGGAATATTAAATTTGCTGTAATAGGAAAGGGTACATATGACGCTTTAAAAGAATATGGCATTTATGCCGATATTATGCCTGAAAAATTTACGGCGGAAGAGCTTTCAAAGGCTTTATCAGAGTGTAAAGGCAAGAAGTTAATATTAAGGGCAGAAAAAGGCTCTCCTGATTTGTATAAGTATATTGATAATTACGAAGATGTTAAAATTTATGATGTATATGGCGATAAACTGAAAGAGGCTTATGTGGATTATGTCATATTCGGAAGTTCGTCGGCTGTAGATAATTATTGCAGTAAGTTTGATGTGAAAGCTGATATTATTGCTATTGGAAATATTACAGCAAAAAGCCTTGAGGAATATGGATATAAGCCTTTTGTTGCAGATGAATACAGTATAGACGGTATAATAAGAAAATTAGAGGTACTTGAAAATGAAAAGAATGAGAAGACTGAGAACAAGCCCAAATATGAGGGCTCTTGTAAGGGAAACCTATATTGATATAAGTGATCTGGTTTATCCTATATTTGTTATTGAGGGGGAAAATATAAAAAATCCTGTTGAATCAATGCCTGGGATATATCAGTATTCTGTTGACAGAATAGATGAAGAGCTTGAAAGAATAAATGAAAGAGGGGTATCTTCTATACTCATATTTGGTATTCCTGAACACAAAGATGAAAAAGCAAGTGAGGCATACAATGATGAGGGAGTGACACAAAGGGCCATAAGGCATATTAAAGAAAAATATCCTGATATTATTGTTATTGCTGATGTATGTTTATGTGAGTATACTTCCCATGGTCACTGCGGACTTATATGTGGAAATGAAATATTAAACGATGAAACACTTGAGTATTTATGCAGAATGTCTGTAAGTCTTGCAAAGGCAGGGGCTGATATTATAGCTCCTTCTGATATGATGGACGGAAGAGTGGCAGCTATAAGAAAGGCTCTTGATGAAAATAATTTTATAAATACTCCAATTATGGCTTACAGTGCGAAGTATGCTTCTGCTTATTACGGACCTTTTAGGGAAGCTGCTGATTCTGCACCTAAATTCGGGGACAGAAAGTCATATCAGATGGACGTGGCAAATGTGAAAATGGCTATGAGGGAATTGCAGGATGATATTGACGAAGGTGCCGATATTATAATGGTAAAGCCTGCTCTTGCTTACCTTGATGTAATAAAAGAAGCTTCACAAAGATTTGACTATACAATTGCCGCCTATAACGTAAGCGGTGAGTATTCAATGGTTAAGGCTGCAGCAAAAATGGGCTGGATAGACGAAAAGCGAATTGTTATGGAAAATATGATTGCAATAAAGAGGGCTGGGGCTGAAATTATAATTACATATCATGCTCTTGATGTGGCGGAGTGGATAAGGGAAGAAAAGTAGAATTGAATTTAGTTTAAATATATAAGAAGAACAGCTATGATAAATAAAAAGAGGAAGTTATCTATAATTATGTTTTGTATTAGATGTAATTGATACAATATATTTATGTGTTAAGTTCAGAAAAAAGAAAATTGAGGTGTAAAAATGGATTTTTTACCTGTAACAGTTGAAGAAATGAAAAAAAGAGGCTGGGAACAGCCTGACTTCATATATGTGTGCGGTGATGCTTATGTTGATCATCCTTCTTTTGGAGTAGCCATAATTACCAGAATGCTTGAAAGCAAAGGCTATAAGGTCTGCTTTATAGCACAGCCTGACTGGAAGAGCACAGATGATTTTACTAAATTTGGTAAGCCAAGACTTGCTTTTCTGGTAAGCGGAGGAAATATTGATTCAATGGTAAATCATTATTCCGTTGCTAAGAAAAGAAGGGACAGAGATTTGTATTCACCGGGGGGAGAAGGGGGTCACAGACCTGACAGGGCAACGATTGTATACTGCCAGAAAATAAGAGAGGCTTACGGGAATTCTGTAAACATATTAATAGGAGGAATTGAAGCAAGCTTAAGACGTCTTTCTCATTATGATTACTGGGATAACAAGGTAAGAAGGTCAATTCTTCTGGATTCACAGGCTGACCTGCTTATGTATGGTATGGGTGAGCATCAGATCCTGGAGCTTGCAGAGGCTCTTGACAGCGGTATTGAGGCAAAGGATATTACATTTGTAAGAGGTACTGTTTACAAAACAAAAACACTTGAAAATATATATGAAGATTATATTGAGCTTCCTCATTTTAAGGAAAGTTCAAAGGACAAGAGAGTGTATGCAGAAGGGTTTTTAAAGCAGTATGAAAATACTGATGCTGTAACGGCAAAGATACTTGCGGAGCCTTACAATGACTGCTATGTGGTGCAGAACAAGCCTTCATTTCCTTTGACACAGTCTGAATTTGACTATAGCTATGGTCTGCCCTATATGAGAAATTATCACCCAATGTATGAAGAAAAGGGCGGTATACCTGCAATTGAAGAAGTCAAGTTCAGCATAATAAGCAACAGAGGATGTTTTGGCAACTGTAATTTTTGTGCTCTTGCTTTTCATCAGGGCAGGGTTATACAGACAAGAAGTCATCAGTCTATAATGAGAGAGGCTGAAAAAATTACATGGGAGCCTGATTTTAAAGGATATATACATGATGTTGGAGGTCCAACGGCAAATTTCAGACAGCCTGCCTGTGATAAACAGCTTACTAAGGGTGCTTGTAAAAACAGACAGTGTCTTTTTCCTGATGCCTGCAAAAATTTAAAGGTTGACCACAGTGACTATGTGAAGCTTTTGAGAAAGCTGAGAGATATTCCGAGAGTTAAAAAGGTGTTTGTCCGTTCAGGAATAAGATATGACTATCTTATATATGATAAGGATGAAACATTTTTTAATGAACTTTGCAAGTATCATGTAAGCGGTCAGTTAAAGGTTGCTCCTGAGCATATTGTGCCGAGAGTTTTAAACAAAATGGGTAAACCTTCAAGAGAGGTATATGACAGATTTACAAAGAGGTTTTATGAAATTAACAAAAAAATAGGTAAGGAACAATATCTTGTGCCTTATCTTATGAGTTCTCACCCGGGAAGCGATCTGAAGGCTGCTGTTGAACTTGCGGAATATTTAAGGGATCTGGGCTATATGCCAGAGCAGGTACAGGATTTTTATCCTACGCCGGGAACACTTTCAACCTGTATGTTTTATACGGGCCTTGACCCAAGGGATATGACAGAGGTGTATGTTCCTAAGACACCTCACGAAAAGGCAATGCAAAGAGCACTTATACAGTACAGACTGCCCAGAAACTACGACCTTGTATATGAAGCACTTCATAAGGCGGGGAGAACGGATCTTATAGGTTATGACAAGCACTGTCTTATAAGACCGAAAAGAGATAACAGGAGTTTTAATAATAAGTCAAATAAAAAGCCTGAACAAAAAGTTAAAAAGAAGAAAACTATAAGAAATATACATAAGAAAAAGGGTATAAAATAAAGCCTGAGTATATAAGAATGGTTTGAATTTATAAATTGTTACTAACTTATAAGTTGAATGGAGATTAAAACATTTCCTTCTTCGTGGACACAGCATTAAAACTTTCAATGCTAAAGGGGTCCGCTTCCTTAGAAGGAAAGCAATAGGGGAGGAATAGTTACTCTCTCTTTATTCCGAACTCTTTATTCAACAAAAAAATACATTAAAGTAAATGGAACAGATTAAATAAAAAATAAAAAATTCTCTTTACTCTACAATGGTTGCAGGGTTTAAAATATATGTAGTGTGAGGTGAATATGATATGAAAGAAAACAATTTAACAGAAGGAAGTATATTAAAAACATTGATTGCTTTTGCAATACCTTTTCTTATTGCAAATATACTACAGTCTTTATACGGAGCTGTTGATCTGTTTGTAGTGGGAAGGTACTGCAGTGCGGAAAGTGTGGCGGCGGTTTCAACGGGAACACAGGTAACACAGATAATAACAAGTCTTGTTACGGGTCTTACTCTTGGAAGTACCATAATCATAGGTCAGTATATGGGAAACAAGGATTACGAAAATGTAAAGAAAACAATAGGGACAACCCTTACTGTTTTTGCTGTTGTGGCTGTGATTCTTACGGTTCTGATACTCTCATGTGAAAGATGGCTCCTGACAATACTTAAAACTCCTGATGAATCTTTTGAGCTGACTATGGACTATGTTACAATATGTTCTCTCGGCAATATTTTTGTGTGCGGATATAATGCTATAAGTGCGGTTTTAAGAGGTTATGGGGATTCCACACGTCCTATGATATTTGTAGGCATAGCCTGTGTTATTAATATAATACTGGATTTTATATTTGTAAAATATTTCGGTATGGATGTGGCAGGTACTGCTCTTGCAACAATAATATCACAGGGATTAAGTATGGCAATTGCTGTTGTGTATTTAAAGAAAAACAATTTTATATTTGACTTTAAGCTTAAAAGTTTTAAACCTGTAAAGGCTATAATAAAAAAGCTTGCCTTTGTTGGAATACCCATATCATTCCAGGAAATGGCTGTGAGAATATCATTTCTCTATTTAATGGCTGTAATGAACAGTTGTGGTGTGTATGCGGCGGCAGTTGTGGGAATAAGCAGTAAATATGACGTGTTTGCAATGCTTTCAGCTACATCAATGGCAAATGCCCTTGCAGCTATAACGGCACAGAATATGGGTGCGGGAAAACCTGAAAGAGCCAGAAAATCCCTGTGGCTGGGAATGTCCTTTGCTGTGTTTGTTGCCTGTCTTTTCTGGGTATGGGCACAGGTAAGCCCTCAGACAATGATTGGTTTATTTGCCGAGGATGAAAATGTTGTTAATGCAGGTATTCCTTTCTTTAAATCTTGCAGCTATGATTATATTCTTGTTAGTTTTGTATTCTGTCTTAACGGATATTTAAACGGCAGGGAAAAAACAATGTGGACAATGGTAAGCTGTACATTTGGTGCGGTTTTTCTGAGAATACCAATGGTATATTTATTTGGAAAGTATTTTGCGGATAATCTTGGTATGCTAGGCAAAATTGCTCCCTTTGTATCGGGAATTATGGCGGTATATACATTGATTTATGTCATATATGAGGGAAGAAAAAATGAAAGACAGAGAATTGTTCAGGATAGGTGAGGTATCAAAGCTTTTTAATGTAAGCATAAGCATATTAAGGCATTATGACAAAATTGGTCTGCTGTGTCCAGAATATACAGACAGTGAAACGGGGTATAGATATTACAGCACAAGACAGTTTGAATGCCTTAATACAATAAGATATTTGAGAGCACTTGATATTCCCCTTGATGAAATTTCAAAGGTGATCAAGAACAGAAATACCGATGATATTTCAAACCTGCTTTTAAGACAGAGAGAAGAGGTTATAAAAAGAAAAAATGACCTCGAAATGATTGAACATAAAATAAATAACAGGCTTAAACAGTTAGAGGACGCTCTTTCTTCAAATATTGGTGTGATTAAGGAAGAAATTAAGGGTGAAAGAAGGCTTGCTCTGCTTAATAAAAGGCTTGCACCAAAAAATTATCTGGATCTTGAACACTCAATAAGAGAACTTGAAAAGGATGAAAAAACGCCTGTTACATTTCTTGGAAAGGTGGGTGTGGGAATTTCAGAAGAAAATTTGAACAGTCATAAGTTTAAGTCTTATGATATGGTATTTATAATTCTTGAAGATGAAGACAGATTTAAAGGCTCCACAATAGTGCTGCCTGCCGAAAACTGCATAACTGTAAGATTCAGAGGGGGGCATGAAAATGCCCCCGAGTATTATGAAATGCTTATAAATCATATAGAAATCAATAACTATATAATATCCGGATTTTCAAAAGAAATTACAATGATAGACTATGGACTTACCGATGATGTGTCAAAGTTTGTGACTGAGATACAGATACCTGTTAAAAAATAGAAAAAATTGTTGACTTGAATATTACAAAAGCGTATAATTATGTAAAAGGTGTTAGTTGTCACTAAAAGAGTTAGCTGCAACCGCTAAAGTTTGCGTTAATTAACAGAAAGAAGGAAAAACTATGAAAGATATTAAATTTATGAAAGAAATAGTATGTTTTGCAGGAGGTATTTTATTTGGAACAGCAGGTATTAAGATATTGTCAAGTAAAGATGCCAAGAAGGCTTATGTACATACTGTAGCGGCAGGTCTCAGAATGAAGGAAAGCGTTAAAGACACTGTAAACTGCATCCGTGAAAATGCCGAAGATGTTGTGGCTGAAGCAAAACTTATAAATGATGAAAGAGAATGTGTGGAAGAAGAACAGGAATTTTTTGCACAGGAAGATGAGAAAGAAGAGCAGGATATATGATAATCCGTATTAAACATGAAATACCAGGCAGAATAAGATTTGCTACTGATCTGGGTAAACTTACTGATGAAAAGGCTGATGTTTTTCAGTATTATTTACAGGCTATTCCCCAGGTGATAAATGCAAAGGTTTATGCCCAGAGCGGAAATGCTGCCGTTACCTATCAGGGGGATAAAAAGGCACTTATAGAACATATTCTTAAGTTTTCATTTGACTGCAGTATTGTTAAAAATGCTCATTTACAGCCTAGTTCAAGAAAACTTAATCGTGAGTATAATGACAAGCTTGTTTTTAAATTTATAAACAGGACTCTTTTTAAAATTTTTGTGCCTGCACCGCTAAGGACAGTATATGTATGTGTATGTGCTTTAAAATATATTTCAGAGGGAGTAAAGTGCCTTTTGAAAAGAAAACTTGAGGTGCCTGTCCTTGATGCAACGGCAATAGCCGTATCAATTTTAAGAAGAGATTTTAATACAGCGTCTTCTGTTATGTTTCTCCTGGGGATAGGCGAGCTTATGGAAGAATGGACACATAAAAAGTCTGTAGCTGATCTGGCCGGAAGTATGTCACTTAATATAGATAATGTATGGCTTCATAAAGAAGAGGGTGATATACTTGTACCTATTGAAAATGTACAGGAGGGTGACCTGATTACTGTTAATATGGGTTCAATGATTCCTCTTGACGGTGTTGTGGCTTCGGGCGAAGCTGTTGTAAATCAGTCTTCTCTTACAGGAGAATCAGCAGGAGTAAGAAAAACTGAAGATTCTTCAGTTTTTGCCGGTACTGTTATTGAAGAAGGAGAACTTATAATAAAGGTAAA
The DNA here is from genome assembly GCA_964526435.1 of uncultured Lachnospiraceae bacterium. Lineage (GTDB taxonomy): Bacteria > Bacillota > Clostridia > Lachnospirales > CAG-274 > Gallispira. The sequence goes on along the minus strand of CAZGIC010000015.1, from coordinate 9,832 downwards.
AAAGATATCAGGCTCTACAAGATATGAAAAGATTATACATATGATAGAGGAGTCTGAAAAAATGAAATCCTCTTTTGAAAGCAGGGCTGAGCATCTGGCAGATAAACTTGTGCCGTACAGCTTTTTAGGTACAGGGCTTGTATATCTTCTGACGAGAAATGCCCAAAAGGCTGTTTCAATACTTATGGTTGATTTTTCTTGTGCCCTTAAGCTTTCAATGCCTGTTGCTGTATTGTCGGCAATGAGAGAAGCTAATGAACACAGCATACTTGTAAAGGGCGGAAAGTTTATGGAGGCTGTGGCAGAAGCTGACACTATTGTATTTGATAAGACGGGAACACTTACAAAGGCACAGCCTAAGGTTCGTGAAGTGATACCTTTTAATGGAAATGACAGAAATGAAATGCTTAGAACAGCAGCCTGTCTTGAGGAACATTTTCCACATTCCATTGCAAATGCTGTAGTTGAAAAGGCAGCTGAAGAGGGACTTGCCCATGAGGAAATGCACGCAAAGGTAAACTATATTATTGCCCATGGTATAGCATCAGAAATAGAAAATGAAGAAGTGAGAATAGGAAGCTACCACTTTATATTTGAGGATGAAGGCTGTGTTGTGCCTGAAGATGAAGGGGATAAGTTTGATAACCTTCCTGAGGACTGTTCATTGCTTTATCTTGCCATAGGTAAAAAGCTTTCAGCAGTAATTTGTATTGAAGATCCTTTGAGAGAAGAAGCTTCAGAAGTGATTTCAAGCCTTAAGAAGCTTGGAATTAAAAATGTTGTTATGATGACAGGTGACAGTGAGCGTACTGCATGTGTAATTGCCAGGAGTGTTGGTGTTGATTCTTATTATTCTGAAGTACTTCCTGAGGATAAGGCAAGATTTGTTGAAAATGAAAAGGCAAAAGGTCATAAGGTAATTATGATTGGGGACGGCATAAATGATTCTCCGGCACTTTCTGCCGCAGATGCAGGAATTGCTATAAGCGAAGGAGCACAGCTTGCCCGTGAAATTGCAGATATTACAATATCTCAGGATAATTTATACGGACTTGTGGTTTTAAAGGCTATAAGTAATGAGCTTATTAAGAGAATTAACAGCAATTACCGTTTTGTAATAGGTTTTAATTCAGGACTGCTTTTGTCAGGACTTTTGGGAATTATAGCCCCCGGAACATCTGCATTTCTTCATAATATGTCTACTTTG
>CAZGIC010000015.1:0-8525 GCA_964526435.1 uncultured Lachnospiraceae bacterium | reverse complement strand
TGTTGCAAACAGTACAAAAAGGTGCTAAAATCGGTGTTATAAATAACGGATTTAGTGACAGAAAGGTTTAATGGGTGGTTTTATGCTGGCTAAGGTTAATTCAAGGGGACTAATGGGAATAGATGGTTACGGAGTGTCTGTAGAAGTGGATATAAGTAACGGACTGCCTGCCTTTGATATTGTAGGACTGCCTGATAATGCAGTAAAGGAGTCAAGAGAAAGAGTAAGGACTGCCGTTAAAAATTCAGGATTTGAATTTCCCGTAAAAAAAATTACTGTAAATCTTGCACCTGCAAATACAAAAAAGGAAGGACCTGCCTTTGATCTGCCTATAGCTGTTGGAATACTTGCCTGCATGGGACATATTAATGAAAATGATATTGCAGACAGTATTGTAATAGGTGAGTTATCCCTTGACGGTAGTGTCAGACCTGTTGACGGTGTGCTGCCTATGGTATATTCAGCCTTTGAAAACGGATATAAGAGATGTTATGTACCTTTTGAAAATTCTGAAGAAGCTGCTCTTGTAAAGGGAATAGAAGTTATAGCAGTTAAATCCATTGATGAATTTGCGGATATTGTAAATAAAAAAATTGAAGTTCAGCCTGTAATTGTGGATATTGACGGGCTTTTTTCTAGTAGCGAAAAGTATGAAAATGACTTTTCAGATGTTAAAGGGCAGGAAAATGTGAAGCGTGCTCTTGAAATTGCAGCAGCGGGAATGCACAATATTCTTATTATAGGTCCGCCAGGCTCAGGAAAGACAATGATGGCTAAAAGACTGCCGTCAATACTGCCGGATCTGACATTTGAAGAAAGTATTGAAATAACCAAGATATATTCCGTATCGGGATTAATAAGGAATAAAAGTGCTTTAATAACAAAAAGACCTTTCCGTTCACCTCACCATACCATTTCAGGCTCTGCTATGGTTGGGGGCGGAAGAATACCAAAGCCCGGAGAGGTAAGCCTTGCCCATAATGCTATTTTGTTTCTTGATGAACTGCCTGAATTTCACAGAGATGTACTTGAAGAGTTAAGACAGCCTCTTGAGGACGGCAAGGTAAACATATCAAGGGTAAACGGAACAATGACATATCCTGCTGATTTTATGCTTGTGGCAAGTATGAATCCCTGTCCCTGCGGATATTACGGATATTCCGACAAATGTACATGCACACCAAATAAAATAAGCCGATATATGGGGCGAATAAGCGGTCCTTTACTGGACAGAATAGATATTCAGGTTGAGGCAGGTCCGGTGGATTATAAATCCTTGTCAAAGGACCGAAAAGGTGAAAGTTCTGCAGAAATTAAAAAGAGAGTTGTAAAGGCCCATAAAATACAGCAGGAAAGATATAAAAATGAAAAGATATATTTCAATTCCCAGCTTAATGCGGCACAGATTGAGAAATACTGTGTACTTGGGGATATGGAGAGAACAATGCTTAAAAATGCTTTTGATACTCTTAATTTCAGTGCAAGAGCTTATCACAAGCTTTTGAAACTGTCAAGAACCATTGCAGATATTGACGGAAGTGAAAATATTCAGATAAATCATATTGCCGAGGCTATACAGCTTAGAAACCTTGACAGAAAGCTGTTGCATTAATGGGGTGAAATTATGTATACAGAGAAAAATTACATAATGTGGCTTAATTCTCTTATGAATATAAATACGGATATAAAGTACGCACTTATAGAAAAGTTTGGCTCTGCTGAAAATGTATGGATGGCCGGCAGAAGCGAAATTGCAGAAACAAAGCTTTTGTCGGGTGAAAAACTGGAATTTTTTATAAGAAGCAGATATAAATATGATATGGAGCGGGAACTTGAAAAACTCTACCACAGTGAGGCAGAATTCATAGTACCTGATGATAAGGAGTTTCCCTCAGAGCTTACGGCTATGAATGAACCTCCAATGGGTCTGTATGTAATTGGAAAAATTCCTGAAAGTTCTTATCCTATGGTAAGTATTGTAGGTTCAAGGAGAATAAGCGACTATGGTGCAACAGTAGGCAACAAGATTGCAAGAGAACTTGCTGAAGCGGGAGTTACTGTTGTAAGTGGTATGGCTATGGGTGCTGATGCCATTGCTCACAAAGGTGCCATTGAAGGCGGAGGCAAAACAATTGCTGTGCTTGGTACCGGTGCAGATGTGTGTTATCCCGCAGTGAACACTAATCTTTATAATGAGATAAAATTTAACGGCTGTATTATAAGTGAATTCCCTCTGGGCACAAAACCTTACAAAGGTAATTTCCCTTACAGAAACAGAATTATTGCCTGTATTTCAAGGGCTACTGTTGTTATTGAAGCCAATGAGAAAAGCGGTTCACTTATAACAGCAAACAAGGCAATTGATAATGGAAGAACCGTTATGGCTGTTCCGGGAAATATAACAAGTGATCTCAGTAAAGGCTGTAACAGCTTAATAAGAAAGGGCTGTATTCCCGTAACATGTACAGAGGATATTCTGGAAGAACTTGGAATAAAATTGACAAAAAAGGGATTAAAAAATTCTGAAAAAGATTTATTACCTCTTGCGAAAGATGAAAAAATGTTATATGATTGTATAAGTTATGAGCCGATATCGGCTGATGAATTAGTTGAGAAGTTGAATATGGATGCAAGAGAGGTTACTTGTCTGCTTACAATGCTGGAGCTTAAAGGATGTATCAGAAGGCTTTCCGGGCAGAAAGTAGTCCGCAGTCTTTAGGAGGAAGAAATGAGTAATAAAAAGAAGTATTTGGTTATTGTTGAGTCACCTGCAAAGGCTAAGACCTTAAAAAAATTTTTAGGTCCAAGTTACAAAATTGAAGCATCTGTAGGGCATGTAAGAGATTTGCCTAAAAGTGAATTGGGAATAAATATTGAAAATGATTTTGAGCCTAAATATATTACAATAAGAGGAAAGGGGGAGCTTCTTGCAAAGCTTAGAAAAGAAGTTAAAACAGCTGACAAGGTTTATCTTGCAACTGACCCTGACCGTGAAGGAGAAGCTATAAGCTGGCATTTGGTTTATGCCTTAAGGCTTGATCCTGCAAAGACATACAGAATTACATTTAATGAAATTACAAAAAATGCTGTTAAAAAGTCTATAAAGGAAGCAAGAGAAATTGATATGAATCTTGTAGATGCTCAGCAGGCAAGAAGAGCCCTTGACAGAATTGTGGGATATAAAATAAGTCCCCTTCTCTGGAAAAAGGTAAAAAAGGGCTTAAGTGCCGGAAGAGTTCAGTCTGTTGCTTTAAGACTTATATGTGACAGAGAGGAAGAAATTGAAAACTTTATTCCAAGGGAGTACTGGACAATTGAGTCAGTATTTAAAACTGAAGAGGGAAAGAAATTTGGAGCAAAGTTCTATGGTAATCTGAATGGGAAAATGGAACTTGCTGAAGAAGATGAAACAAAGAAAATTATTGAGGAATCCTTAAAAGCAGGTTTTAGTGTAAAGAGTGTTAAAAAGGGTACAAGGATGAAAAATCCACCGGCACCTTTTACAACAAGTACTATGCAGCAGGAAGCGTCAAAGCTCTTAAACTTTGCATCACAAAAAACAATGAGAGTTGCTCAGCAGCTTTATGAAGGTGTTGATGTTAAAGGTGAGGGTACAGTGGGTCTTGTATCCTATATCAGAACGGACTCTGTAAGAGTAGCAGATGAAGCTTATGAAGAGGTAAAGGGCTATATTATTGAAAATTACGGTGAAAGTTATATCAAGGAAAGGCGTATGCACAAAACAGATTCAAGGGCACAGGATGCTCATGAGGCAATAAGACCTACTTCTGTATTGAGAACGCCTGATGCAATAAAAGACAGCCTTTCAAGAGAACAATATAGGTTGTATAAGCTTATATGGGAAAGATTTGTGGCAAGCCAGATGTCCGCAGCAGAATACATGACAATGAGTTCAGATATTCAGGCCGGAAATTATATTTTCAGGGCATCAGGTTCAGCTGTTAAATTTGACGGTTATCTGAACGTATACAAAAAGAATGAAGAAAAGGCAGAGGAAGGTGCTATGCCTGAAATTGAAGCGGGAGAAAAACTTGAGGCTGAAAGTGTTACGCCAAATCAGCATTTTACACAGCCCCCTGCAAGATATTCAGAATCATTGCTTATAAAAACTCTTGAAGAAATAGGTGTCGGCAGACCTTCAACATATGCACCTACAATAACAACTATACAGCAGAGGAACTATGTTACAAAGGAAAACAAGGTTTTCTACACTACGGAGCTTGGTGAAATAGTAAATGAAATAATGAAAAATAACTTTGGAGAAGTTATAAACAAGGAGTTTACAGCAGATATGGAATCTGCCCTTGATAAGGTTGAATCAGGGGAAATGGAGTGGAAGGATGTGCTGAGAAACTTCTACCCTCTTTTTAAAAATCTTCTTGATGAGGCTGAAAGCAAGGTAGAAAATGTTGAAATCCCGGATGTTGTTACAGATGTAATATGCGAGGAATGCGGGAGAAATATGGTAATAAAATATGGAAGATATGGAAAATTTCTTGCCTGTCCCGGATTTCCTGAATGCAGAAATACAAAGCCTCTTTATGAAGAAGCTGGTGTAAACTGTCCTATATGCGGAGGAAAGGTTTTTATTAAAAAGACCAAAAAAGGCAGAAAGTATTACGGATGTGAAAATAATCCTGAATGTTCACTTATGCTCTGGAATAAGCCTACAGGGGAAAAATGTCCTAAGTGTGGTGCTCCTCTTGTGGAAAAGGGTACCAAGAAGGTCAGAATATGCTGCAGTAATAACGAGTGCAGTTATGTGGTTGAAGATGAAAAGGCGGAGGCAAATTAATTAAAATATGGAATATACAGAGAGGGTTAAAGAAATTATAAGCGGAATTGAAAGCCTTTCATCTAAAGATATATGGAAAAGTCTTGAAAAAGAACTGAATACAAGAATTACTGCATATATTGGCAAAAATAAGATATATGGTGATAAAGCCTATACATGCAGAATAAAAATTAAAGGTATTATTATATGCTCTGAGTACAATGTTTTAAGGGCAAATTATAATTATATTGCTTTTGCTGTAAGTATAATAAAAGAAAAAATGATTATAGAAAGACTTACGAATCTATGCAGAAATGCGGCAAAATCTGCATTGGAGGGGCTTACAGCAAAGGAAGCCGAAGGTGTTGGGGCTGTATTTAAAGAGATTGACGGAAATTCAGCCCTTATTGTGACAAAGGATATTGCAGATAAGAATAACATTACAAGATCTGTTATATTAAACGGACTCAGAAAACTTGAATGTGCAGGACTTATTGAAATGCGTTCAAAAGGAACTAAAGGTACGGAAATAAAGATTATTTATCAGGAAATAAAGGAAACAGTTTTAAAAAATGTAAGTATAGGAACTGACTGTGATTAATAATCGTTATCTCGGACAAAGATTACTTTTAGTTGTCCATATAATTGGATAATAAAAATTAAGTAAACTCTGAAGTCTTGAGATGATGACAGTATAGGGGAAAGGCGGGGAGCGGTATGGAAAATATAATGCTTTACAGAAGACGGTTTATACCCGATGAAATTATTTATCTTAAAAATGATGTAGTTATAAGTGTTGACAACGAAAGAATAATTACTAAATGGAATGTGCTTAATCCCCGTAAAGATTTTACTCATGGGGTGTCATGTTATTTTATAAATGAAGGTTATAAAGTCAGTAAATTTATTGATGAAAATGATAAATTTGTATACTGGTATTGCGATATTATTGATACTGATATATCGGAAGATGGTAAAAGTTATGTTTTCAATGATTTGTTAATAGATATTATTGTATATGAAAATGGTTTTGTAAAAGTGGTTGACCTTGACGAAATAGGAAAGGCATTAAGTGAGAACATTATAAGTAAAGAGCTTATAATAAAGGCAACACATAGAGCCGATAAGCTGCTTAATATAATATATAACGGAAGGTTTAAAGAGTGTACAAGATATATTGAAGAGGTTTAAAATGAGCATAAAAGATAACCCAAATAAAGGACATAGACAAAGAGTTAAAGAAAGATTTTTGAATGACGGTAATTTTGACAGCTTTCAGGATTATGAAGTTCTTGAAATGATGCTTTTTTATGCTTATCCTATGAAAGATACAAAACCTGTTGCAAAAAGACTTTTGAATCTTTACGGCTCACTTCATAATTTGCTTAATACAGATCCGAAACAGCTTATGCAGGAGGCAAACCTTACGGAAAATGTGGCAGTGTACATATCAATGTTTCCTCATGTTATGAGAAAGTATACAAAAAGCTTTTATCAGAAAGGAAAAATCGTAGACAGTTTTTTAAAGGCCGTGGACTTGTTTTCGGGACTTTTAAAGGCTCAGCCTTACGAATCTTTTTATCTTGTATCTCTTGATATAGCAAAGAAAGTTATAGCAATAGACAGAATAAATGACGGAAATGCAGTTGAAGTAAATCTTTGTTATGATAATATATTAAAAAAGGCTTTACTTAATAAGGCAAGTTTTGTTATAATAGGACATAATCATCCATCAGGTTTCTGTGAACCTTCGGATAGCGATTATAAAATAACAAGAGATTTAAACAATGGATTGGAACTTTTGAATATAAAGCTTATGGATCATATTATAATCTGCGGTGACAAGAATTACAGCTTTGCCAAGAACAGATACTTTGGTATGAGTTACAAAATGTAAGGAGGGCACTTATGAGGAATAAAAAGTTATACAGAAATATAAATGACAGAATGATAGCAGGTGTATGTTCAGGCATTGCCGACTATTTAGGAATAGATAAAACTGTTGTAAGGCTTGTATGGGCAATTCTTACCTGCTTTTCCATAAGCGGTTTGCTTTGGGTATATTTAATATGCTGGATTATAATACCACCCGATAACAATATAATTGATGGCTGATGTAAATAAAATTTTTGTAAGATATAAAATCAGGAGGACATAAAAATGGAAAAGACTATGGAAAAGATTGTTGCACTGGCTAAGGCAAGAGGGTTTGTGTATCCCGGCTCTGAAATTTACGGAGGTCTTGCAAATTCATGGGATTACGGTCCTTTGGGTGTTGAACTTAAAAATAATGTTAAAAAAGCATGGTGGAAGAAATTTATACAGGAAAGTCCTTACAATGTGGGCGTTGACTGTGCCATACTTATGAATCCTGAAGTATGGGTTGCTTCTGGTCATGTTGGGGGATTTAATGATCCTCTTATGGACTGTAAGGAGTGTAAGGAAAGATTCAGAGCTGACAACATTATTGAGGATTATAACAAGGCTAACGGTATTGAAGGCGGTGCTGACGGCTGGACAAATGAGCAGATGATGGATTATATTAAAGAAAATAATATTCCATGCCCAAGCTGTGGTGCTCACAATTTTACTGATATAAGACAGTTCAATCTTATGTTCAAGACTCATGCAGGTGTTACAGAGGAGGCTAAAAATGTAGTGTATATGCGTCCTGAAACTGCACAGGGTATATTTGTAAACTTTAAAAATGTACAGAGAACTTCAAGAAAGAAAGTTCCTTTTGGTATAGGTCAGATAGGAAAGTCTTTCAGAAATGAAATTACTCCGGGTAACTTTATATTCAGAACAAGAGAGTTTGAACAGATGGAACTTGAATTTTTCTGTAAGCCCGGCAGTGAGCTTGAGTGGTTTGCTTATTGGAAGAAGTTCTGTACAAATTGGTTACTGAGCCTTAATATTAAGGAAACAAGCATTGTGTTAAGAGATCATGACCCTGCTGAACTTGCTCACTACAGCAATGCAACAACAGATATTGAGTATATGTTCCCATTTGGAAAGGGTGAGCTCTGGGGAATTGCATCAAGAACAGACTTTGACCTTAAGGCTCATGCTGAACATTCAGGAGAGGCTATGGATTACTTTGATCCTGTTACAAATGAAAAGTATATACCTTACTGTATTGAACCTTCATTAGGTGCTGACAGAGTTACACTTGCTTTCCTCTGTGAAGCTTATGATGAAGAGGAACTTGAAGGGGGAGATGTAAGAACAGTATTGCATTTCCATCCTGCACTTGCACCGTTTAAGGCTGCTGTTTTGCCTCTTTCCAAGAAGCTTTCAGAAAAAGCTAATGAAGTATATGCTATGCTTTCAAAGGATTTTAACTGTGATTTTGACGATTCTCAGTCAATTGGCAAGAGATACAGACGTCAGGATGAAATAGGTACTCCTTTCTGTATTACTTATGACTTCGATACAGAAACAGACGGCTGTGTTACAGTAAGAGACAGAGATACTATGGAGCAGGAAAGAGTTGCTGTTAAGGATTTGAAAGAATATCTTACAAAGAAAATGGAATTTTAAATATATGATTTAATTACGGTTCTTTGTCAATTGGTGTGGTTTTTGAAACCCTCAGTCAGCCAATGGCTGACAGCTCCCTTAAAAGGGAGCCTATGGGGAGCTAATATGAAGTTTATGGTAATGACAACACCAAAATATTGTAGAATGATTTATTATCCCCTGTGGTGTAAAGCTGCAGGGGATTTTT
>CAZGIC010000014.1:0-29199 GCA_964526435.1 uncultured Lachnospiraceae bacterium | reverse complement strand
CCCTTGACAACTTACTTTGAAATTAAAGTGTAACCAATCATTGACACTTTAACAAAAATGGATTGCTGCAACAAAACAGATATCTTGAAACAGGCACTTGAAAATGGTATAATTGACATGGACAGTCTGTGCATGCAATTAGAAGAATTGAACAGAAACAGAATTTTAAAGAAAAATATGGTGTGGCAAATCACAGTCAAAAGGTAGGATGTACAACTATTATTATACATATCTGCCCGACATAAAAAAGCCGGGGAAAAAGAAACTCATAAAAAGGTCCACTCTTGAAAAACTTGAGGATGCAATTGTGGAATACTACAGCAGTGAAAATGAAAGTCACGAAAAGCTTTTCAAAGATGTCTTTTCCAACTGGCTTGAGTTTAAAAACAAAATAGTATCCGACGGAACGGTTTATCATTACAGAGAAGATTACAAAAGATTCTTTAAGGATACAGACTTTGAAAACACAGCAATTTCAGCTATTAATGAGGAAACAATATTTGCTTTCCTCTCATACATAGTAAAGAGGCTTGAGCTTACACAAAAAACTATGAAAACTCTTTGCGGCTACATAAACGAAGTAATGGAAAGTGCTGTTTCAAACCGTTATATAAACAGCAATCCATATACTCTTGCAAAACCAAAGCTTAAACTTATATTAAAGCAGTGTGTTTTAAATAAGCCTAAATCAGAGGCAGAAAGAACACTTTCGCCCTATGAGATAAAGGCACTTATTTCTCAGCTTTACAAGGAGTATGAAAATAAGCCCGGCTACATATCGCCCTACGCTATTGAGCTTGCACTTCTTACAGGTATGAGAATAGGCGAACTAAGCGCTTTAAGATGGTCTGATATAACAGATGTCATTACAGTCAGAAGCTCCGAAAAGGCACACAGACCTGAAAAGGGTTCTATATACTATACTGTAGAGGGTACAAAAACAGGCAGAGAGCGTCAGATACCTCTTACAGCTGCAATGTCTGATTTATTCAAAAGAATAGCAGAGGCAGAAAAAATGCGGGCTATAATAAGAATACAGAGTTTGTATTTATAAATAGTGAAGGCAGAATAAAGTCAATAAACATTGACAGATGCCTTGAGAGAAAATGCAGACAGGCAGGTATTGAAAGAAGAACAATTCACGATATCCGCCGTACTGTAAATTCAGCTCTCCGTGGTATCGGTGTAACTGCTCCTGTGGCAGCCTCACTTATGGGACATACTGCCGAGGTCAATGAAAATTACTATACATACGATACCTCAGAGCTTGAAAGAAAGTGCCTTCTCCTTGAGCAGGCAGCAGCTTCCCTCTTATCGGAAGCTGTATAAATAAACACTGTTATACAAATTGCCAAAAACCGTTGGTAATATTGGTAACATTGTTATTACCAATTGTAAAATTTAAAATCCCCTGTGTTTACGCCAAACACAGGGGATAAAATCAATGCGGTTGATGGGACTTGAACCCACACCACCGTAATCGGGACAGGAATCTGAATCCTGCGCGTCTGCCATTCCGCCACAACCGCATAGAGTTAAAAAATACACGGATACAGATGACTTATAAACAACAGATGTAGTTACACTGCATTTTTTACATAAGTCTAAGATGTAACCAATGTCAACAAATATGTATGAAGAACAATGCAATTATCAATGCCTTCAACATAAAAAATCGGGGTGACAAGATTTGAACTTGCGACCTCTTGAACCCCATTCAAGCGCGCTACCAAGCTACGCCACACCCCGAAAGCCAAAAGCTATATATCTATTTTAATATATTTTTACAAAAAGTCAATACCTTTTTATAAAAAAATTAAATTTTTTTAAGTATTAATAGTTGAATGTATATAGTTTCAAAGTAATTGTAACAAATTTATATTGATTTTTGATATATAAGCATCAAATTATTTAAATATACTTTAAAACAACGGGGAATAAAAGTTTCAGCGTGTCGATATTTTTTCGACACGCTGAAATATATTATTTCTATTTAAGATTATTTATAGAAGCAATTACATTATCTGTAATTTTTTCAAATTCCGCAGCTATTTCTGATTTTATATTACTATAGCCGTTATCTGCCATACCTGATACGGTGACATCTGTGGGGAGCTCGCCGAGAAGGGTAACGTTATTTTCTTTAAGGAATTCATCTGTGTTTTCCCCTGAGAATATTTTGATTTTTTCACCGCAGTGAGGACATATAATATAACTCATATTTTCAACAAGTCCCAAAATTGGTACATTAAGCATTTTGGTCATATTAATTGATTTTGACACTATCATATTGACCATATCCTGAGGTATGCTTACCATAACAATACCGCTTAAAGGTATGCTCTGCATTACTGTAAGAGATATATCACCTGTTCCGGGAGGCATATCAACAATAAGATAGTCAAGTTCGCCCCAGAGTGCTTCAACCCAGAACTGTTTTACACAGTTTGAAAGCATTGAACCTCTCCATACTACGGGCTGATTTTCATCGGGGAGCATAAGATTAAGGCTCAATACCTTTATGCAGTCCTCATTTTCAACGGGTATAATGAGATTGTTTTCAGCAAAGGCTCTTTTGCCTGTAAGTCCCATAAGACGGCAGGCACTTGGTCCTGTAATATCTGCATCAAGAAGTCCTACCTTATAACCTTTTTTGGCAAGTTCTTTGGCAAGAAAGGCTGAAACTGTTGATTTTCCAACACCGCCTTTGCCGCTCATTACACCTATTATATTCTTAACTTTGTTAAGAGGGTTGTTTTCAATTCCGCATTTTCCACTGTCATTGCCACACTTTCCGTGGGATGGACATGAATTGCAGTCTGCCATTTTATCGTCTCCTTTTAGTAAATTATGGGCGGGCAGTGCCCATATTTATAAAATATTGATTATCAGTATTTTTTACTGAAATTTTCTCTGTCTTACAACTTCGTACATTATAAGTCCTGCTGATACACTTGCGTTAAGAGAGCCTATGTTTCCGTACATTGGAACACCAACTGTGAAGTCGCACTTCTTTTTAACAAGCTCACTTACACCTGTGCCTTCACTTCCTATAACAAGGGCTACAGGTCCTTTTAAATCTGAATTAAAATATTCTTTGCCATTCATATCTGCACATGCAACCCATATATTTTCTTTTTTCAGATCGTCTATGGCTCTTGCTATATTAGTTACTCGGGCAACGGGAACAAATTCAATTGCCCCTGCTGATGTTTTGCTTACAACAGCTGTAAGTCCCACTGCTCTTCTTTTGGGGATGATTACGCCGTGGGCACCTACAGCATCAGCTGTTCTTATAATTGCACCTAGATTATGAGGGTCTGATATTTCATCGCAGATGATAATGAAAGGATCTTCGCCCTTATTTCTTGCGATTTCAATAATATCACTAAGCTCACAGTATTCATGGGCAGGGCAGAGGGCAATTACACCCTGATTGTTGTTGCTTTTGGAAATAAGAGCCATTTTTTCCTTATCAACTTCCTGAACAATAATGCCTTTTTCTCTTGCCTTTGCAACTATTACCTTTAGTGTGCCCTCAATTCCGCCTTTTTTTACAATAATTTTGTCAATTGGTTTATCGTGATTTAAGGCCTCCATTACAGGATTTCTGCCCTCAAGCTGCAGACCGTCTTCAAATGCCTGATTATCTTCATATTTGTTTGATCTGCTGTCACGGCTGCGGAAATCTTTTCTTTCCGGACGCCTTTCTTTTTTCATTTTGCTTCGTCTGTTATCTTGTCTTTTCATTGTTGTTTCCTTTCGGTATAGAATTTAAACCTATGCTGTAAAGCTCCTCTATTCTGTTATATTCCCCATTAAGATACAGATAGCCGAAAAGTGCCTCTATACCTGTTGCTCTCCTGTAGTCAACTATGGACTGATTTTTTGCAGATGTATGACTTTTGGCATTTCTGCCTCTTTTCATAACTGCAAGTTCTTCTTCAGTAAGTATATTTTCAATTGCAGAGTACATCTTTGACTGAGATGTTGCATTTACAATTGATTTTGCTTTTTTGTGCATGACGTTTACGGGAGCATTGCCTTCTGAGAGTATCATTCCTCTTGTGAGAAGGTCGAATATTGTGTCGCCTATGAAGGCAAGGGCAAGGGAATTCAGAGTTTTGGGGTCAGCGTTAATATTTTTAAAAAGTTCCATATTTCACCTTATTTATAAGACCAGCGAACTCCTGCTCTTGTATCTTCAATAACTACGCCTTTGTTATTTAATTCATCTCTTATGGCATCGGCACGGGCAAAGTCCTTTGCTTTCTTTGCTGCTGTTCTCTCTGCAATAAGTGCCTCCACTTCTTCGGCTGAAATTTGTTCTGATTTTGCCTCATCCTGTGGTTTTATTCCAAGGATATTGCAGAGCATAAGCATTTTTTCCCTTATGGCTGTGACAAATTCCTTTGATGAATTTTCATTTACATTTACGTTTGCAAACTTAGATATTTCAAATATAGCAGTTACAGCATCTGCTGTGTTGAAATCGTCATCCATTGCTTTTTCAAATTCAACTCTGAATTTATCGGCATCTTCGTTAAGCTTCTTTTCTTCTTCTGTCATAGTGCCCTGAGCTTTGCTTTCCATAAATACAAGAGATTTGTAAGCATTCTTTATTCTGTCAAGACCTGCTCCTGCCGCTTCCATAAGTTCTCTTGAAAAATTGATAGGACTTCTGTAATGACCGCTTAAAATGAAAAATCTTACAACATCGTAGGGGATGTGCTCAACAATTTCTCTTAATGTAAAGAAATTTCCTAGAGATTTGCTCATTTTTTTATTATCTACATTTATAAAGCCGTTGTGAAGCCAGTATTTTGCAAAAGGTTTTCCGTTTGCAGCCTCGGACTGGGCAATTTCATTTTCGTGATGAGGGAAAATAAGGTCTTCTCCTCCTGCGTGAATATCTATTGTATCACCTAAATATTTTTTTGCCATTACGGAACATTCTATGTGCCATCCCGGTCTGCCCTGTCCCCAGGGGGATTCCCAGTAAGGTTCGCCATCCTTTTTAGGTTTCCAAAGTACAAAATCCATAGGATTTTTCTTGTTTTCATCTACGGCAATTCTGGCACCTGCTTCAAGATCGTCAATATTTTTGCCTGAAAGTTTTCCATAATCAGGGAATGACTTTGTATCGTAAAATACACTGCCGTTTACTTCATAAGCATTGCCTTTTTCTATGAGAGTTTTAATCATTTCAATGATCTCATCCATCTCTTCTGTTACTTTGGGATTTTTTGTGGCAGGCTCAACATTAAGACCTTCTGCGTCTTTTTTTGCCTCCTCAATATATCTTTCTGAAATTACTTTTGAATCAACGCCTTCGGCATTTGCTTTTTTAATTATCTTATCGTCTACGTCAGTAAAATTTTGTACATAATTTACTTCATAGCCTTTGTATTCCATATACCTTCTTATGGTGTCAAATATTACATAAGGTCTTGCGTTACCTATGTGAATATAGTCATAGACTGTAGGTCCGCAGACATACATTTTAACTTTTCCCGGTTCAAGAGGTATAAATTCTTCCTTTTTTCCGGTTAGAGTGTTATAAACTTTCATATAATTTCTCCTTTGACATAATTATTTTTCGTTTTTTAATTCTTCTAATTCATTTTCAAGTTTTTCGATTTTTACTCTTAATTTGCATATTTCCATTTCCACAGGGTCGGGAAGTTTTATCTGGTCAAGAGTATCGGAAGGTGCTGTACAGTCCTTTCTGTCAACAGTTCTTCCGGGTATGCCGACTACAGTAGAGTAGGGAGGTATATCATTAAGGACAACGGAACCTGCACCTATTTTGCTGTCGTGACCTATTGTAATAGGTCCCAGAACCTTTGCTCCTGAACCAACCATAACATTGTTTTCAAGGGTAGGGTGACGTTTGCCTGTGTCTTTGCCTGTACCGCCAAGTGTTACGTTCTGATAAATAAGAACATTGTCACCGATTTCACAGGTTTCACCGATAACAACTCCCATACCGTGGTCAATGAATACTCCCTGACCTATTTGGGCTCCGGGATGTATTTCAATTCCTGTGAAGAATCTTGAAATCTGGGATATGAGTCTTGCTATAAAGAAAAGGCGCATTTTATACAGGCGATGAGCAATTTTGTGTGAAATCATTGCCCAGAAGCTTGAATATAGTATAACCTCAATGCTGCTTTTAATAGCAGGGTCTTTTCGTTTTACTGTTTCAACTTCTTTCCTGACACTGAAAAACGCCAAAATGAGTAAAATCAGAACTATAAATATAATTATATATGTCTTCATATAATCACCCCGTTACATAAAAAATAAGAGCCATCCTCAAATAGAGACGATGGCTCGTGGTTCCACTCTAATTCCGCTGCAATTATGCTATGGCGGCACTTTGGGACTTTAACGCAGTCATACGGAACAGGCTACTGTAATTTCACCTGAACAGCTCGGAAATGCACTTCGTCTTTACATGCCCTGGAACACTCACAGCAAATGTGTTCTTCTCTGGAAGGTTTGTAAGGATTACTCTTTTCGTCATTGCCTTTATGTATTATATGTATTTTATACTTAAAAGGTGAAAATGTCAAGGGGGGTTTTGTTATTTTGTGGAAATAAAAAATACGGTAAAAAAGGTATGCTTCTTTTTATTTTTTCTGTATTATTTCATTTGCAATATTAATTATATTTATGCCTTATTGCAGTTATATGTTCTTTAGAAATTCTTCTGCGCTCTGTAAAGCAGAAAGTATTTTCTTTCATGCAGTCAACAGCTCCTATTTAAATAAAATATATAGTTAAAACAGTTTTAAGCAATTATTTTAGATAAATCAATAATGATTGCTGGTTTATCTATTGAAATTTGTGTGCAGTGTATAGTATAATTATACAAAACGAGGTGAAGCAGATGAATAAAGAAGAATTTTCAGCAAGACTTACGAAGTTAAGAATGGCTAAGGGTGTGTCTGCAAGGGATATGAGTTTATCTATAGGTCAGAGTGCAGGTTATATTAACAATATTGAAAACGGCGTTAATCTGCCTTCAATGTCAGTTTTCTTTTACATTTGTGAATACTTAGGTATAACTCCTTATGAATTTTTTGATGTTAAGTCAACTGATCCGTCAAAAATAAATAAACTGCTTGAAGCAGCAAAAAATCTCAATGATACACAGATTGATATGCTTATTAATATTGCTGTGGAGTTGAAAAAATAGATACTTTATAAGAATTTTTAATGAGAAAGTATATGACTATGAAGGAGCTAAAAAATTTACTTATGTATTAATTTTAGTTGTGTTATTTTTTTGTTTGGTTGAAAATGTTTTTTAGTTTATTTGTAAATGGTAAGAAATATTTAAATATTGTGGTGTTTTAAATATATAAATATAAAAAACAGGCTGTAAAATTGCAGCCTGTTTAAATAAATTTATATTTCAATAAGGCATACAGCTTTGGCAGATATTCCATCTCCATTGCCTGTAAAACCAAGTTCTTCTTCTGTTGTTGCCTTGACGTTTATATCATCTGTACTTATGCTAAGTGCTTTTGCAATATTTTTTTCCATTTCTTCGATATAGGGGCGCATTTTAGGTTTTTGTGCCACAATAATTGAGTCAATGTTTATAATTTTAATATTCTTTTCGTCCATAGCATTTTTAACGTATTTTAATAAAGTAATGCTTGATATATTTTTGTATTTTGGATCACTGTCGGGAAAGAGGACTCCGATATCTCCAAGCTTTGATGCACCCAAAAGTGCATCCATAATGGCGTGGATCAGCACATCAGCATCGGAATGTCCGAGAAGTCCTTTTTCATAGGGGATATCAACACCGCCTATAATAAGCTTTCTGTTTTCTGCAAGCCTGTGAACATCATAACCTAAACCTGCTCTAATTCCCATGGGCTGCCTCCTTATTGAATATCTTCACTGCTGTTGTCATCAATTACATTAAGACCTGCTATGCGGGCAAGTTCTTTAATTGTGTTTACAGATACTTTTTTGCCTCTGTATTCAACGAGATCATCCATTTCACCTGTGAATATATCAGCAGGAGTATATTTTTTTAGAACGATAGTATCGTTGTTTGTGAAAATTTCAAGAGAGTCTCCTTCTTTAATGTTGAAATTTGCTCTTAATTCACTTGGCAGTACCATTCTTCCTAAAGAATCAATTTTTCTTACTATTCCTGTAGACTTCATATAAATCCCTCCAAAAAATATTTTTTATGTGTTAACGTGTTTATTTTAGCATTTTTGGGAAAAAATGTCAATAATGGTAATAAAATTGTAATAAAGTAATTTACGACATTATTTTACATAATACTACAAAATAACAAATAATAAAGTGATATACGACTTAAAATTACAGACAAATTGAGCTTTAATCCCAGATGTAAAAACATAATACAGCCTTTTTGTGGTTTCCTTGACATATTTTTACAGTGTGATACTTTATATGTGAATTCGACATAGTATTCCTGATATGTCGTTTTGTATCTTAAAATATACTTTATGGGTTTGACTTTCAAACCCTTCAGTCAATATGGTATCTGAGCATTTATTTAGAAGGGATCCGAAATTTGAGCGTTCAATAGAGGAGGTAAAATAAAATCACGTTAAAATTAATTAAACTAAAAAACTCAGCGTATATTTTGAACGCTGAGTTTTTTAGTGAAAATTATTATTTATTCTTTAAGTATTCGTCTATTGCAGCGGCTGCATTTTTACCAGCACCCATAGCAAGAATAACTGTAGCGGCACCTGTTACTGCATCACCGCCTGCATAAACACCTTCTTTTGATGTTAAGCCTGTATCTTCTTCTGCAACAATACACTTTCTCTTGTTTGTTTCAAGACCAGGTGTAGTTGAGCTTATAAGTGGGTTAGGAGATGTACCAAGGCTCATTATAACCATATCTACATCCATTATGAATTCAGAACCTGGGATTTCAACAGGACGTCTTCTGCCGCTTTCATCCGGCTCGCCAAGTTCCATTCTGATACACTTCATACCGCATACCCAGCCGTTTTCATCTTCATAAATTTCAACAGGGTTTGTAAGTGTATCAAAAATAACGCCTTCTTCTTTAGCGTGATGAATTTCTTCAATTCTTGCAGGAAGTTCTGCTTCGCTTCTTCTGTAAACAATGTGAGCTTCTGCACCAAGTCTTAATGCTGTTCTTACAGCGTCCATTGCAACATTACCGCCGCCTACAACAGCAACCTTTTTACCTGTTACTACAGGAGTATCATAATCTTCATCAAAGGCTCTCATAAGATTTACTCTTGTAAGATATTCATTGGCTGAAACAACGCCCATGGCTGTTTCTCCCGGAATGTTCATAAACTTTGGCAGACCTGCACCTGAGCCTATAAACACTGCGTCAAAGCCTTCATCGTTTAAAAGCTGGTCGATTGAAACTGTTTTTCCTATAATAACATTTGTTTCTATTTTAACTCCAAGCTTTTTAATGTTTTCAACTTCGTGCATAACTACTGTGTTCTTTGGAAGTCTGAATTCAGGTATACCGTAGCTTAATACGCCCCCTGCCTTATGGAGAGCTTCAAATATTGTTACATCATAGCCTTTCTTGGCAAGATCTCCTGCACATGTAAGACCTGCAGGACCTGCACCTATAACAGCCACTTTCTTGCCGTTATCAGGCTCCTTTGCTGTAAGGTCAATATTATTTTCTCTTGACCAGTCAGCAGTAAATCTTTCGAGTTTTCCTATTGATACAGGATCACCTTTGTGACCAAGTACACATTTGCCTTCACATTGTGTTTCCTGTGGACATACACGTCCGCATACAGCAGGAAGAGCTGAATACTTTGCAATTTCCTTTGCTGCACCTTCAAAATCTTTTTCCTTTATGTGATTTATAAATGCCGGAATATTTATATTAACCGGGCAGCCCTTTACACACATGGGATTTTTACATGAAAGACAGCGCTGTGCTTCAACTACAGCTTCCTCTTCATTATATCCGAGACATACCTCGTCAAAGTTAGTGGCTCTTACCTTTGGATCCTGTTCTCTTACGGGAACTTTTGTAAAATTAACAGCCATTACTTGTCACCTCCGCAACCACAGCCGCCGTTTTTATGTGTGCGGCCTTCTTCAAATTTAAGCTTTGCCTTGCCTTCTTCTGTTTTGTACATAGTCTGTCTTCTCATAGCTCCGTCGTAGTCAACTTTGTGTCCGTCAAATTCAGGCCCGTCAACACAGGCAAACTTAACTTCTCCGTCAACTACAACACGACAGGCTCCGCACATACCTGTACCGTCAACCATAATTGGGTTAAGGCTGACAATGGTAGGAATACCTAAAGCCTTTGTTGTCATTGATGTAAACTTCATCATTATCATAGGACCAATTACTACAGCGTGATTATATCCCTTGCCCTGATTTTTTACAAGGTCTTCAAGGAGATCAGTTGCTCTTCCTGCAAAACCTGCTGTACCGTCATCTGTTGCTATGTATACATTTTCGGCAACTTCTTTCATTTCATCTACAAGTATAAGCAGATCCTTGGTTCTGGCACCGATAAGAACATCTGCTTTGATACCCTGCTGTTTTAACCACTTTACCTGTGGGTAAACAGGAGCAGTACCTACACCGCCTGCAACAAAGATGATGTTTTTCTTTGCAAGTTCTTCGGGGGATTCACTGCAAAGGTCACTTGGACATCCGAGAGGACCTACAAAGTCGGATATTGAATCACCTTCTTCATATGTCATAAGTTCCATTGTAGATTTACCTACTGCCTGAGTAACAATAGATACTGTTCCCTTTTGGGCATCATAATCTGAAATAGTAAGAGGTATTCTTTCGCCTTTTTCATCTATTCTCAGAATTATAAACTGCCCCGGAAGTGCGGACTTTGCAACACGAGGGGCTTCAATTTCCATTTCAAAAATTGTAGGGGTAAGCATCTTTTTCTTAAGAATTTTATACATAGTTATCCTCCTTACATTTGATTCTATCCCTCCATTATACAACAATATTGTTAAATTTAAAACAATTTTTTTTATAAAATGAAAAAAATTTTTCCTTTTGTGCAAAATTGACAAAAAATATATAAGTGTTTTTATATAAATATCAGTTCGTTAAATATATTTAATTTTTTTTTCAAAAAAAAGTCTTGTTATTTTTCTCGTTTGCATATACAATTATATGTATAAAAAAATATTGGGAGTGGCAGTATGGCTAAACGAAAAAGTAAAAATGAACTGACTAGCAACAGGAGAAAAAAGAGAAGTATTACACCTGTTATGATTACCCTTGTAATAGTAATGGGACTTTTTGTGGGTATAGGAAGTTTTTCTGTAAGCTACAGTTATATGATGGCTGATTCAGAAGGGGAAATTACAACGGATTCATTTTCAGCTAATGATATAGCGGGACAGGCTCAGGCTAATCTTATAGGTTCTGATATTGATGCAGTTATTACAGGCATAAATAATGGTGAGCAGGGGGCAGCAACAACTGTAACATTTAAAAATCTTAAAAATGACACGGTAAATACAGTAACTATAACAGAAAAAACGGTTTTTCCGAAAGCAACATCAACTGAAAGTCTTAATGTGGGCGATATTTATACATATGTGTTTGACAGTGACAGTAATCTTACAGAACTTAAAGAGTGTGAAGACACATGGAGTTTCAGTGATACCGATGCAAGCGTAAACAAGACAGCAAAGCTTATTAAGTTTGGATCAGAATCAAATGAACACCAGGATTCGTCATATAAGTATGATGAGGATGTTATATCTGTAAGAGATAAGAACGGAAATTCTCTTACACTTGAAAATATAAGTCCTCTTGATGTAATTAAACTTACAGGTTACGATAATGGCACTGTTAATAAGGTTTATAGTATTGTTATTGAACAGGGACATGGCGTACTGGAACTGAGAAATATAAATAATATTAAGAATGCCAGTGTTACTGTAGATGGTACAGATACTGATGTAGATGTAGATAATCCAACGGTTACGTTGGGAGAGGGAACACATACTGTTGTTATAACAGGTAAAAATATATCAGATCTGACCAGAGAAGTGACAATATCAGCTGATGAAACTTATGTTTTAGATTTGTCAAAGGTGGTTGTAAACACAGGTGCTCTTACCGTTTATTCAAATGTAAAAGACTATACACTTTATCTTAATGATAAGGAGTATGATGAGGGTGAATCAATCCTTCTGCCTTATGGGGAATACAATGTAAGAGCTGTTAAAGACGGATATGCCAATTATACGGGAAGTGTAACAATAGATTCAGATCAGAATACACTTAGAATTAATCTTGAAAAATTAAATCAGTCAGGTACAGTTACATTGACGGCAACACCTGCGGAAGCTAAGATTTATATTAACGATGAATATGTGGGAACAGGCAGTGCTAAGGTACAGCTTGCCCTTGGCACTTTTGTTGCAAAAGCAGAATGTGATGGTTATCAAACTCAAAGCAAGCAGATAAATGTATCCTATGACGGTCAGGAAATTACAGGCAGTTTTGAATTGACTCAGCAATAAAAAGTGGTGGTTTTATGATAAGTGCTGAAAAAGTTAAAAAATTTGCTAAAAATGTTATGTCAGCTGTAGAAAGCAGTCCTCAGCTTGCAAGCTGCAGGGCAGATATAAAAACTCTTTGTGCAATGCTTTATGACTGGGCAAAGGGGGATTATAAATACATTTCAAAAAGAACTGCAGTTATTGCAGGAATCTGCATTGTATATGTACTTTCTCCTATTGATATAATACCGGGATTTATACCTGTGCTTGGGCAAATCGATGATGTGGCAGTCATTTGTTTCCTGCTTAAGGTTGTAAAGAAAGAAATAGGTTTCTACAGAATATGGCTTGCCACAAAAAACAGTAATACTATAGATATTAATTAGTTTTCATTTAAAAAATTTAATAGGGTGAGGGTTTCTTGTCGGTTGATGAGAAGCCCTTTTTTAAAGAAGTTGTAATCAGTTAAAAATGATATTTACTGAGGTGATTTTGTGAGAAAAGAAATTATAGAAATATTAAAAGATAAAGATGATTATATATCCGGTGAAGAAATAGGCAACATACTTGGAATATCAAGGGCTGCAGTGTGGAAGAACATAGAAGCATTACGGAAAAAAGGGTATATAATAGAATCTGTGAGCAATAAAGGCTACAGACTTATTGACAGCACTGATGTGCTGAGTGAAAAGGATATAGATTATGACAAAGTATTGTACAAGGCTGAGCTTGATTCAACAAATGAAGAAGGAAAACGTCAGGCTGCAATAAAATGTGAGGACGGACTTCTTATTATATGTGATGATCAGACTGCGGGAAAAGGAAGGCTCGGAAGAAGCTGGCAGGCAGAAAAAAATGCGGGTATTTATATGAGCATGGTTATATATCCGGATATTATGCCTGTGGAAATACCACAGATAACACTTGTAACGGGAATCGCCGTAATGAGATCTGTGAACAGGGTTACAGGGCTGAAGACACGGATAAAGTGGCCTAATGACATAATTATAAATGGCAAAAAACTTGTTGGAATTCTTGCTGAAATGAGTGCAGAAATGGAAAAAGTGAATTATGTTGTTATAGGTATTGGTATAAATGTAAATATGAAGTCCTTTGAAGGTGAGCTTAAGGAAAAGGCAACTTCTATTTATATTGAAACAGGAAAAAGATTTAAACGAAGTTTAATAATAAATGAATTTGTTAAAGAATTTAAAATATGTTATAATGAATTTTGCAAAAATGGATTTGCTTCTTTTGTAGATGAATATAATGAAAACTGTGCCAATGTGGGAAAAAATGTAAAAACAGCAGGCGGCAGAATGAATATTGAAGGTATATCAAGGGGAGTAAATGAAAAGGGAGAAATTCTTATTGAAACAGATAAGGGAACAGCTGCGGTAATGGCAGGTGAAGTTTCAATAAGGTTAAGTGATGGCAAATATATATAAAAGGAGTATATAAATATGGAAGACAATAAGGATATATTATGTTCTGCATCTTATTATAAACATGGATATTTTTTAAATGATAAATTTAACAGGCTTCCTGAAAAAATTAAAAGGGAACTTAGAGTGATAACTGTGTGTCTGGCGGAAAGAACAAAGGGAATTGCAATAATAGGTTTTTATAAGAAAAGTGCTGATGTATATATTGAAGTTATGAATCAGCCTGATGATTATCTTTATGATGAAATTAGTGCAAAACTTGAAGTGGGCTATGCTGAAAGAGATAATGAGGAACTTTTTAATTCCCTTTCGCTTTGGTATAAAACTTTTGTAAAGGGAGCATTAAAATGAAAATAGGCAGTGTAGAACTTGAAAATAATGTATTTCTTGCTCCTATGGCAGGTATTACGGATAAGGTTTTCAGAACCATATGCAGGGAAATGGGCTGCGGACTTGTGTATTCCGAAATGGTGAGTGCAAAGGGAATGAGATACAACAACAAAAATACAACAAGACTTCTTGAAGTTGATCCTATGGAAAAGCCCTGTGCGGTACAGATATTCGGCTCTGAACCTGATGTTATGGCTGATATGGCGAAAAGACTTAATGAATATGAGGATATAGCAATAATAGATATAAATATGGGATGTCCCGCACCTAAAATAGTAAAAAACGGAGAAGGTTCGGCTCTTTCACTTAAACCTGACCTTGTGGCAAGAATAGTTGAAGCTGTGGCAAAGGCTTCAGACAAGCCTGTTACAATTAAATTCAGAAAAGGATTTGACGATAACCATATAAATGCTGTTGAAATGGGTAAAATAGCTGAAAATAACGGAGCTGCGGCAGTTACTGTACATGGAAGAACCAGAGAACAGTACTATGCAGGAAAAGCGGACTGGGACATAATAAAAGCAGTTAAAGAAGAAGTGAAAACTATACCTGTAATAGGTAACGGTGATATATTTGAACCTGAAGATGCCGTTAATATGATGAAGTATACCGATTGTGATGCTGTAATGATAGGAAGAGGGTGCCAGGGAAATCCCTTTATATTCAGGAGAACTTTGCATTATATCAATACAGGGGAACTTCTGCCTGAACCTAAATGGGAGGAAAGGCTTGACATGGCAGAAAGGCATATGGATATGCTTACTGATTATAAGGGTGAAGTAATAGGTATAAGAGAAATGAGAAAAAATTTAGGCTGGTATATAAAAGGATTGCCCCATTCCGCAGAGATGAGAGTGAAAATAAATGCTACAATTGGAAGAGAAAATATGAGGGCTGTCATAAATGAAATGAGAAGTCTTATATTATGATACTTTAAGCATTAAGAAGCAGGAGATTGTAATGCTAAATTGATAAAGTCAATATTGTAAATTTTTATGAGTTGTGATATTATTAAATAACCAAAGACGAGTTTTATGATTTTTTGTCTTTTATTATGTTCAGATTAAGGGGTGTGCTTGTGAGCAGTATTAAATTTATGTACAATAATTGTGCAACGGTAATTGACAACAATTTTATAGATAATTATATGGCTGAGGCACCAAGTCCTGTTTTTTCCCTAATTTACATATATGCTTACAGGTGTGCAATGGCAGGAATTTCTGTGTCAAATGCTGAAATTGCAAAAAAATTCAGCGTTATTGAAAGCGATGTTATAAAGGCATGGAAATACTGGAAGTCAGCAGGACTTATAAATACAGGCGGTACAAGTGATGAACCGTTTATTGAATTTACCGGAGGCAAAAGCAACAGTGAGATAACTGCTGATGCGGACAAAGTAAAATCGGAAGAAAGGGTAAAAATTGTGCCTGACAGACCTGCCTATAATCCAAGCGATATTAATAACATAATAAATGATAATCCTGAAGCAGGCGAACTGTTAAAGCTTGCTGAGGGTACGAAAGGAAAAACTTTGTCACCGAAGGAAACGGAGCTTATTATATGGATGTATCAGAGTCTTGAACTTCCTTTTGAAGTTATACTTGTGCTTCTGAGTTTTTGCTACAAAAACGGAAAGCCTGTAAGATATATGGAGAAAACTGCTCTTGACTGGATTGATAAGGGAATAGTTACAAGTGAGGCTGCCGGTGACTATCTGACTTATTATAATAATTATGGTCACATACTTAAATTTTTTGGTGTAAGTGATCGTTCGGCAACTGCCAATGAAAGAAACTATATTGACAGATGGCTTAAGGAATGGAATATGAGTATGGAGCTTATAGAACTGGCAGCAAAGA
Organism: uncultured Lachnospiraceae bacterium; assembly: GCA_964526435.1. Classification (GTDB taxonomy): domain Bacteria; phylum Bacillota; class Clostridia; order Lachnospirales; family CAG-274; genus Gallispira. The sequence goes on along the minus strand of CAZGIC010000014.1, from coordinate 12,993 downwards.
GAACTGTTGACAATACAGGAAAAGCAGCTTTTTCCTACTGCAACAAAATTCTTGAAACATGGCATAAGTCAAATTTCAGTACAGTTAAAGATGTTGAAGTGTCAGAAGCTAATTACATAAGCAAAAACAGCAAGACAGCAAAACTTAAAAATGGAATACAGCCGCCCAAAGGTGTTTTTAATAACTACAATCAGAAAATATACAGTGCAGATGAAATAGCTGAAATTCTGAAGAGAAAGGGTAATGTACAGTAATGGATAAAAATGAAATATATGCTGAAATATTTGAGGAATATCAGATTGATAAAAAAAATGCCGAAAAGGATGCTGAAAAGCTGAAAAATTTGCTTTATAAAAATGTTCCAAGGTTACAGGAAATAGAAAAGCAGATTAAAATAAAGGGCATTGAGCTTTTTAAAAGTGCTGTGAGCCATGGAAATATTGAAAAGTTTGATGAATTTAAAGAATGCTGTAATAAATTAAATCAGGAGAGGCAGAATATATTAAAGAGTATGGGACTGGATGAAGAATCTCTTGAACCACGGTATAAATGTAAGATATGTAAAGATACGGGAATGGCAGATACAAAGAAGTGTGTATGTTTTAATAAAAGGCTTGCGGAAAAATATTATCAGCTTTCAAATTTAGGAGATATTCTTAAAAAAGAAAATTTTGATAAATTTAATTACAATCTTTTTTCAAAAAATATATATGAGGATAATATATCACCTTATGACAATATAAAAAAGATAACAAAAGAAGCTTTGTATGCAATTGAAAATATTGATGAGGAGCCTTTAAATATGCTTTTCTATGGAAGATCAGGCCTTGGCAAGAGCTATATGTGCAACTGCATTGCAAAAGAACTTATGGACAGAGGATATTTTGTAATATATATGAGTGCTTATAAACTCTTTACAACAATGACAAACATAAGATTTAATAACGGCAGCAGGCAGGATATTGACACTGCAGAACTTCTTGAAATTTGTGATTTGCTTGTTATTGACGACCTTGGTACTGAAGGGGTAAACAGCAGTACTGTACCGGAATTTTTTGATATATTAAATACAAGATTAAGTGGAAACAAATCCATACTTATTTCAACAAACCTTGATGTGTCTGATTTGGGTGTTGTGTACAGTGAAAGAATTTTATCAAGAATTATAGGAAATTTCAAAGTGTTTAAATTTATTGGCAGCGATTTAAGAATGCACTGACAAATTATAACAAAAATGCATATAAAATTAAAAGTTTATTTGTCAAAAGTGCTTTTATCTATTGAAATTACCTTTGAAGTATGTTATACTATATACAATTATAATGGTAAGAAGGCTCAAAATAGCCTTTGTAATTTATCTGACAGAATCGGAGGTATTATCTATGATAGAAGCAGTTAGCTGCGGAGGCGTAGTAATTCATAACGGTAAGGTTCTGTTGCTTTATAAAAATCAAAATGGAAGATATATGGGCTGGGTTTTGCCTAAAGGCACTGTTGAAAGCGGCGAAACCTATAAACAAACTGCCCTGAGGGAGGTAAAAGAAGAAACTGATTCTGATGCTGAAATTATAAAATATATCGGTAAGACTCAGTATACTTTCAAAGGTGCCAGTGACATTGTGAGCAAGACTGTTCACTGGTATCTTATGACTACTGATTCATTTTATTGCAAGCCACAGGCAGAAGAATTTTTTGCTGATGCAGGCTTTTATAAGCAACATGAGGCTTATTATCTGCTTAAATTTCATGATGAAAAACAGATAATGAGAAGAGCCTTTATGGAGTACAATGACTATAAAAATAAAAAACAAAACGCAAAAATAATATAATGTTAAGGGGGTTATGGCTATGAAAGCTGAATTTACACTTGAAGAAATTAAAAACCTTATGAAGAAAAATGAAAGAAATAACAGATTAAGGACATTTATTTTTGTAATAGCAGGAATTGCTGTTATTGTAGGTGTTTTGGTTTTGATAATATCAAAGCTTAAAGGAAAGTCTGCATATGAATATGATGACTGGTCCGAACTTGATGATATGGACTATGATGATTACGATGATTATGATGACTTTGAAGATTTTGATGATTATGACTACGAAGAAGAAGATTATGACTTTGATGATGCCGAAGCAGAAAGTGCTGACAGCGACGAAGAATAATTAAAAATAAAGGCTGTCTGTGACAGCCTTATTATTTTAGGAGGAATATGTATGTTACTAAAAAAAATATTAACGGGTACCATGGCAGCTGTTATGATGTTTGGTACTTCAGGAGCGGTGAATGTAATGGCAGATGATAATGTGAAAATTTTTATTGTAGGGGATTCAACGGCATGTATATACGGAAGTGATGACAATTATGCAGTGCCGAGAGCAGGCTGGGGTATGTACCTTGGGGATTATGTAAATGGTGCCGAAGTTGTTGATCTGGCAAAATCGGGAAGAAGTTCAAAAAGCCTTACTGTTGAAGAAGAGTATCAGACACTTTTAAATGAAATGGGTGAAGGTGATTATTTACTTATACAATTTGGGCATAATGATGCTAAAAAATCTTCAGAAGAAGATTTGAATACAAGGTATACAGATCCTGAGGGAGATATAAATACAGAAGGTTCATTTAAAAATTCACTTTACAATAACTATATAAAAGTTGCTGAAGAAAAAGGTGCAACTCCTATATTACTGACACCTATTGCAAGACGTTCATTTGATGAAAACGGCAATGTTGAAGATACTCATGGGCTTTATGACGATGCTGTAAGAGAGCTTGCAGAAGAATTGAATATTCCATGTGTAGATGCAACACAGATCACTGCAGATTTATATCAGCAGACAGGACTTGAAGATACTGCCGCTTTCCATGCAATATATAAGGACAGCTCAAAGGGTGACAAGGGACATGATAATACACATTTAAATCACTACGGAGGAAAAGTTGTTGCATATAATATTGCAAAAGAACTTGGAAGTATTGATGGAATAGGCGAGTATATTGAGATTAGCAACAGTACAAATTATATGACGAGAGCTGAATTTACATATCAGATCGTCAGAATTCTGGGCGGTGATTACGCTGAAAATACAAATGACAGTTTCCCTGATATGGACAAGTCAAGTGAGTATGCTTCTGCAATTGCCACTGCAAAGGAAATAGGAATTGTTGCAGGAGATGAAAAAGGTAACTTTAATCCCGATTCAGCAATAACATTGCAGGAAATGTGTACAATTGCTGCAAGGGCATTAAAGTATGCAGGAACAGAACTTAATACAGATACAACTGTTTTAAATAGTTTTGGAAAAGCAGATGAAATCAGAGATTATGCAAAGGAAAGTATGGCTGCACTCTTAAATATGTGGGATGGGGTTATACCGTCATATGCAAATCCAAAGCAGTTAATGAGTGAAGGTGACGCATATATACTCTACAGCCTTATATATGATGAAATAAGCGGGGCTGATGAGAATGCTGAGGCACAGTCAATTGATGAAATTGAAAAAGTTGAATAATTGACAACATAAATAGGATTTTATATAAACAAGGACAGTTTGTGTGGAATGTAAATTACTGCACAAGCTGTCCTTTATTCTTGTTTGTGCAGACTGTATATCGGAAGAAGAAATAAACTTTGTTCATTGAATGGCGGTATATATACTGTTGTTTTGACAGTCTGATGAAAAGTGGATAATTACCCGTTGCCTGCAACATTTATTAAACAGACAATTGATGACAGAAATGAATAAAAATAATAGTAAAATATAATAAACTGTTGAAATATAAGCTGTTTTGTGGTAATATAAATTCAAATGTAAATTAGGAGGATTTTCTAAATGAAGGGTATTATTACTGTTGTAGGTAAGGATCAGGTGGGTATTATAGCAAAGGTTTGTTCTTACCTTGCAAAGGATAAAATTAACATACTGGATATATCACAGACTATTGTTTCCGGCTGGTTTAATATGATGATGGTTGTTGATCTTTCAACAAGCTGTCACAGATTTGAGGAAATTGTCGAAGAACTTAAAAAATTAGGCGATGAAATAGGTGTTGATATAAGACTTCAGAGAGAAGACATTTTTAATTCTATGCATCGTATCTGATAATTTGGAGGTTAATTATGATTTCACGTGTTGAAGTTCAGGAAACAAATAAGATGATTCAGGAGGCTAACCTTGATGTAAGAACTATTACAATGGGTATAAGCTTAATGGATTGTATCGATAGTGACGTAAAAAAGCTTACAGATAAAATTTATGACAAAATAACAAAGAGTGCGGAAAATCTTGTTAAAACAGGTGATGAAATAGGCAATGAGTTTGGTGTGCCTATAGTAAACAAGAGAATTTCAGTTACACCAATTTCTCTTATAGGAGGAAGCTGCGGATCTTCAGCTTATATTGAAATTGCAAAAACTCTTGACAAGGCAGCTAAAGAGGTAGGCGTAAATTTTATAGGCGGTTATTCTGCTCTGGTGCAGAAAGGCTGTACTAAAGGTGACAGAGATTTAATAAACAGTATTCCCGAAGCTTTGAGCATAACAGACAGAATATGTTCAAGTATAAATGTAGGTTCATCAAGAAACGGTATTAATATGGATGCCGTAAAGCAGATGGGAGAAACTATTAAGGAAATGGCTTTCCTTACAAGGGACAGAGGTTCCATTGCATGTGCGAAGTTTGTTGTATTTTGTAATGCTGTTGAAGATAATCCTTTTATGGCAGGTGCTTTCCATGGTATAGGAGAAAAGGACCTTGTTATAAATGTAGGCGTAAGCGGTCCCGGGGTTGTAAAGCGTGCTCTTGAAAGTGTAAGAGGGGCAGATTTTGAAACTGTTTGTGAAACTGTTAAAAAGACTGCATTTAAAATTACAAGAGTTGGTCAGCTTGTTGCCCAGGAAGCAAGCAAGAGGCTTGGAGTTCCTTTTGGTATTATTGACCTTTCACTTGCTCCGACTCCGGCTGTAGGTGATTCTATTGCTGAGATATTTAATGAAATGGGACTTGAGCAGGCCGGTGCTCCCGGTACTACGGCAGCTCTTGCAATGCTTAATGACAATGTTAAAAAGGGCGGAGTAATGGCAAGCTCTTATGTTGGCGGACTTTCAGGTGCATTTATTCCTGTAAGTGAGGATCATGGTATGATAGATGCTGTTAATGCAGGTGCTCTTACTCTTGAAAAACTGGAGGCTATGACATGTGTATGCTCTGTGGGACTTGATATGATCGCTATTCCGGGAGATACATCTGCTGAAACAATTTCAGGCATTATTGCTGATGAAATGGCTATAGGTATGGTAAACAACAAAACCACTGCTGTAAGAATTATACCTGTTATCGGTGCAAATATAGGTGATACAGTTGAATTTGGCGGGCTTTTGGGTTATGCTCCTGTAATGCCTGTAAATAAATTTAGTTGTGAAGCGTTTATTAAGAGAGGCGGAAGAATTCCTGCACCTATTCATAGTTTTAAAAACTGATAAATTTAATAAATGATTTTATTCTACCCTCATATTTTTTTAGATATGAGGGTAAAGTATATGTATAGATAATGAGGTGTTAATATGAATTGTGATAAGGTTTTGTACTTTTTTGAAAAAATAAATGAAATACCAAGAGGTTCAGGAAATGAAAAGGCTGTAAGTGATTATCTTGTGAAATTTGCAGATGAAAGAGGTTTATGGGTACATCAGGATAAGGCAAATAATGTAATTATAAAGAAAAAGGGTTCAAAGGGGTATGAAGATCACGAACCTGTTGTTATTCAGGGACATATGGATATGGTTTGTGAGAAAAATCCAGGCGTTAAACATGATTTTGAAAAGGATCCCATTAAGGTAATATATGACGGGGATTATATACATGCTGATGGTACAACTCTGGGAGCAGATGACGGTATCGCTGTGGCTATGGCTATGGCACTCTTAGATGATGAAAAGGCTGTGCATCCTCCTGTTGAAGTTGTTATAACTACTGATGAAGAAGTGGGAATGCTTGGAGCTGCAAATCTGGATGCCACTCTTATTGAAGGAAGAAAACTTTTGAATATTGATTCAGAAGAAGAGGGAATATTTACTGTAGGCTGTGCAGGAGGAGTAAAGACAGAGTCTGAAATACCTGTGGAGCTTGTTAAGCCGGATTATGATAAATTTGCAAGAATAATAGTGACAAATCTTGAGGGCGGACATTCTGGTATAGACATTAATAAGGAAAGAGCTAATGCAAATAAATTAATTGGAAGAGTTCTTGAAAAGGTTGTAAGTGCGGAAAAGGCACAAATTTGTTCTGTCAACGGAGGAGCAAAGGACAATGCAATACCAAGATATGCGGAAGCTGTTGTGTGCTGTGATGATATTGGGAGTCTTTGGGCTACGGTAAATATTTTAAGAGAAGAAATAAGGTCAGAATATGAGCTTACAGACAGTAATATTGAAATAAAAACAGAAGAAGTTGAAATATATGATAACGTATTTTCAAAAGATTCAGCAAAAAGACTGCTGAGTGCCTTACTCCTTATGCCTAACGGGGTACAGTCAATGAATTTGAAACTTAATATGCCTGAAAGTTCTAATAATATAGGTGTTATAAAAATGAACGGAAATTCAGTGTCATTAATATGTGCAGTAAGAAGTTCTGTAATTACAAGAAAAGCATATATAATAAATCAAATTGAAAAACTTACAGAAATATGTGGTGGAACACTAAAAAGTCACGGAGATTATCCTGCATGGGAGTACAGAGCAGAGTCACCTTTAAGAGATTTATTTGTTGATGTTTACAGAGAGTGTTATAAATCAGAACCGAAAGTTGAAACTGTTCATGCAGGACTTGAATGTGGACTTATTGCAGAAAAAATACCTGATATGGATATGATTTCATTTGGTCCGAATTTGCTGGATATTCATACACCGAAGGAGAGAGCAAGCATTTCTTCTATTGAGAGGGTGTGGAACTTCCTGTGCCGTGTTCTTGAAAAAATGTAAACAATTAGCTGCAGAAGGAGAATATATGAATTTACCCTGGGACAAGAGCTATTTTAAGGCTTGTTTTTATGCTATATTTACTTTTATATGTATATATATAGCTAAAAATGCAATTGACGGCATAATATATACATTTGTTAATTTGGGAGATATTTACAGCTTTGTTATGAATATTGCCAAGAAAATTTGTTCTGTGTTTTCTATAATAATTGCAGGCTTTATTATAGCCTATATTCTCAAACCGGTTGTGGAATTTATGGTTTTAAAAACAGGGATGAAAAAAACTACATCTGTCGGTGTAGTTTTTATTTTACTGATAACGGTTGTTTGTGCCGGAATATTTGTTACTTTATATGCTGTGGACTATAAAGAGTTAAGCCGTAATATTAAAAATTATAGTAATAATATAAATAACATATACAGTGAAATTAAACAGTTCTTTGAAAGTCACAATATGAACTTTATTGAAAATATATTTGAGAGTGTAAAGGATGTGCTTTACAGTTACATTAAATCAGCAGGAAAAGATTTTGTAAATATATCCAAGAAAATTGTCAGCAGGGGAGTAACTTTTTTGCTTAGCGTTGTTGTGGCATTTTATATGCTTAAGGATGAAGAGAAAATAATAAGCAGACTAAAGGAGTATTTTTGCGTATTTATAAGTGAAAAATGGAGAACAGGCATATATGGTTTTATAAAAGATGTTGATGATGTTTTCAGCGGTTATTTGAGAGGACAGCTTACAGACGGACTTATAATGGCGTCACTTATAAGTCTGGGACTGTCGGTTATAAAAGTTCCTTTTTCTGTGGCAATTGGCTTGTTCAGCGGATTTTCAAATATAATACCTTATTTTGGTTCAATAATAGGTTTTTGTCTGTCTGTGGGAATGGCATTAATAAGCGGAGAACCTGTGAGGGCTGTTTATGCTGCCGTTTTTTTAATAATTTTACAGCAGATCGATACAGTGGTTATAGTACCGAAAGTTGTTGGCGACAGTGTAAAGCTAAGCCCGGTAATGATAATTATATCTCTTGCAGTTGCGGGAAAACTGTTTGGTATTACAGGAATGATATTTGCTGTGCCTGCTGTTGCGGTAATAAAGTTAAGGCTTGATAAGTATTGTGAAAGGAGAGTCGGATATGGAAAAACATATAGAAAAGGAATTGAAGAGAATAGAAATTCAGGAAAGAAATCTGGAGAGGAAAACAGGACTTGTTGAAAAGAAATTAGACTCTCTTATGGATAAAGTTGAAAATAAAATTCCCGAAGATTTGAGAAGTAAACTTGAAGCAGCCTTTTATAAGGCTTTTGATATAATATTTGAAAAGGGTACAGGAGTTATTGACAAAACCTATGACAGGAAAACAATGAATATGGATTTCAGAGCTTATAAATCAATTATAGATAAAGACAGTGAAGCTCTTATACATCTGAGAAGAAAGCTTGACAGAAGTTTAAAAAAAGATATTATGCTTACTGCTGCTGAGGGAACAGGACTTGGAATACTGGGAATAGGGCTTCCTGATATACCTATATTTATAGGTGTAATACTGAGAAGTATATATAAAATTGCATCAACATACGGTTTTGACTGTTCTGATGAAAATGAAAAATGCTATATATTAAAGCTGATTACAGGTGCAATGAATAAAGGTGAAGGCAGAGAAAGAACGGACAGACAGATAAAGAGAATGGAATATCTTATTGACAATAATATTTTTGAGGCTGATATTGAAAGGGAAATGAAGAGAACGGCAGGGGTTCTTGCAAATGAGCTTCTTACATATAAGTTCGTGCAGGGACTTACGTTCGTGGGGGTCATAGGGGGATATACAAATGTGAAGGTGTTTAAGAGAATTGTTACATATGCACATTTGAAGTATGAAAGAAGATGCCTTGAAAGACTGTGATATTTTATATAAAAAACACCTTTTATACAAAAAATCAAGTATAAAAGGTGTTTTTGCTATTAAATTATTGATTTATAAATAAACAACAGAGCTTTTGTGATTTGAATTTACCGATATTATATAACAAATTTATATACAGAAAAATGCAATCAAAATAAAGACAGGCAACAAATGGGAACTCAGCAGGTAATAAAGAACTGAATTATAAAATAAAATTTGAAGATACGGTAAGTTCTGTATTTCATTGCTGAAATTACAGATTTACATAAATAAAACATAAAAATACAGAAAACAATGTTGCTGAGAACTGAATAATGGTATTAATCAAATCAATGAATTTTGCCCCGTTTTACTGTTAATTCATCATTTCATAATGTCATTTTTGTAATTTTTTATAAATTCTTCAAGTTCGGTAATAACCTTTTCATCTTTTTGGTGATTTTTGGCAAAATATGATACCATATTTCCTAAGTTAAGCTTTTTATTCGATGTTTTAAAAATTTCCTCTAACTGCATAGCGGCATATTCATCAACAGATATTGCAGGAGCATAAAGTCTGCTGGTAGTTTTGACAACTTTTACATTACCTACAACTTTAATAAATCCGTTTTTAATAAGTTTCTTTATCATTGGATGAAGTGAATTGTTGGCTATATTAGTTGCCTGAATAAGTATATCAGATATAAGAAGCGGTTTTTCACTGTTCCACAATATTTTCATAATTTCATATTCTTTATTTGTTAAGTGATTGGTTTTAGTGTGCATTGTTTTCACCTCGTATTTTATTAAAATCAAAATAATAGCAATATCAATTAAATTATATATGTTTTATATAAATAAGTCAATAACATTTATAAACAAATATAAAAAAATTTTATAGAAAAATTACACAATAAAATGATATTTCAAAGGAAATAACGAGTATAAATTTGTGTTTAAATATAAATTTTATAATCATATTTAAAGTACGGTCAATATATTTTTAGACTGATAATAATTGAAAAAATATAACAAATATGTTATATAGCTTAGGCTAAAGGGGTTAAATATGAATATAATTTATATTTTGAATATTTATATAAAATTTAATGGTACATTAAATACAGCAAATTTTATTATATTTTTTCTAATGGAAATCACTTTATATTGTTTTCTGAAAATTTTAATTGACTTTTATGCCATGATCTAGTATAATTATTTAGATTAAGTAGTAGTGTTTACTATATAGATTTATAATTTGTATATAAGGAGCGGTTTATAATGGCTGAAGAGAAGAAAATACTTTTAACCAGTGCCGGATTGGCCAGTCTTGAAGAAGAACTTGAAAATCTGAAGGTTGTCAGACGTAAAGAAGTGGCAGCTAAGATTAAGGAAGCAAGAGCACAGGGTGACTTGTCAGAAAATGCTGAATATGACGCTGCTAAGGAAGAACAGGCTGAAATTGAGGCTAGAATTGCAACAATTGAAAAAATGTTCAGAAATGTTGAAATTATTGACGAAGATGAACTTAATACAGGTAAGGTAAATCTTGGAAATAAAGTTACAGTTTATGATGAAGAATTTGAAGAAGAAATAACATATACTATTGTGGGACCTGCAGAAGCAGATCCGGCAGAGCTTAAACTTTCAAATGAATCACCTTTGGGTATGGCTCTTATGGGTCATGCTGTGGGAGATGTTGTTGAAAATAATGCACCTGACGGAGTGTTAAAGTTTAAGATATTGAATATACAATAAATTACGCAGTTTATAAACAGCAAAATGAAATTTTGATTTAGATTTTGTTGAAAAGTTTCCGAGAAGATTATATTGCTATTTTGCAGGGAAGCTTGTGAGATAAGGCAATCTAAACAAATTTTTGATATAAAAATACAGGGAGAAATTATTATGGCAGACAATAAGAATAAGCAGCCTCTGGAAGGAAAAGCTCTTAATGAATTGCTTAAGGTCAGAAGAGAAAAGCTTGCAAATTTACAGGAAATGGGAAGAGATCCCTTTAAAATTGTTAAAGCTGATGTTACAGAGCACAGTATGCAGATAAAGGATAACTATGATGAGTTTGAGGGCAAGTCTGTTGCTGTAGGCGGAAGAATAGTAAACAAGAGAGTTATGGGTAAGGCAAGCTTCTGCGATGTGCAGGACAGAGACGGCAAAATACAGTGCTATGTGACCAGAGATGATTTGGGCGAAGAGGAATACAAACTTTTTAAAAAGCTTGATATAGGTGATATAGTATCTGTAAAGGGAACAGTGTTCAAGACAAAGATGGAGGAAATCTCAGTACATGCTACAGAGGTTATACTCCTTTCAAAGAGTTTACAGATTTTACCTGAAAAGTTCCATGGTTTAAAAGATACTGATTTAAGATACAGACAGAGATATGTGGATTTGATTGTGAATCCTGAAACAAAGAAAAACTTTATTACAAGAAGTGCGATTATAAAAACTGTCAGAAATTATCTTGATAACCTTGATTTCCTTGAGGTAGAAACTCCTATTTTACAGACTATACCCGGAGGTGCAACGGCAAGACCTTTTATTACTCACCACAATACTCTTGATATTGATATGTATATGAGAATTGCTCTTGAGCTTCCTTTAAAAAGGCTTATTGTCGGCGGACTTGAAAGGGTTTATGAATTAGGAAGAGTTTTCAGAAATGAGGGAATGGATCCAAATCATAATCCGGAATTTACATTGCTTGAACTGTATCAGGCATATACTGATTACCACGGTATGATGGATATTACAGAAGGAATAATAAAGGAAGTTGCTGAAAAGGTTGCAGGCAGTGATAAAATTGTTTATCAGGGAGTTGAGCTTGACTTTAGCAAGCCTTTTGAAAGAATTACAATGGTTGATGCTGTAAAGAAATATGCAGGCGTTGACTTTGATGAGATCCATACACTTGAAGAAGCGAGAGCTGTTGCAAAGGAACATAATGTTGAGTTTGAGGAAAGACATGAAAAAGGTGATATACTTAATTTATTCTTTGAGGAATTTGTTGAGGATAAGCTTATTCAGCCTACATTCCTTATGGATCATCCTGTTGAAATTTCACCTCTGACAAAAAGAAAGCCTGATAAGCCTGAATATACTGAAAGATTTGAACTCTTTATATGTGGTCATGAGTATGCAAATGCTTATAGTGAGTTAAATGATCCTATTGATCAGAGAAAGAGATTTGAACGTCAGGAAGAGCTTAGAGCAAAAGGCGACGAAGAAGCAAATATGATTGATGAGGACTTTTTGCTTGCTCTTGAATATGGTATGGCTCCTACAGGAGGTATGGGTATGGGTATTGACAGACTTGTGATGCTCTTTACAGATGCAAGCACAATAAGAGATATATTACTTTTCCCAACAATGAAGCCTATCAATTCAGGAAATAATGAATGAGTATAAAATAAATTGATTTATAAGCTGAAAATGTTTTTTCTATAGAACAGTATTCAGTATTGTTGTTATAAGGGTTGACAGTGTTTTGTCACTGCCAACCCTTGATATTGAAGGAAACTTTTTATTTATATACAATTATTTTTCAAAATTAAAATAAAATACTTGACAAAGTTTGGAATATAATGTATAATTGTTTTGTTGTGAATGTGTGCGTGTAGCTCAGCTGGATAGAGCGTCTGACTACGGATCAGAAGGTCGCGTGTTCGAATCATGTCACGCACATTTTGATATAAGATCTTGTTGTAAAGTAAATAACTTTAACTGACAAAGCACGATCCTGAAGTGGCATAGATAGTATCTATGTCACTTTATTTGTTTGTGTAAAATTAGGTTCTTTGTCAACTGGTGTGGTTATACTGTTGAGGTACGATAGATAGGTAACACTAAAATAAAAAAGTAAGGTTCAACCTTTTTATGATATAATTGAATCACCACAAACAATTAACAGAAAGGAGAACCTTACAACACTATGTTATGACAAATCAAGTACTTTTGTCAATGCATGATTGAATATTTAGAAAAACACATTGTTAAAATGTCAAGGATTGGTTACGTTTTAACAAATCTAGTTATGTTTAATATTTTAACTGATTGAAATAAATTGCTTAATATGGTATAATTTTAACAAAGTGTAAATTGTAATT